>CAZDXJ010000026.1:0-30485 GCA_964509475.1 uncultured Methylococcaceae bacterium | reverse complement strand
TTTACTCTTCATACTCTGAAATATGGGGATTCTGTTGGTTTATGCAACAAAGCCTCATAAAGGCTTTGTGCTGTTATATCTGGCATATCAAGATAAATATGGGGTTTTTTCAGGTACCTAAACTCATACCTAAGAACCTGCTTATTATCCCAAACTGCTGGGGAATTAAGCCCCTTATGTTTGCCTTCAGCCACCTTATTATAAAATATTAACTGTTTATTGGAATTACTGTAATAAATGCTCTTAGGCTGTTCTAATCGCTTAAAGTGCTGGCAAGTGCCCAGTAAATCATAATAGGCTTTGTGTTGATGCTTCATAATGAAGTTTTCAGCAATATCTACCCTTTTAACATCTGCTTCACTTAGTTTAAGGTTAAGGCTATCAGATAGGCTTTCTATGGCTTCTTGTGTGGCTTTCCTTGTGAGAGTATGGAAATTATCCCCTAAATGATACTTGGCTAAACTTCCCTTTAAACTGATGCCATGATTAAAGATTGATACCTGATAATTATCAATATAGCCAGAAAATGAAACTTCTGCTGTACTGGTGGAAGTATGTTCTTTTACTCTCTCAAGATTGTTAAGAATTGCTGTTGATGTTTGGCTTTGTGGTAGCCATAAATTGACTGTATCTAACATTAAGCTGTAACCAAAACTGTTACAAAATACACTTACTATAGAAGAATGGATAAATAGCCCTGAAAACCAACCTAACAGGGCTGTTTATTATTTCTTAATGTTGAGATTCTCATATTCTCTATGGTGCTTTATCTTGCCTTCAGGGGTTTTGGTGTAACCATGATAGAACTCAAGCCTAAGGCTGAGTGTTCCAGCTTTAGCCTTTCTTTTATTGATTGTTATCTTCATTTTTTACACCATTTTTACACCAAGTTTGGTTTTAGTGTAAATTAGGTGTAAATAATAGTAAAGAAAAGGATAACTAAAAGAAGCCAAAAACAAGATAAACTATCTAAATCATTGTTTTTATTTTCTTATTTTATCTGTTAATTTATTGATTTTTACTAGGTTACTTTCCAATACAAAAACTGCTAAATATACGCCCCAACAAATCATCCGATGTAAATTTGCCGGTAATTTCGCCCAGACTGTTTTGAGCCAGACGCAGTTCTTCAGCCACCAGTTCTCCGGCTTGTCTTTGCCGTAGATGTTGCAGGCCATTTTCAAGTGCTGCATGGGCTTGATTCAAGGCTTCAATATGCCTGCGTCTGGCAATAAAGACATTGTCCGCATCTTCCTGATAGCCCATGCAGGTTTTTAAATGTTGCTTCAGCAAATCCATGCCGGCACCGGTTTTTACCGAGATATAAAAACCGTTGTCTTGCTGTCCTGGTGGCTGTCCCGTCAAGTCAATTTTGTTGTAAAGTACCGTGATCGGTATTTTTCCGGGCAGGGTCTGCAATAATGCCGGATCAACGAATTGTTCACGGCTGTCCACCAACAGCAAAACACGATCGGCTTGTTGTATTTCCTGATGCGCCCGGCGTATGCCTTCCTTCTCTATGACATTTTCACTGTCACGTAAACCCGCGGTATCGATAATATGCAACGGCATACCGTCAATTTGAATGGATTGACGCAAGATATCACGAGTCGTACCGGCGATGTCGGTAACAATAGCCACATCAAAACCGGCCAGGGCATTCAGCAGACTGGATTTTCCGGCATTGGGTTTGCCTGCCAATACGATGTTCATGCCATCACGCAATAATTGGCCTTGTTGGGCTGTCCTGTTGATATTACGGATTCTACCGGCAAGGGCAATAATTTTTTTTTCGACGATGCCGTCGCTTAAAAAATCAATTTCTTCATCGACAAAATCAATGGCGGCTTCGACATAGGTCCTCAATTCGATCAGTTCTTCAAGCAAGGCATTTATTTTTTTGGAAAAAACACCCTGCATGGAGCGTCCGGCACAGCGCGCGGATTGTTCTGTACTGCTGTTTATCAGATCAGCAATCGCTTCGGCCTGAGCCAAGTCCAGTTTATTGTTGAGAAAGGCCCGTTCGGAAAATTCACCCGGTCTTGCCAACCGGACATCAAAGGCCAATATCCGGCGTAACAAGATATCCATAACCACGGAGCCACCGTGACCTTGCAGTTCCAGGATATCTTCACCGGTAAAGGAGTGCGGTGCCTTGAAATAAAGCAACAGACCGGAGTCGATGACGGTTCCGTTCTGATCGGTGAAATCGGTGTAATGTACGTAACGCGGTATGGGCGTTTTGTTCAGAAAGTATCTGGCAATAGCAAGCGCTTTGGTTCCTGAAATGCGGATAATGCCAACACCGCCATTGCCGGGCGGTGTGGCAATTGCGGCGATGGTTTCGGAATGCGTGTCCATCGCCTTGTGATCAGCTGTTTTTCTCAGCCGCCTCGATGTTGCGGGTAATATACCATTGCTGAATGAAAGACAATGTGTTGTTGACCACCCAGTACCACACCAGACCGGCCGGGAAGAACAGGAAAAAGACCGTGAAAACAAATGGAAACATTTTCATGATTTTTGCTTGTAAGGGATCAATCGGTGCCGGATTCAGGCTTTGCTGAATTTTCATGGTAATACCCATCAATACAGGTAATACAAAAAATGGATCCTGTACCGACAAATCCGTTATCCATAACAGAAAGGGCGCTTGCCGTAATTCCACCGTTTCTATCAATACCCAATACAGGGAAATGAATACCGGTATCTGTACCATTATCGGAAAACACCCCCCCATCGGATTGACTTTTTCCCGTTTGTACATCGCCATCATTTCGGTGTTGAAGCGTTGACGATCATCGGCATAGGTTTCTTTCAACTGTTGTAATTTGGGTTGAATCTTGCGCATTTTGGCCATCGATTTATAACTGGCCTCAGACAATTTGAAAAATAGAGCCTTGACGATCAGGGTAACGCCCATGATCGCGAAACCCCAGTTGCCAACCAGGGTAAATATCTTGTTGAGCAGCCAGTAAATCGGCTTGCCGATAAAAGTCAGCCAACCGTAATCAACGGTGAGTTCCAGGCCGGTTGCGATTTTTTCCATGACCGGCTGTATTTTTGGCCCGGCATAAAGACGTGAAGTCAGAATTTTTTCCGAATTGGGCTGTACATTGACCGGTTCGGAATAAGAACCAATGACATAACGCCAGTTTTTCAGCTCCTTGGTATAGAAATGATTGGTTTCATCCGATGGCGGTATCCAGGCTGATGCGAAGTAATGTTGCACCATCGCACTCCAGCCCCCGGTGGTCTCCACATTCAGGTTTTCATCTGCCATATCGTCAAAATCAATTTTCTGATATTTGTCTTCTTCGGTATAGACCACACCACCGGCATAGGTACGGATAAAGTTGTTACCTTTTTTGTCCGAATAAGGTTTGCGCAACAACTGGGTGTATTGTCTCCCTGTCCAGGTATCATAAGAGCGGTTGCTTATTTTTTGTTCCAGGGTGATGACATAACTGCCGCGTTCGACAATATAGGTTTTGGTCACCTCGATACCGTTGCCATCGGTCCAGGTCAATGGAATACGCAGGCTGTTTTGATCAGGGTGTAATTCATAATGCTGCTGCATGGCTTGCAACGGCGTATGATGATTAGGCGCACTCATCGATGCGCTACCCCCTGCAATCAAACCACTCTGCGCCAGAAACAATAATTCGTCACTGTTATTGAACAGGCGTATTGGGTTGGTGTTTTTTTGTTCAGGTGGCAAGCCAATCAAACCACGTACTTTGGTTACGTAAGGGTTTTCTTGTTCTATCGGATAAGCCAATAAATCCAGGTTGCGTATCGTGCCGCCACGGGTATCAATTTCAAACCGGATAACATCGGTTGTTACATGGATAATATTTTCTGCCTGGGCTTCGATAGCCGGCATAATTTCCACTGCTTCATTTTTGGCAGGCTTGTTTTCAGCCGGTAAGGCTTCACTGCTTTCGACGATGGTCTGGGTCTCATCGGCATCGCCAGGCATATCGTCTTTTGTATCAATCGCAGCGACGGGTTGAGCAATCTCGGGCCTGGGGCCATAATCTATCTGCCAGGCCTCGTAAAGCATATAGAGAATAATTGAAAAAGCGAGAATCAGTACAAACCTAATATTATCCATTCTTTTGTTACCAAATTTTTCCGGAGCAGGGTCGAAACCACCCTTGTTGAGGGGTTTATAAAAAATCTTAAATGAAAGTCAACCAGTGACCCTAATATTTCAATAATGTTTGGATTCTGGTTAAACCGAAGTTGGAACAACCTGGACGCGTACAAAACAAGAGTGGTTACAGATGTCCGTTGATCAATTTTTGCCAATGCTTTTGCAAAACGGCCATTAATCTCTTTGACGATACTGAAGCGGCGTCCCTGCGTGCCAAAACCACTATATCGATATTTCCAAGCTGGTGTTGATTCAATCTGAAGCTTTCCCGAACAGCCCGTTTTATTTTGTTCCGACGAACCGCCTGTTTTATATTTTTTTTCGCAATCGCAAGCCCCAACCGGGGATGATCCAATTTATTCCTTATAGACAATACAGTAAAATAACGATCCGTATTTTTTTGGGGTTGTTCAAATACTTGCCTGTATTCGGCTGGTTTTGTCAGGCGTAGCCGCAGAGGAAAACTTAATCTTTGTTCAGCCAACTTACACAGTTAATTTAGCCCGGCCTTTTGCCCTGCGTGCATTAAGCACTCTTCTGCCACCTTTGGTAGCCATTCTGGCACGAAAACCATGAGTGCGTACGCGTTTGATTTTACTGGGTTGATATGTTCTTTTCATTGCTGTTAAATCCTGATCAGAATTGTTTTATAAAAAACGGATAAAAAAGACGTGGGATGATAAAATAATTTGTACCCTAATGTCAATTTTACATACCTTTACACAATAATCGCAGCGTTACAAGTAAAAACCGGTTAACGTCTTTTTTCATTCATTCAACCTGATTTACCATTAAAAATTAATGAGCTCTATTTGGAACACTTGCCTTGCCAAACTGGAAAATGAAATTTCAGCATCTGACTTCAGCACCTGGATCAGCCCGCTACAAGCGGTTGAAGAGCAGGATCAGATTAAATTATTAGCACCAAACCGTTTTGTCATGGATTGGGTGCGGGAACACCATCTGTCCAAAATTGAACAAACAATCGCACAATTTTATGATGGCAATATGACTGTTATTCTGGCAATCGGCAGTAAAGACAGTACAGCGAAACCTGCGGTCAACGAGCCTAAACCACCAAATGCCAAAAAACGCCGGCCTAACAATCTCAATGTCATGTTCACTTTTGAAAGTTTTGTTGAGGGTAAATCCAATCAACTGGCAAAGGCCGCTTCGATACAAGTGTCGGAAAATATTGGCCGGGCTTATAATCCGTTACTGATTTATGGCAGTTCGGGTTTAGGGAAAACCCACCTGATGCATGCCATAGGCAATGCTATTTTAAGAAAAAACCCTTCTTCCAATATCGTTTACTTGCACTCTGAAAAGTTTGTCCAGGATATGGTCAAAGCCTTGCAACAAAACTCGATCAATGCTTTCAAGGAATATTACCGTACCGTCGACACCTTATTAATCGATGACATCCAGTTTTTTGCAGGTAAAGATCGTTCCCAGGAAGAGTTTTTCCACACTTTTAACAATCTTTTGGAAAACAGACACCAAGTGGTCATGACCTGCGAAAAATACCCTAAAAGAATTAGTGGTTTAGAGGATCGTTTAAAATCAAGGTTCGGATGGGGACTACCGGTTGCAATCGAACCGCCTGATTTGGAAACGCGGGCGGCCATTCTGATGAAAAAAGCTTATGCCGCTCACGTTGACTTGCCGCAGGAAGTTGCTTTCTTTATCGGTAAGCGTATTCCATCCAATGTCAGAGAATTAGAAGGTGCATTGAGCCGTGTCATTGCCAACTCCCAATTCACGGGTAAACCCATTACGATAGAGTTCACCAAGGAAGCATTACATGATTTGATTTCCTTGCAAGATCGCTTGATCAGTGTCGAAAATATACAAAAAACAGTGGCTGAATATTTCAAAATCCGGGTCGCGGATTTATCGTCAAAAAACCGTAAACAGTCTATCACCCGGCCCCGGCAGATTGCCATGAGTTTGTCCCGGGAATTGACCAATCACAGTTTGCCTGAAATTGGTGATGCCTTTGGCGGGCGCGATCACACAACAGTGATCAATGCTTGTAAAAGAATAAAAAAATTAAGGGAAAGTGATCATAAAATCAATGAAGATTACCAAAACCTGCTACGAACCTTAGCCCATTAAAATATGGGAAAGACTGTGGATAAGCGTTGATTGTTTGCAATCCTTTCATTTATCCACAAACCCGACACATGCAACCCAGTATTTACAAACAAATTTAATTGGGTTTTAAGTTTTTGAAAAATATAAAGTAAAGGCTTTTTCTAACATAATTTTTATCCTTGATAATAAATAATCTTTTATATTTTATGAAATTCATTATAACTAGAGATCAATTGTTGACGCCTCTGCTGCAAATCGTCAATGTTATTGAAAAAAAACAAACCATGCCCATTCTTGCGAATGTTTTGCTTAAATTCGAGAATTCGCAACTCATTCTGACGGGTACGGATCTGGAAATTCAGATAATCGCCAAAATCAATCTGGATCCTGCGCAAGCGGGAGCAACAACGGTTCCGGGCAGGAAATTACTGGATATTTGTCGTTCTTTTTCAAAAAATGTCGATATCAAATTTGTCTTACAAGAGAACAAACTTAAAATAAGCTCCGGACGTAGCCGTTTTTCATTAAATACACTGAACGCGGAAGATTATCCTGAGTTTATTTCCGATAGTTTTGAGCACTCGGTTGTCATGCAAAGCGGGCAATTAAAAAACGCCTTGCAAAAAACCGCTTTTTGCATGGGGCTTCAGGATGTCCGCTATTATTTGAATGGCCTGATGCTTAATGTATTCAACAATACAATCAAGTTTGTCGCCTCAGACGGACATCGCTTGTCAATCTATGAAGATACGATAGAGCAGGAAACAGGAACGGAAGCAAGATTTATCATTCCACGCAAAGGTGTGATTGAGCTGATTCGGTTATTGGATGATTCGGAAGATTCAGTAACCCTGGAATACTCCCTTAACAATATTCAGGTGCATTACAAAAATCTTGTATTTTCCGCCAAATTGATTGATTCAAAATATCCTGATTTCGGCAAAGTGTTTTTACAGGATTTTAACATCCCCATACATTTTCCGAAACAGCAATTAAAAGAATCATTGACCCGTATTGCCATTTTGGCAAATGAAAAATCGAAAGGGGTTAATTTGTTTTTCAATGAAGGTTGTTTGAAAATCAGCACCCATAATCCCGAACAAGAGGAGGCTGATGAAGAAGTTATTATTGATTATCATAATGAGCCCTTATCCATTGCATTCAATGCCCAGTATTTGTTGGATGCTATTAACAACGTCAGTTCGGAGACGCTTGTATTTACCAGTGCCAGGAATGGGAGCTGTTGCTTTATAGAAGAGCCGGATCAACATTTATATCGATTTATCATTATGTCAATGAAGATATAAATTGTTTTCGATGGTTTTGCAGAAACTTGATATTTACAACGTCCGCAATATCAAACAAATATCCTTAACCGCTTCTGCTGGCATTAATTTAATTTATGGTGACAATGGCAGCGGTAAAAGTTCTTTACTCGAGGCTATTTTTATACTTGGCCGGGCAAAATCATTCCGCTCTCATTCGATTAATAAAATTATTCAACAAGGCAAGCAAGAGATTATTGTTTCCGGCAGTTCCAGACACAACGATAATCTGCATACGCAAATAGGTGTTCGTGTTGATAACAAGCAGGTTGAAATCCGGATTAATGGGCAGAATAATAGAACCCGATCGGATTTGGCCTACGCCTTACCTTTGCAAGTCATCCATCCCAAAAGTTATATTCTGCTCGATGGCGCCGCTCAGATACGCAGGGAATTTATCGATTGGGGCGCATTCAATTTATATCCGAATTTTTTGCCGGCCTGGAAAAATTTTAAAAAATGTCTGGCGCAGCGCAACGCATTGTTGAAACAGCGGCAGCTTGCTCAATTACAAGTATGGAATCAGGAAATAGTGCAATACGGTACAATAGTGCATGATTTGCGATGCCAATATATGCAGCGGCTTGAACCGGTTTTCAGGGAGATAGCAAACCTTTTTCTTGAACCTGGCAAAATAGATTTGCAGATGATAGCGGGTTGGAATACAGACAGGGATTTTCTGGAATTGATGGAACACAATCTTGCAAGGGATTTGCGTTACGGGCATACCCAGCTGGGTCCACACCGGGATGATTTTAAGTTATCGATCAATGGCTATTTGGCCAGAGATTATGTTTCCAGAGGTCAACTCAAGCTATTCGTGTTGGCATTGAAAATCGCTCAGGTCAAATTACTTATACAACAAAAGAATATAAGCAGTTGTATTTTGATCGATGATCTGACATCGGAATTGGATGCAGCCAATAAAGCCAGGCTGATAAATTATTTGGCGGATTTGGGTGCCCAGGTTTTCATGACCGCTATCGATAAAAATGATATTGCTGATTCAGGTCAACTTGAAGACTATCGAATGTTCCACGTGGAACATGGAGCAATAATTTCAACTTGATGTTCCACGTGGAACATTAAAAACCAAAGGGCAGTAAATAATGATTGACGAATACGACAGTTCGAATATAAAGGTACTGAAGGGGCTTGACGCTGTTCGCAAAAGACCGGGTATGTATATTGGCAACACCGATGATGGAACCGGCTTGCATCACATGGTTTTTGAAGTAGTCGATAATTCCATTGATGAGGCATTAGCCGGGTTTTGCAAGGAAATACGCGTGGTTATCCATGCGAATAATTCGGTCAGTGTCAGTGATGATGGCCGGGGTATTCCGGTTGACATACATCCGGAAGAAGGCCGCTCGGCTGCGGAAGTTATCATGACGGTACTGCACGCGGGTGGAAAGTTTGATGACAATGCTTACAAGGTATCCGGTGGTTTGCATGGTGTCGGTGTTTCGGTGGTCAATGCCTTATCCGAGGAACTGGAATTGGAAATACGTAAAAAAGGCAAACTGTACAAACAAAGTTACCGCATGGGTGAACCGCAAACGCCTTTGCAAGTTATCGCGGACTCAGATACAAGCGGGACACGGATTCGATTCAAACCCAGTGTGGAAACCTTTTCCAATATTGAATTTCATTATGACATACTCGCCAAAAGATTAAGGGAACTGTCTTTTCTCAATTCAGGTGTGCGTATTTGCCTGTTGGATGAACGAACGGAAAAACAGGATGTATTTGAGTTTGAAGGTGGAATCAAAGCCTTTGTCGAACATTTGAACAAAAACAAGACGCCGTTATTCGATGATGTGTTTTATTTCACGTCTGAAAAAGAAGGTGTCACGATAGAAGTTGCCATGCAATGGAATGACTCGTATCAGGAGAATATATTTTGTTATACCAATAACATTCCCCAACGGGATGGTGGCACGCATCTGGCTGGATTCAGAAGCGCCTTGACCCGGACTATCAATCAATATATTGAAACCCAGGGTTTGGCAAAAAAACAAAAAATATCGACTACCGGCGATGATGCGCGGGAAGGATTGACGGCGGTATTGTCGGTGAAGGTGCCTGATCCAAAATTTGCTTCTCAAACCAAGGACAAACTGGTTTCGTCGGAAGTGAAAGCATTGGTTGAGTCGGCGATGAACGAAAAATTACAGGAATTTTTGCTGGAAAAACCGCAATTTGCCAAAATCATTATCAATAAAGTTATTGAGGCGGCACGGGCAAGGGAGGCGGCACGCAAAGCAAGGGAAATGACGCGCCGTAAAACCGCGTTGGATATTGCCGGCTTACCTGGAAAACTGGCCGATTGTCAGGAGAAAGATCCTTCCCGTTCCGAACTGTTTATTGTCGAGGGTGATTCCGCGGGCGGATCGGCAAAACAGGGCCGGGATCGCCGGACCCAAGCGATATTGCCCTTGAAAGGTAAAATTCTCAATGTGGAAAAAGCCCGTTTCGACAAGATGCTGTCTTCCGAAGAGGTGGGTACTTTGATAACCGCTCTGGGCTGTGGTATCGGCAAGGAAGAATATGACCCGGATAAATTGCGTTATCATCGCATTATCATCATGACCGACGCAGATGTCGATGGATCACATATCCGTACCTTGCTGCTGACCTTCTTTTACCGGCAAATGCCGGAATTGATTGAACGGGGTCATATCTATATCGCGCAACCCCCCTTGTACAAAATCAAAAAGGGTAAACAAGAGCATTATGTAAAAGATGATGCCGGCCTGAACGAGTACCTGATTCAGATGGCATTGGGAAAGGCGCAGTTGTTCATCGATGATGAAACACCGCCTATACAGGGGCAGGGTCTGGAACAACTGGCCAAGGAATATATCGCCGTCACTGAGATTATCAACCGGCTGGCGAGGCGTTATGACGAGCAGTTTCTTGAGCAATTGACTGTTGCCGAACCGATCAACGGTGGAATACGGCAAAAGCGCGAAAGCTTTGAACGCTGGGTCCGCGATATACAGGAAAGTATCAATAAAAATCATGGCAAAGCGCATTTTGTATTTGAACTGGAATATGAAAACGCGGAAAATTTTACTTTGAGCGTCAATAAGCGTCTGAATGGCATTAACAAAGTATTTGTTATCAAACCGGCTTTTTTCAACAGCCAGGACTATCAGACGATTGCCAAATATGCCCTGGATACCGCGAATATGTTTAATGAAAACGCCTATATTCGGGTCGGTGAAAAAAATTATCCTGTAACCGGCTTCAAACAAGCCTTTGAGTGGATGATGAAAGAAATCAAAAAAGGCCAGCATATCCAGCGCTATAAAGGGCTGGGTGAGATGAACCCTGAACAACTCTGGGAAACCACATTGGATGCCAATTCACGGCGCATGTTGCAAGTCCGGATTGAAGACGTTGTCGCCGCTGATGAAGTGTTTACCACGCTTATGGGTGATGTTGTCGAACCGCGACGGGACTTTATCGTTAAAAATGCTTTGGATGTAGCTAACCTGGACGTATAGCAGCCATGATTCAATATCCACATATAGACCCGGTGGCCGTTAATCTGGGCCCGTTAAAAGTACACTGGTATGGACTGATGTATCTCATCGGTTTTGCCGCTATCTGGTTTTTGGGTCGGATACGGGCAAAAAGGTCTTTTGCACCGATCGAACCGGAAGCGATGGACGATCTGGTTTTTTATGGCGCCATGGGGGCGATATTGGGTGGCCGGATTGGTTATATCCTGTTTTATAATTTCAATCAGTTTCTCGCCGATCCGATTGTTTTGTTCAAGGTCTGGCAAGGCGGCATGTCGTTTCACGGTGGCATGCTGGGTGTGTTTGTGGCCATGTGGCTTTACGCCAGCAAATACTCGTGCCGGATGTTTGAACTCACCGATTTTATTGCGCCAATGGCACCTATCGGTTTGTTTGCGGGCCGTATTGGTAATTTCATCAATGGCGAATTATGGGGCCGAACCACGGATGTGCCTTGGGCTATGGTGTTTCCCGGGGCCGGGCCGTTACCCAGACACCCTTCCCAGCTTTATGAGGCCTTTTTTGAAGGTATTGTATTGTTTGTCATTTTATGGTTTTTTTCCAGCAAACCCAGGCCTATGATGTCGGTTACCGGTATGAGTTTGTTGTGGTATGGAATATTCCGTTTTGGTGTTGAATTTATCCGCATGCCCGATGCCCATCTGGGTTATCTGGCCTTGAACTGGGTGACAATGGGACAAATATTGTCGCTGCCAATGATTGTCGTTGGCGCATTGTTGATTTTTTTCGCTTACAAGAAACCGGCATGAAGGTGTATCTTGATTTATTACAGGATGTATTGGAGCATGGCAGCCACAAGTCGGATCGTACCGGAGTAGGCACGATCAGCGTATTCGGCCGGCAAATGCGGTTTGATCTGAATGCGGGGTTTCCCTTGCTCACCACCAAAAAATTGCATTTGCCATCCATTTTGCATGAATTGCTTTGGTTTGTTTCCGGAAGCACCAATATCGCTTATCTGAAAGACCATGGTGTTACGATTTGGGATGAATGGGCGGATGCAAACGGCGGCCTGGGCGAAGTTTATGGCAAACAATGGCGGGCCTGGGAAACCCAGGATGGAAAGAGTATCGATCAGCTTGCCAATGTGATAGAGCAAATTCAACGCGACCCGGACTCACGTCGGCATATTGTCAGTGCCTGGAATGTTGCCAAAATAGAACAAATGGCTTTGCCGCCGTGTCATCATCTGTTTCAATTTTATGTCGCCGAAGACAAACTCAGCTGCCTGCTTAATATGCGCTCTGTTGATTGTTTTCTTGGTTTACCATTCAATATAGCGAGTTATGCTTTTTTGACGCATATGGTGGCTCAGCAGTGCGATTTAGGGGTGGGTGAACTGATTTGGAGTGGTGGTGATGTGCATTTGTACAAAAATCACCTGCGCCAGGCGCATGAACAGTTGCAACGTACACCGTATCCATTGCCCCGGCTGTCATTCAAGCGCAAACCGGCCAGCCTGTTTGATTACCGCTACGAAGATTTTGCAATTATCAATTATCAATATCACCCGCCTATAAAGGCACCGGTTGCCGTTTAAGCATGAAAATATCATTGATTGTCGCCATGTCGGAAAACCGGGTTATCGGTATCAATAACGAAATTCCATGGCGTCTGTCCGCAGATTTGAGGAATTTCAAAAAAATAACCCTGGGAAAGCCGATTTTGATGGGTAGAAAAACCTTTGAATCGATTGGCCGACCGTTACCTGGCCGAAAAAACATCATTATTTCCCGTAATCCGGCTTTCAAACAGGAGGATTGTTTTGTGTATCAATCGATCGACAGCGCGATAGCGGCATGTGAGCAGGAATATGATGAAATCATGATTATCGGCGGTGCCAGTTTTTATCAAGCCCTGCTGCCCAAAGCCCATCGTTTGTATTTGACCCGGATTCATAGCGCGTTTGCAGGCGATACGTTTTTCCCTGAATTTGATCCGGCGCAATGGCAGCAAATTGACCGGCAAAATATCAACGATGACCCGAGCGTACCTTTTGATTACAGTTTCATTGTTCTGGAACGCCGGCATTGGCCAAAGCCGGAAAAATAAACCGTTTATGATTTTATGGCGGTAATCAAAATGTCAAATAAATCAAAAACGCGGGTGATATAGAGATCCTTGATTTTATAAGGAGAGGCGGTTTTATCGAGCAGTTCGTTTGCCAGCGCGTCGAGAAATTTTTCCAGACGTTTTTGATGGATACCCAGTTTTAATTGTACCGGATCGGTTAGGATACCCGTGAAACTGCTCAGCAAAGCTAACGTTGCGATAACTGAACTGGTGGCGGCAACCAGCAGGCCGGTTGAAGCGGTGGCTGGAAAAACACTGTAATACCAGGCACCCAGGCTTGGTCCCAGCCAGAAATTGGCAATTGCCAGTTTTTCCGCTATTACCGCAGCGACCGCACTGCCACTCATTAATGCCCCCGGGGTGAGTTTATGAAACGCGACCGCGCCGGAGGCAAGCGTTATGATGCTGCTGGCTATATCTGCAGCCGCTGCCCGGCTGCTTGCGTATTCCTGAAAATTTTTTTCCAGAGATTTGCGGAATTTTGGATCGCCCGATTTTTGATGGATTTCCGCCAAATATCCGCTGATGATTGTTGATATTTCCGGTGTATCCAAAATACTTTCCAGCAAAGCGTCTTTTGTGGCCTGGCGATCGCCTTGCTGATAAGGAAGTTCGAGGAGTTCACTATAAATCAGCCAGGTGATTTCTTTTTGCACATCCGTTTCAAAACCAGCCGGAATCCGGTCAAGCCGCCTGGCCATTGTTTCAGAACCCAGTTTATTCAGCATAGCCGATGCCGCACGGGTCAATAGCGTTGGCACGATCCACAAAATATTCAGCGGTGCTTTATAGAGATCCTTGCCCAATGCTTTTCTGTGCATGCGCAGGGAACCTTGCAAGGAAAAGTGGGTGTTGATAAATCCGGGAATTTTATCCTTTCTGCTGCGAATATAATTTTTGACGCCGCTTTCTACACCGGATATGACGGATTGCTGATGTCGTTCGGAGATTTTATTGTTGTGAATTTTGTTGGCGTTGGTAATGTTGTCATGCACAGGAAAAGCCCTGGTTGTTAAATTTGGATGATATTGTCTTTGAAACAAAGGTTTTCAAATAATTCCCGTGTTTCATTGGCGGCAGGCGTTCTGGATTCGATGCAAATGCGAGCTTCAGAGCCTGGAAATTATATTCAATCTGGTGTACAGTTAAAACGTATAAAATTATTTGTCTTATTGTAACATTTTGATTTAAAAAATATTTTTTATGATTCCGTGCGGCGATCGAGTGGCCGCTCGCTTTGGGAGTCCGCATTAACAAATAAAATATCCGTTTTATCGATGCGTGGGTTGGATTTTTTATGTTGCTGTTTGTCAATGCATAAGTTTTAATCTGAATGACTACTAAATTTTGTATGAATGCTGATGTTTCATTTTCCAAGCCGCCTGCACCTGCGAGTGATGCTTTCTTGGCCGCGCTTTTCGTCGCTGTTATCGTTCATGTCATATTGATCATCGGTATTCATTTTTCAGTTCCGAAAACGGATAAAACCCATAAAACCATTTCGGTAACCATTGCCAATATGCCCGCACAAAAAGCACCGGATAAGGCACGCTTTTTAGCTCAGGAAAATCAGCGGGCCGCGGGTGCAAAAACAACCGAACACAAGTCTCCGGCCCAATCGATTGCAAGCCTGGGTCTGGCAGGTAAACGGGTGCAAAAACCGGGAAAGCTTGCGAGTTCGTTAAAAAAGCCCAATCCCGTCAAAAAGGTTGTTACTCAGGTGCATGCCAATACAAAAATCAATAGGGCAAAAAAAACACCCAAGGAAACAACCAAGCCGCAGCGTCCCAGGTTGACGCCCGATAGGTTGGCCAGACAATTGGCGCAGCTGGGTGCTGAAGTTCGTTACAAAAAACCGAGCACGGAACAAAGCCGGATAAAATTTATCAATTCAGTGAGCACACACAAATTTTTGGCAGCGCAATATATGGAAGATTGGCAGCGCAAAGTGGAAAAAACCGGTAATATGAATTACCCTGAAACGGCCCGGCAGAAACATCTTACCGGAAAGTTGACGATGGATGTCGGTATACGTCACGATGGCCGTATTTACAGTATACGTATCAGCAAGTCATCGGGATATAAGCTGCTTGATGATGCGGCAAAACGCATTGTACGCATGAGCGCGCCTTTTGCGCCATTACCTGAAGTCTTACGTAAAGAGTTGGATGTATTGGTTATCACCCGGGTTTGGGAGTTTTCAGATGAATCCGGTATGTCGGCGAATTAACCCTGGGTTAGCCGCCGTTTCGTTCGCTATAAACGACAGGAACCTGCCATGATTACGACAACTTATTTGAACAACCAGTTTCTCGTTGCCATGCCTAATTTGGGCGATCCGAATTTTTCTCATACCGTGACCTATCTGTGTCAGCATGATGATGAAGGGGCATTGGGTATCGTTATCAACCGACCGGTGGAAATGTATCTGGGTGATATTTTCAAACAAATGGACATTACCGTCAAAAACAAGGCGATGGCTGAATTACCCATTTATTATGGCGGCCCGGTGCAGCCGGAACGCGGCTTTGTCATCCATTCACCGAACAGCCGTTGGGACTCGACATTGATCATTTCCGACAGCGTTGCGCTGACCACATCCCGGGATATACTTGAAGCCCTGGCGGAAGGCAAGGGGCCGGAAAAAGTGTTGGTTGCGCTGGGTTATGCCGGTTGGGGTAAAGGTCAGCTGGAGCGGGAAATCATCGACAATGCCTGGTTGAATACACCTTGTACCGACAATATTTTATTTGATGCGCCTGCTTTGCATCGCTGGAACCAAGCCGCCAGTCAACTGGGTGTGGATATCAACCGAATGACAGCGCCCGCCGGTCATGGCTGATAGCGATCCACTATTGGCTTTTACCAGCAATGACACCTATCTCGGTTTTGACTTTGGCAACAAAAAAATAGGCATCGCCGTAGGCCATGCCAGTACCAAAACGGCGAGTCCCTTGCAAACCCTGCCGTGTATCCGGGAAAAACCGGATTGGCAGGCGATAAGCCGGATTATAACGGAATGGCAGCCGAAAGGTCTGGTTGTCGGAGTATCCCGGCAAGCCGACGGTAAAGACAACCCGATAACGCCACGTATGCTAAAATTTGCCCGGCAACTGCACGGGCGTTACCGGATTCCGGTACATCAGGTCGATGAAACCCTGACCACATTCGAGGCCAGGCAACTGCTCTACGATGATCTGCATGTCAATGCAAAAAAACTTTGGGCCGTACAGGATCAACTGGCGGCTTTATTGATTTTACAAACCTGGCTCAATATGCAAACTTGAACAATGAACAATAATTTACCCGATCCGATGCAGCTGATTGATCACCTGGAAGCTGAACTGCTTGAGGAAATACAACAGCGCCAGCTTGAAAATCCGGTCATGATCGGCATTCATACCGGAGGCGTGTGGATTGCAAGACAGTTGCATCGACGCTTGCCTGTTCAGGAGCCCTTGGGGGTGCTGGATATCTCGTTTTATCGGGATGATTTTTCACATATAGGCGTCAATCCGAAAGTAAAGCCCAGTCACCTGCCGACGCATACCGAAAACCGCGATATCATTTTGATTGATGATGTTTTTTATACGGGCCGCACGGTGCGCGCGGCTTTGAATGAAATTTTCGACTATGGCCGGCCCCGAAATATCGTATTGGGTGTGTTATTGGAAAGAGATGGCAGGCAAATACCTTTAAAACCGGATTGTGTCGGCGCCACGTTGTCGCTGTTACCCGGCCAGCGCATAAAATTGACCGGTCCTGAGCCATTGGCTATTCAGGTTGAAAATGTGAATGAAGCGGCATGAAAGCGGGTTATGGAGACATTGCAACTTGATGCAAACGGCAGGCTGAGACATTTTTTGACCCTTGAGGGCCTGCCCCGTGTGCTATTGACTGAAATTCTGCAAACGGCAGAATCTTATGCCAGAACAGCCGATCGGCAGGTGAAAAAATTGCCGATTTTGCGGGGCAAGACCATTGTCAATCTGTTTTTTGAAAACAGTACCCGCACCCGCACCACATTTGAATTGGCGGCAACCCGTTTGTCCGCCGATGTGCTTAACCTGAACATTGCCACCTCGGCGACCGCAAAAGGTGAAAGTCTGCTCGATACTATACGCAATCTGGAAGCGATGCAGGTCGATTTGTTTGTCGTCCGCCATGCTTTGAGTGGTGCTGCCCATTTCATCGCCCAAAACGTACCCTCTCATATCAGCGTTATCAATGCCGGTGATGGCCAGCATGCACATCCAACCCAGGCCATGCTGGATATGTATACGATATATCGCTTGAAAAAAGATTTTTCCGGTCTGCGTGTGGCTATCGTCGGCGATATACTGCATTCACGTGTGGCCCGTTCACAAATTCTGGCGTTGAATACGCTGGGTGTTGCTGAAGTGCGGGTTATCGCACCGAAAACATTGCTGCCGGATCATGTGCAAACATTGAACGTCGATGTTTACCATAGTCTTGAATCCGGCCTGCGCGGTATCGATGTCATTATCATGTTACGTTTGCAAAAAGAACGTATGAGCAGCGCCTTGTTGCCCAGCGAAAATGAATATTTTAAATGCTTTGGTTTGACCCGGGAAAAACTGGCTTTCGCCAATCGAGATGCCATTGTCATGCATCCAGGGCCTATCAATCGCGGGGTGGAAATCGCTTCCGATGTTGCCGATGGCGACCAGTCGGTCATTTTGCAACAGGTGCGTAATGGCATCGCTGTGCGGATGGCTATTATGAGTATGGTCATGCCCATTCAAGGAGGTGGGGTATGGCACGGATAAAAATCAGCCAGGGCCGGATCATCGATCCCGATGGCGCGTTTGATCAAATCAGCGATTTGTACATTGCCGAAGGTCATATTGCTGGCTTGGCGCAGGCGCCGGAAAGCTACACAGCCGATATTGAAATCGATGCAAGCGGCTGTGTTGTTTGTCCGGGATTTGTTGATCTCAATGCGCGCTTGTGCGAACCGGGTTATACCCGCAAGGCGGACATCAAAAGTGAAACCCGGGCGGCGGCCCGGGCCGGTATGACCCGTTTATGTGTGCCACCGGATACCCGGCCGGTTGTCGATACGATGGCGGTTGTGGAATTAATCCGGGACAAGGCCAGACAGGCCGGTTTCCGGCAAGTTTATCCCATTGGTGCATTGACGCAGGGTTTGCAAGGTGCTGAACTCAGCGCCATGTTCAGTTTACGGCAGGCGGGCTGTCTTGCGGTCAGCAATGCGCAATATCCGCTAAACAGTCTGTTGGTGCTGCACCGTGCCATGCAATACGCGGCAACTCATGATCTGTTATTGGTTTACCAGCCTCAGGAATATTCACTGAGTTATCAGGGCTGTGTTCATGATGGTGTCATGGCGGCACATTATGGTTTGCCCTGTATTCCTGAAACGGCGGAAACCATTGCTTTGGCGCAATGTCTGGAGCTGGTGCGTAAAAACGGCTGCCGGGTGCATTTCAGTCAAATCAGCTCGGCGCGTTCGGTTGAACTGCTGCGTCAGGCAAAAGACGGCGGTTTGCCTGTCAGCGCCGATGTCGCCATGCACCAATTGCATTTGTGTGAACAGGATATGATTCCGTTTGATAGTGCCTATCATGTCAATCCACCCTTGCGTAGCGCCGAGGATCGGCAGGCATTGCGGCTTGCGGTTCGGGAAGGCGTTATCGATGCGATATGCAGCGCCCATCAACCGCATGATATTGATGCCAAGTTGGGGGCTTTTCCGGAGACCGAAGCGGGGATTTCCGCTTTGGAAACTGTGTTACCGCTGATGTTGCGCCTGGTTACTGAAAATGTTTTGAGCCTGTCCCGGGGATTGCAGCTGATCAGTTCTTGTCCGGCATCGGTTTTTGGACTGTCGCAGGGGAGTTTAAAGCCGGGCAGTCCTGCCGATATATGTATTTTTGATCCGCATGGAAACTGGCGTATCGACCGGCATAACTGGTTAAGCCGGGGACAGAACACGCCTTTTTGGGGGCAACAAATGACAGGTCAGGTTACCCATACCCTGCAATCCGGTAAAATTATTTTTTCTGCCCAAGGAGTATAAAATGAAATACAAAACAGCTTTATCCATGATCAGCACCGGTTTGTTACTGTCTGCCTGTTCCAATGATTATTCACCACCACAGGAGACTGATGGCCAACAAATGTTTCAGGCAGCGTGTTCGGAGTGTCATGAACCTTTACCGGATCAGCCGATCGATATGTTTTACGAGCTTTCCCAGGAAAATGCCAATATTGCTTATGTTTCGAAAAAAATTACCAATGGCGGCTTTACCATGCCCAAGTTTCCAAACATTAAAGGCGATAAACTGAAGCAACTCAGTCAATATGTCCTGGATCACAGTGTCAGAAAATAATCCGGCACTTATCGGCTTGTTGGGTAAATCTTGCAGTCTCTTGTTCTTGGATAATAAATGTTATATTTGCAAGCCAACCATCGTGCCAGACCAACAAAAAGTAAACAAAACGGAGAATAAATGACACAACTGGACATCATCTAGACAATACTCAAAGACAGCAATTTTGAATGAAAGTCTCTGAGCTTCTCCGCAAGCTGCAAGATGATGGCTGGTATTTGCATGCTATGCGCGGTAGCCATCGTCAGTTCAAACACGCAAGCAAACCCGGGCGTGTCACTGTTCCTGGTAAACCAAGTGATGATTTAGCGCCCGGAACATTGAACAGCATCTATAAACAGGCGGGTTGGAGGTAAATATCCTATGAAATATGCAGTTGTGATCGAAAAGGCAGAATCAAACTTCTCTGCATTTGTTCCTGACCTTCCGGGTTGTGTAGCTACCGGCTCCACAATTGAAGAGGTTGAAGAACAAATTCGGGAGGCAATCGAATTTCATATTGAAGACATGAAGCAAGATGGTGAAGAAATACCGCAACCAAAGAGTTATGTAGAATACATTGAGGTTGCCGCATAACCAGTCGCTGCACCTGGCTGCCCTACGCTACGCTTCGGGCAGAATGTAATCTTAGTCGATCTCTGGTAGTTAATGAAGAATAAGATTTGGGAATTTATTGCCTTTTTGGCAGGCGGGGCAATGCTTTTGGCTTTTGCTCCCTATGACTACAGCCTGATGGCAATCGGGTCTCTCGCCGTCTTGTTTTTTTGCTGGCAAGGCGTTACGCCATTGCGGGCGGCGTGGCGCGGTTTTCTGTTCGGCCTGGGCTTGTTTGGTACGGGACTTTCCTGGGTTTATATCAGTATCCATGACTTTGGGGGCGCCGGAGTTTTCTTGTCGATAGTGTTGACCTTGTTGTTTGCTTCCTTCTGGGCTTTGTTTCCGGCATTGGCGGCTTATCTGACAGCGGTCAGCCGGCGCACGTGCACACCGGCTTTACGTGTTATTCTGGCCCCCGTTATCTGGATATTCATCGAATATTTGCGTGGTAATGTCGTATTCAACGGTTTTCCTTTGTTCCAACTGGCTTACAGTCAACTGGATGGGCCTTTGGCGGGTTATATTCCGGTATTGGGTGCTTATGCGACGGGCTGGCTGGTGGCTTTGTCGGCATCGCTGCTTCATGCAGGCCTGATGGAACGAGGCCGGTGGTTGTGGCTCGGGCTGGCCCTGTTATTGCCGGCATGGCTGATTGGTGATCAGCTGCGTTCGATAAACTGGGTGCAGCCGGCGGGTGAGCCTATCCAGGTCACTTTGATTCAGGGTAATGTTGCCCAGGATAAAAAATGGCAACCGCAATACCGCCAGGCTATTTTGCAATTGTACCGTGATAAAACGCGGCAACATTGGGATTCACAAGTTATCATCTGGCCGGAGTCGGCAATTCCGGCCTTTTATCATCAGGTCAAACAAGATTATTTGCTGCCCCTGGAGCGGGAGGCACGGCAACAGGCAACCGATCTGGTGCTCAGTCTGCCGGTGAAAAACAGGCAGGGAGAGAAATTCAATACTGTGATGACCTTTGGTCGACAGTACGGTGTTTATAACAAAATACATTTGCTCCCCTTTGGTGAATATTTACCGCTGCCCTCTTTTTTCACGGAATTCATGCGTTCATTGAATTTTATGCCGGTCGGCCAGTTTACAGCCGGAGACAGCAATCAGGCAACGCTTGAAGCCGGTGGTTATGCGTTCGCCCCGTCCATTTGTTATGAAGATGCCTTTGGTGAAGAAAACGCCTTCCGTTTGGCCAATGCGGCTTATTTGGTCAATGTGACCAATGACGGTTGGTTTGGCCGCAGCCATGAACCTTATCAACACATGCAGATGGCCAGAATGAGGGCATTGGAGACCCAGCGTTATTTGTTGCGTGCCACCAATAACGGTTTGACCGCTATTGTCGGACCGGATGGCAGAATAATCCAGCAAGCGCCTTTGTTTACGGTCGCCACATTGACCGGGCAAATCATTCCAATGTCGGGTTTGACACCTTATACCCGATTGGGTGATTATCCGGTCATGTTATTTTTGGCGGTTGTCGGATGCGGTTTATTGTTATCCGGCCCGGTTGCCAAATGGCGATATGTAAAAAAGCGAAGGATGCAGGAAGTGTTCAATGGCAATCGTGAGTAAAAGTCCTGTAATACAGGAAGAGTACCTCCCGCCTGCGCCGTAACAGACTTTTGTCCTTGAACCAGCGGTTCAAGTGGGTGCCTGACCGACAAATAAGGCTTTCCGTAAAACGGACATGCTCACCAATGCCGGGGCTGGCTCCCGGGGTAAATACAGGTCCAGGAAAAACCCAGAATGTTTCGCACGCCGCAGGAGATAGAACTATAGTTTACGGGGTTTGGGTACAAGCTGCAATAGGTATTGTACAGGGTGATAACCGCTCAAGCCGATTGCAGCATATCGTCTATTTTGTGTCTGAGTCTGTCTACCTGCCGTTGCCAATCCGCGTTTTGTTTTTGCAGTTGGCTGAGTTCATGAGCCAGGTTCAAGGCGGCCAATACGGCGATCCTGTCGGCGCCAATCACCTTGCCCGCATCCTGGATTTTGCGCATCTGCTCGTCCAGGATTTGCGCATTGTTCATCAAATCATTACGTTCTTCCGGTGGGCAGGCAATTTTGTATTCTTTACCGAGTATATAGATAATGACCGGTTTCAGAGCGTCTGTCATGTTCCATGCTCCATTGATTTCAAGCGTGTGATCATTGCCTCGACCCGGGTTCTGGCCAGATTGGTTTTTTCAATCAATTTGGCTTTTTCACGAACCAGCTCTTCCTGTTTGGCCTTTAAGGTATGATTTTCATGTTTGATTGAGTTGTAAAGTGCTATCAATTCATCCAGCTTTTCTTCAAGAGCTTTTATCTCTAAAGGTGGATTTTGCTCATTTGTCATTGTGATGACCCGTTCTGTGTACAGATAAATTACCCAATAGAATATATCCAGTTGGCAATCAATGTTAGCATATGCAAACCAATTTTTTTAGACTCTTGATTCAAAATAAAGCGTTATGTCTTATGCGGCTATAAATACAATTTGCCAGCAACTGGAGCATCCCGTCAGTGCGGCGGAAGCCCACGGTATGGCGACAGCGATATTATGCACCGACGAAACCGTGCCATGCACAGGCTGGTTGGCTGAAATTCTGGCTGATACCGATTCGATCAATGAACAGCAACAGCTTTTGTTGAGTGGATGGTTTGAACAAAACCGAAAGCTGTTAATGGATGACGGTTTTGTTTTTACCTTGTTTTTACCAGATGATGACGCTCCTTTGCCGACCCGTGCCCAGGCCTTGAAGGATTGGTGTCAGGGGTTTATCTATGGTATCGGCTTGAATTACACAAAGACAGAACTGGCTGGTGAAAGCCGGGAGATTCTCAAGGATATCATCGAGTTTTCCAAATTGGAGGCGTCGGTTGAAAGTGAGGAAGATGAAGCCGCTTTGGTTGAAATCCTGGAATATCTGAGAGCTGCAATTTTGTTGCTTAAAGAAACGTTACAGCCGGTAAAAAATGATGACGTTCAACGGTCATTGCATTGATCGGCAAGAAGGCAGCCGCATGACTCAAAGCCATTGAGTTAAGAAAATGTGAGTTGGGTGCCGGTGCGGCTTGTCGTACTGTGCGGATTTATCCGCACCTACACCCACAACGAAATGGCTTAACCTAATGGTAATGTACCGGTAGGCCCGATCAAGTACAGCACAAATCGGGCGGGTAACCGTTTGGCAGCACCGGATTTATAATTGATTGACTTTAAAGACTTATATTTTTTAGCTCTGTGTCACATTTGACTTAATGACAATGAGCCGCACGACTGGCGTAGTCAGGATTTTAGACAATGAATATTTTTTCAAGCCGCTATTTTTACTATATGGGTTCGGCGCTGATTTTGCTGGCGCTGGCTGTTTATTTTGGCGGTAATGTGTTTATGGAATGGTGGTGGTTCAGCACCTTGAAGCTGGGCTATTATTTTGTCCAGAGAGAACTTTACCGCGATGTGATCACTATTTTGGTGGTATCAATCTGTACCGGAGTCGCTTTTGCCAATCTGCATTTTATAAGCTGGGCCATGCGTGATTTTGTTCAAGCATGGCACCCGAAAAAAAACCTGTGGCTTTTGTCGGTGTTATTGTCGTTACCGATTGTCATTCCGGTTTATCGACATTGGGAGGATTTTTTATTGTATTTTTTTCGGGCATCCTCGCCATTGCAGGATCCGGTATATGGCAAGGATGTGGCGTATTATTTGTTTGCCCTGCCGGTATATCGCCTGATCCAGAATGATCTGCTGGTGTTCTTTTTGCTTTTGACTTTGGTCTGCGTTGTTTTTTATTGGCGTTTATATCATAGGGCTGAAAAACAGCCGGATCGATTGCCTGCTGCCGCCAAAATACATTTGATGCTGCTGATTGTCAGTATTGCCGGTGTTATTGCCTGGGCCATATCGTTGCAAAGCGTCGAATTGCTTTATGAAGATCGCCATGAACCGGTTTTTTGGGGACCTGGCTTCGTGGATATGAAGTACCGGCTGCCTTTAATCTGGATGATGTTTGCGGCACTTTTGAGTTTGACAGCCGGTTTGATTTATACAATCCATACCCACAAGGGAAAAACATGGCTTGTGGTTTCAGGTTTTGCATTGGTGGTATTTTCAGGATTATTGCAAATCGATGCAATACCGGCGTTTATCGATAAATATTATGTACAGGCCAATCCGGTTGTGGCCGAAAAAAAATACATCCAATATCATATCGATGCCACCCGGGATGCCTTTGATATTCGCAACATTGAAAAGATAAAGTATCCCTTGCAATCTTCATTGAGCCGGGATACAAGCGCTGAAATTTACGCCGAGCTTTATAATATCCCTTTGTGGGATCATCAATTGTTACAGAACGTTTTTGAACAATTACAAACCATCCGGCCTTATTATGCCTTTACGCCGGTAACGGTTGATCGCTATACTCTGAAAGGCAAAGCCCGCCAGGTCAATATTGCCGTGCGGGAACTGCATCAGGGAAAATTGCCGGTAGCGGCCCAGAATTGGGAAAACCAGCATATGCGCTATACCCATGGTTATGGTGCGGTCGCGGTCCCTTCCGCCCAACCAGGTGGTCAGCCCATGCAATGGCTGCTCAGCGAGATTTCCCAGCAAACCGATTTTGACGAATTTCGTTTGAACCGGCCCGAGGTTTATTATGGTCTGGCCAATTATCCTTATGCCATTGTACCGAACCAGGCACCGAGACCGCAGGCAAAATCCGGGGATATAAATTCCGATTATCGAGGACAGGGCGGTTTGAGCATATCGTCCCTGGCGCTCAAGGCCTTGTTTGCCGGTTTTCTAAAAGATGAGAAATTATTGTTTTCCAGCAGTATCACCTCGACCAGCAAGCTCTTGGTGCGCCGCAATATTGTTCAGCGTATTCGGGCTATAGCTCCTTTTTTGCGTCTGGATGCCGACCCTTATCCGGTTATTGCGGACGGAAAAATTTTCTGGATTGTCGATGCCTACACAACATCGGATCGTTATCCTTTGGTGAAATCGGTATCTATCCCCGGCAGAGGCGATATGGGGGAGCCATTTAACTATATACGCAATGCCATCAAAATTGTCGTTGACGCATATAATGGTTCGGTGGATTTTTATATTTGTGATAACGATGATGTGATTGCGGCAACTTATCGCAACATATATCCTACGCTGTTCAAGCCGTTGGCGGAAATGCCTGAAGCCTTGATAGCACACCTCAGCTATCCCCAGGATTTGTTTGCGATACAAATGCAGATTTACAGCCGTTTCCATCAGACCGACCCGGAAGTTTTTTATCAACAAAGCGAAGCTCTGGAACTTTCGCGCATGGAAGACAAGACCATACAGCCTTATTATCTTACCCTTGATATTCTGGACAAACCGGGTAAAGACGAATCGGAACGCGAAAAATTTATCCTGGTCAGTCCGCTGTCACCGATTGGTCGTGATAATTTGCATTCGGTGGCGGTAGCGGGCTGTCTGAATATTGAAACATGCGATACCGATTATTCCGCCGATATTTATGTTTATCAGTTTCCCGGGTCGATACAGGTGGATGGTCCTGGACAAATCAGTGCCTTGATCAATCAAAATCCGGAAATTTCAAGACAATTCACCTTATGGAATCAAAGTGGTTCGAAGGTTATCAAAGGTCGTATGTTTATCATCCCGGTTGAACAGACACTGCTTTATATACAACCGGTTTATCTGGCCTCTACGGCCAAAACCGGATTTCCGCAGCTGGCCAGGGTGATTGTGGTCATGAACCAGCAAAGCGCGATGGAGGACAGCATTGAGTTGGCTTATAAACAACTGGAAAAACAATTGATTGAAGTGGAACAAGAAAAATCTTATCCAGCCCCAATAAATGAAAACAATGAAACAGACCGAATTTAAAAAACGCCGCCGATTATTGATGCAACAAATTGGTACCGGTAATATCGGTATTATTGCCAGTGCGCCGACCCGAACCCGTAACCGGGATGTCGATTATCCGTTTCGGCAGGACAGTGATTTTTATTATTTGACCGGTTTTAACGAACCGGAAGCACTGGCCGTGTTCATTCCGGGCCGGAAACAAGGCGAATATATTTTGTTTTGCCGTGAATACGATGAGAAAAAGGCCTTATGGGAAGGCGCCCATGCCGGTTTGGAGGGTGCAACCCGGGAATACGGTGCCGATGATTCGTTCCCGATTGATGATCTGGATGACATTCTGCCCGGTATGCTGGAGAATAAAGCCAAGGTTTTTTATCCGATGGGTCGGGATAGTGATCTGGATCATCATTTGCTGGAATGGGTGAATGATATACGCCGTCAATCCCGTACCGGCATCAGCGCACCGGTCGAATTTGTTTCGATGGAGCATCTGTTGCATGAAATGCGTTTGTTCAAAAGCGTTGCGGAAATTCGTTTATTGAAGAGAGCCGCGCAAGTTTCGGCAAGCGCCCACATCCGGGCCATGCAATATTGCCGGGCCGGTTGTTATGAGTATCAACTGGAAGCGGAAATCGTGCATGAATTTTTTCGTGAAGGCCTGCGTGCCGTTGCCTATCCTTCCATTGTCGCCGGTGGCAAAAATGCCTGCATTCTGCACTATACTGAAAACCGTGACCGCTTGAAACGGGGCGATTTGGTGTTAATCGACGCAGGTGCCGAGTGCGATCATTATGCGGCCGATATTACCCGCACATTTCCGGTATCCGGCCGGTTCAGCACAGCCCAAAAACAGCTTTATCAGCTGGTACTCGATGCCCAGCTTGCTGCCATGGAACAGGTCAAGCCGGGTCTGCCCTGGAATCAGGCGCATGAAAAAGCGGTTGAAGTGTTGACCTGCGGTCTGGTAGAACTGGGTTTGTTGCAGGGAAAGGTATCGGAGTTGATTGCAAACGGCGCTTACAAACAATTTTACATGCACCGGATTGGCCATTGGCTGGGCATGGATGTACACGATGTCGGTAATTACAAGGTGGATGGACAATGGCGGATATTGGAGCCGGGTATGGTATTGACGATTGAGCCGGGATTGTATATTCCCGCCGATTGTGAACAGGTTGATGCGAAATGGCGGGGTATCGGTATTCGTATTGAAGACGATGTGCGGGTCAGTAAAACCGGTTATGAAGTATTGACCGGGGCCGTCCCCAAATCCATCGATGCTATTGAAAATTTGATGCGGACTTGAAACGATGCAGCCTGAATATGATCTGATTATTATTGGTGGTGGCCTGGCCGGTAATTGCCTGGCTTTGGCTTTGCAGGCCAGCGGTTTGTCCCTGGCCATAGTCGAGGCTAACAGCCGTCAGCAACGGCGGCACTCGCCGGCGGGTGAGCGGGCTTTGGCGCTGGCGGCAGGCACCGTCAAAATGCTTGATGCGCTGGGTGCCTGGCAAGGCGTTCAGCAAAAGGCAACGGCCATTGAAAAAATTCATGTTTCCGATCAAGGCCATTTTGGCAAAACCCGTTTATCGGCCAAACAGCAAGGTGTCGCGGCTCTGGGTTATGTGATCAGTGCCCGTGATATCGAAGAACATGTTGCGGATTTGGTTGATCGGGCGGGTATCCGGCAAATCTGTCCGGCACGGGTGATAGGGCTGATGCCGGCTGATGCACAAACCGGTGTCAGTATAAAAAGATCGGATGGCCAGTTGCTTAATTTATCAGCCAAATTACTGGCGGGTGCCGATGGTGGCCAATCCAGTGTGCGTAAATTATTGGAGATTGGCCAAAAAATCACCGAATATGGGCAAACCGCTCTGATAACGACCGTCAAAGCCGAGATAGAACATCGGAATATCGCTTATGAACGCTTTACTACTTCCGGCCCGCTGGCAATGCTGCCGGCCAGGGACAGGCAGATGGCCGTTGTCTGGACACGCCGCCATGAAGATGCGCAAACCTTGATGAATATCGGTGATAGCGCGTTTATCGAACAATTGCATCAATGTTTTGGTTATCGTTTGGGCGCCTTGTCATTAACGGCACCCAGGCGGGCTTTTCCGCTGAGTCTGGTTCGGGCCGATAAAATGGTATCGGGACGTAATGTCATTATTGGTAACGCCGTACACCAGTTGCATCCGGTTGCAGGGCAAGGCTTTAATCTGGGTTTGCGTGATGTGGTGCAATTGGCCGAAGGTTTGATCCAGCAACAGCGGGCTGGCAAAGATATTGGCGAAGCCGGGTTTTTAAAGCAATATGCCGAACAACGCCTGCGTGATCACAACCGGGTCATCGGTTTTACCGACGGGGTTGTAAAAATCTTCTCCAATGAAGGCTTGCCTCTGGCAGCGCTACGCAATACCGGCTTGACGATACTGGATCATATTCCGGTTGCGAAAACCTATCTGGCCCGTTATGCGATGGGCTTGTCCGAACGTTTGCCGGATATTGGCAACAGGGGTTATTGAAGTGCATAAATCGTTCGAAGTGATTGTTGTTGGTGGTGGTATCGTGGGTGCAACCGTGGCTTGCCTGTTGGGTCAGGGGGGTATTGAAACCGCTTTGCTGGAACGCGGCCAACCGCCCCGGCAATTTTCTCCGGAACCCATTGATAACCGTGTTTCGGCATTGACCCGGGCTTCGCAGAATATATTACAAGCCACGGGTGCCTGGGCAGGCATGAAAAAGCGGGGCATCAGTCCCTATCGGAAAATGCGGGTTTGGGACGGCGCTGGCGATGGTGAATTGTATTTTGATTGTACCGGGATCGGCTTTGATGAATTGGGGCATATCGTTGAAAACCGGGTAACGGTTGCGGCATTATGGGATGTATTGCAAACATTATCTTCGGTAAGCCTCATTCATCCTGCACAAGTTACTGATTTGCAAGTTGATGCTAATGGCCACCGTGTGTATCTGGAAGATGGCCGTATTTTCAATACCCGGCTGGTACTGGCTGCCGATGGGCGGGATTCGGCATTGCGCCAAATGGCAGGAATCCCGGTGACCGGATGGGCGTATCAACAGGATGGTCTGGTGGCTACGGTAACAACCCGGGACAGTCATCAGGCAACGGCTTGGCAACGTTTTCTCGATACCGGGCCATTGGCTTTTTTGCCGTTATGGAACGGTCAAAGTTCAATCGTCTGGAGCTTGCCGACCGATACCGCCCGGCAGTACCGGGCTTTGCCGGAAGCTGAGTTTTTACAACAATTACAACAAGCATCGGCCGGTATTCTGGGCGACATACTGGAAACGGGTCCCCGATCGGCATTTGCATTACGCTTTCAATACGCCAATCGTTATATTGCCGAATCGTTTGCACTTCTGGGCGACGCGGCCCATGCCATGCACCCATTGGCAGGGCAAGGCGCGAACGCAGGCTTGCTGGATGCAGCGGCGATTGCCGAACTCATGTTAACGGCCAGAGCGCAAAACCGGCCTCTATCCAGTCAGCGGGTGTTACGTAAATATGAACGCTGGCGCAAAGGTGACAATCTGTTGATGATGTCCACGATGGATGCTCTGAAAAAAATCTATGATATCTCATTATCCCCTTTTGTGGCTTTACGCTGTAAAGGGATGAATATTATCAATCGCAGTTTTTTGTTGAAAAACTGGATTAACCAATATGCCATGGGGTTACGTGATGATTTGCCGCAGCTTGCCCGGAGGGTGTAAATTTGTAACCGTTCATGATCTTGAAGCGGGTACGGCAAGATAGGTGAGAAAAACGGTAATGGGTTAAAATTGTCGTTATTCAAAAAAATAATGGTCAACTCATGACATGCTATCAAAAAATCTGCTGTCCTTATTGTAACAGCACAAAAATAATCAAATCTGGGAAAAGTTCTTCAGGAACACAACGCTATTTATGTCAGAATGAAGATTGCAAGACCAGGACGTTTATGCTTGAATACCAGTATAAGGCCTGTGAACCTGGAATGACGGAAAAGATAGTTGAAATGGCCATCAATGCAAGTGGGATTCGTGATACCGCTCGTGTACTTAAAATCAATAAAAATACAGTGATCAATAGGCTTAAAAAAAAGAAAGCAGCCTGGTCCAGGTCAATCCAAACGTTCAAACCCCAACGGTCGAAGCAAGCGTTGAATTTGTCTGCGAAGAGGCTGAATTAGGGGGCGTTCACACACAATTTAAAAAACACTCCAGAATCGTGTATGGTAGCGACTTTTTGAGCCTTAAACGATGGTACGGATGATTTTAAGAGATGATCAGTGGGATCGGATAAAGCCCCATTTACCGGGCAAAGCCAGTGATTGCGGCGTCACTGCAGCAAATAACCGATTATTTGTAGAAGCGGTATTGTGGATTGCCCGAACCGGCGCGCCCTGGCGG
>CAZDXJ010000025.1:0-30897 GCA_964509475.1 uncultured Methylococcaceae bacterium | reverse complement strand
ACCTCAACAACAGCTATTTTCAAAATCCGCAACCGTGACCGCGTGAAGTATAGTTCAAAATAAGGAAAACAATTCGCGCATTTTAACGCCGGGATGCTCGGCTTTCATAAAAGCCTCGCCGACCAGGAACGCATAAATGTCATTGTCCAGCATTAATTGCACATCTTCGCGCTTGTGAATCCCGCTTTCGGTGATCAACAAGCGCTCAGCCGGCAGTTGCGAATACAATTGCAAGGTTGTCTGCAAGGACGTTTCAAAACTGCGCAAATCCCGGTTATTGACGCCAATCAACGGTGTATCCAGTTCTAACGCTCGCTCCATTTCCCGGGCGTCATGGACTTCAACGAGAACATCCAAAGTCAATTGGCGGGCGCTATCGCCCAATTCCTGCATTTGCGCATCCGATAAAGCCGCCACAATCAGTAAAATACAATCGGCACCCAAGGCCCTGGCTTCAAAAATCTGGTAAGGGTCGATCATGAAATCCTTGCGTAAAACCGGCAAGGGGCAGGCTTGCCGAACCTTTTGCAAATACACTTCGGTGCCTTGAAAATAGGTCTTATCGGTCAATACCGACAAACAGCTTGCGCCATTCATGGCATAATCCCGGGCAATCAGCACCGGCTGGAAATCTTCCCGAATGACACCTTTACTGGGCGAGGCTTTTTTGATTTCGGCAATGACGGCGGGTTGTTTGCGGCTGACCCGATCCTGCAAGGCCTTGTAAAAACCGCGTGGCGCTTCGATATCATGGGCAATTTCCTGCAGGTTGGCGATGGACAGGCATTGTTTGCGCCGTTCGACTTCTTCTTTTTTTGTCGCCAGAATTTTTTTAAGAATATCCGGGGTGTCGCTCATTTCGTTCTCTCTAAAATAAAGTTTAACCGGCAAGACTTTGGCTTAACTGGACAAGCTGGTGCAGTTTCATCGCCGCCAGGCCCTCATTTAGCACCTGCTCGGCCTTGTTTATGCCGGCCTGTAAACTATCGGTAATATTGGCCGTATAAATCGCCGCCGCAGCATTCAGCAAGACAATATCCCGGGCCGGGCCAGGCTGGTTATTCAATACCGCCTCAAGCATTTTCAAACTGTCGGCCGCATCATGAACGGCCAATGCCGATAACTCGCCACGTTGCAAACCAAACTGCTCCGGTGTGATACGGTAGCTGCGTATGACACCCTTATTGAGTTCTGCAATTGCAGTCGGCGCCGCGATGCTGATTTCATCCAGGCCATCATCGGCATGTACCACCAAAACATGGCGGCTGCCCAGTTTCTGTAAAACCTGGGCCAACGGCTGCAACCATTTTTGTGCATAAACGCCAATCAATTGATTGGGTGCCGAAGCCGGGTTGGACAAGGGGCCGAGCAAATTGAATAAAGTCCGCACCCCCATCTCCTTGCGTGGCGCGACGGCATATTTCATGGCGCCATGATAACGTGGCGCAAACAGAAAACCGATCCCGATTTCGCGCACGCAACAGGCCACCTGTTCGGGTGTCAAATCAAGGTTGACCCCAGCCGCTTCCAATACGTCGGCACTGCCCGATGAACTGGATACGGAACGGTTACCGTGTTTGGCCACCCGCGCTCCGGCCGCCGCTGCAACAAAAGCCACGCTTGTGGAGATATTGAAGGTATTGGCGCCATCGCCGCCGGTACCGCAAGTATCGAGCAAATGATCATCTGCAACCGCCACCTTGACCGACAATTCACGCATCACCTCGGCTGCCGCGGCGATTTCATCGACGGTTTCGCCCTTGCAACGCAAACCGATCAGCAAACCGCCAATTTGCGCCGGCGTTGCCTGCCCGCTCATGATAATATGCATGACCTCGCGCATTTCCCCGGCTGTTAAATGACCACCCTCGGCAACCCGCTGCAATGCTGTTTTGATATCCATTAACTTTCTAGAAAATTGCGCAACAATTCGTGACCCTGTTCGGTCAAAATCGATTCAGGGTGAAACTGAACCCCTTCAACCGGTAACTGTTTATGGCGCACCCCCATAATCTCTTCAATACCGCCCTGCTCATTTTGCGTCCAGGCGGTTACCTGCATGCAATCGGGCAAGGAGCTTTGCTCGATCACCAGGGAATGATAGCGGGTCGCGGTAAACGGATTCGGCAGGCCTCTGAATACACCGGTATCCTGATGGAAAACCGGCGAGGTTTTGCCGTGCATAATGCGGCCGGCGTGGACAATTCGGCCGCCAAAGGCGACACCGATGCTTTGATGCCCTAGACAGACACCGAGAATCGGATAAACACCGGCATATTTCAATATCGCCGCCACCGAAATGCCCGCTTCATTGGGCGTACAAGGACCCGGTGAAATCACGATTTTATCGGGGGCCAGTTTGGCGATATCATCGACCCCGATCTGATCGTTGCGCACCACTTCGACATTGGCACCCAGCTCACCCAGGTATTGCACCAGGTTATAGGTGAAAGAATCATAATTATCCACCATGACAATATTCATACGCTTTCTCCTCCTTACAAACCGGCCTCGGCAATACTGACCGCCCGGAAAATGGCACGCGCCTTGTTCATGGTTTCATGCCACTCGTTGCGCGGCACCGAATCATAAACCACACCGGCACCGGCCTGAATATGCAGGGTTTGATCCTTGATCACGGCGGTGCGTATCGCAATCGCGGTATCCAGATTGCCCGACCAGGAAATATAACCCACCGCACCGGAATAAACCCCGCGTTTGACCGGTTCCAGTTCATCGATGATTTCCATCGCACGAATTTTTGGGGCGCCACTGACGGTTCCGGCCGGAAATGTCGCTGCCAGCACATCAAACGCATTCTTGCCGGTTTGCAAGACCCCGGTGACATTGGAAACAATATGCATCACATGCGAATAACGTTCGATAATCATTTTATCGGTCAATTGCACGCTGCCAATGCGAGCAACCCGGCCGGTATCATTGCGGCCCAGATCGATTAACATCAGATGTTCGGCGAGTTCTTTTGGATCGGCCAATAGCTCTTGTTCCAAAGCCTGATCCTTTTGTGGGGTTTCTCCCCGCGGCCGGGTTCCGGCAATCGGCCGGACCGTGACGATATCATCTTCCAGGCGAACCAGAATTTCCGGTGATGAACCGACAATATAAAAATCATCCAGATGCAGATAATACATATAAGGCGATGGGTTCAGGTAACGCAAGGCCCGATACAGATCCAGAGCCGGAGCGCGATAGGGAATCGACAAACGTTGTGACAACACCACCTGCATAATATCGCCGGCGATAATGTATTGCCGTGCTTTGGTCACCGCCGCTTCAAAGCCTTGCTGGGTAAACCCGGAAACAAAATCGGTTTCGTCAACCTGTCGGGATCGAGCCTGTGTTTGCGGTTCGGCTTTTAATTCGCGCAACTTTTTGACCAGAACGTCCAGACGTTGCACCGCGCGCTGATAAGCATCCGGTTGTTCGGGATCGGCATGGGTCAGAAGCAGCATTTTGCCGGTCAGATTATCGAATACAAGTATCTCTTCGGAGACCATCAACAAAATATCCGGTGTCTGCAAAGGATCGTACTTTTCACTGGAACCCAGGCGCGGCTCGATATAAGCGATGGTTTCATAACCAAAATAACCGACCAGGCCACCGTTAAAACGTGGCAGTCCCGGAATATCCGGTACCCGGTAACGCGCTTTGAACTGCTCGATCCAAAGTAAGGGATTTTGGGCGCTGTCCGTTTCCAAAATGGTATCGTTGTTCTCGACAACAATATCATGACCGGAAATTTTAACCCGCAGCTGACAAGGCAAACCGATAATGGAATAGCGTCCCCATTGTTCGCCGCCATGTACCGATTCAAACAAATACGAATAAGGGCCTTCCGCCAGTTTCAGGTAGGCGCTGAGCGGCGTATCCAAATCGGCCAACACCTCCCGGCTTACCGGTATCCGGTTAAACCCTTGTCGGGCATAATGTGCAAATTGTTCTGGAGTCATCGTTTTTTATTGATCCTTATCCTGCCTCTTTGACATATTGGAAAACCCCATTTTTCGGTTAGCCAAACAAAAGGCAGCCCCGCGCCTCATTGTCATTAAGTTAAGCCATTTTGTTGAATGGAGCTATGGGTGTAGGTGCGGATTTATCCAGCCATTCGCAGAAAAGCTGGATTTATCCGCACAGTACGACAAGTCGCACCGGGCACCCAAAGCACATTTTCTTAACTTGATGGGTTTGAACCCCGTGCCTGCGCTGCCGCTATTTCAAAAAACGGACATTATAGCCTGTTTGTTGATATTCATCATGTCAAGCTCGGTCGGCGAAGCGGAAATATTTTGGCGCATGTAAATTGGAAAATATCGATTACTTTATCCGTTATCGGTAAAAATCAGGTAACGACTCACCCGGTTGTGTTGTAGCCGGAGTAGATACAAAATCAGCTTATATAATCCAGCCAGTCGTTGTGATCCTGGCGCCGGCCTTGCACATAATCAAAATAAAGTGCTTGCAGTTTTTCGGTGACGGGGCCGCGTTTACCACTGCCGATTACCCGGTCGTCAAGTTCCCGTATCGGGGTGACTTCGGCGGCTGAACCGGTAAAAAAAGCCTCGTCGCAGATATAGATTTCATCGCGGGTAATGCGTTTTTCCACGACTTGCAGACCGATTTTGCCAGCCAGGGTAATAATGGTGTCGCGGGTGATGCCTTCCAGGGCTGAGGTGAGTTCGGGAGTATACAATTTGCCATGGCGGACAATGAACAGGTTTTCACCGCTGCCTTCGGCGGCATAGCCTTCATGATCCAGCAACAGGGCTTCGTCATAACCACAGGACAAGGCTTCCTGCAAGGCCAGGATGGAATTGATGTAGTTGCCGTTGGCCTTGGCTTTACACATGGTGCTGTTGACATGGTTGCGGGTATAGGAGGAGGTGCGGATACGAATGCCTTTTTCCAGGTTTTCCGCGCCCAGATAAGCGCCCCATTCCCAAGCGGCGATCATGACGTGCGCTTTCAGATTGTCGGCACGCAAGCCCATGCCTTCCGATCCGTAAAAACACATGGTGCGGATATAGGCGCTGTCCAGCTTGTTTTTGGAAATCGCGGTTCTTTGCGCCTGATTGAGTTCTTCCTTGCTGAACGGAATACTCATACGCAGGATGTGCGCGGAGCGGAACAAACGGTCGGTATGTTCCTGAAGCCGGAAAATGGCCGGTCCCCGATCCGTGTGATAGGCACGCAGACCTTCGAAAACACCGGCGCCGTAATGCAATGTATGCGTGAGCACATGGACTTTTGCTTCCCGCCAGTCAACCCATTCACCATCCAGCCAGATGAAACCGTCTCTATCATCCATCGTCATTATGTATGCCTCACTAAAATCAAAATAAAATTATTGCATTATCTCGCGCCATATTTGTTCGACCTGGGCGCGTTGCTCACTGTAGTCCCCGGCCGCGACAATCGCGGGATTACCTTGTAATGTTTCTCTATGCACGCGATCCCGGTAACTGCAATAGGCCTGTTTCAGGGTTTGTGCCATTGTATCGCTGATAAATCCATGGCTTTTCAAACTGTCCAGCAAGTGGATGTTATCGGTATGGTTTATCAGTTCCGGTTTTTCCCACGCATGCGCCAAGACCTTAAATTGTACTATAAACTCAATATCGGCAATACCGCCTTTGCTTTGTTTCAAGTTAAATTTATCAGGATTTTGCACATCGAGATGACTGCGCATTTTTTCGCGCATTTCCCGGACTTCCCGCTTGAGTTGCCCGTTATCGCGCGGCAGACACAAAATATTGCGGCGAATGGGGATAAACGCGGTTTCGATGTTTTTATCACCGGTTATGAAGCGGGCTCTTAACAGCGCCTGGTGTTCCCAGGTCCAGGCGTTATTGCGCAAATAATCCTCGTAAACGCATACATGGGTAACCAGTAAACCGGCGTTGCCACTGGGACGCAGGCGCATATCCACTTCATACAACTGGCCACAGAGCATTTTCGTTTGTAACAAATGGCGTATCTTTTGTCCCAGACGGGCGTAAAATTGGGCACAGCTAATGGCTTTGTTGCCATCGGTCAGGGCTTGCCCATCGCTACAGTCGTATAAAAACACCATGTCCAGATCGGAGCCATAGCCCAGTTCCAGACCGCCAAGTTTACCAAATCCCAGGATGCCGAAACCCGCGCCCGGTTGTGGATTATCTTTGGGGACACCGTATTTTTTGGCCAGCAAACGCCAGGCGTGATGAAGGGTCTGTTGGAGGATGGTTTCGGCAATGCAGGTCAGGTAATCACTGACCACCATCAACGGAATGACGCCCATGATATCGGCCGCAGCCACACGCAGCACATGAGTTTGCTTGAATTTGCGCAGAGCAATCATGAGTTGTTCTTCATCGTCGATATCGGTTTTACTGAGTTGCCGGGCAAGCTGTTCGGCCAGGTCTTGCCGATCCAGTGGTTCATACAGGGTCCGGGTATCGAGCAACTCATCGAACAAGGCCGGGTAGCGGGATAAATAATCGCTGATCCAGGGACTGGCCGATACCAGGCGGATAAGCTGTCGCAATGCTTGTGGATTCTCGGCTAACAGGGACAGATAAACATTACGCCCGGCAACCGATTCGAACAAACCCAAAATCCGTTTCAGGGTTTGTTCGGGATTGCTGACCTGGCCCAGGTTTTCCAAAATCTGCGGCATGAGCCGATCCAGGATCGCCGCACCCCGGCGGCTCAGGCGTTTGATGGCGGTGGCTTGTTTGAATTTTTGCAAGTCTTCTAAAATAATATCCGGTTGCCGGTAGCCCAGTTTTATCAAATAACCCGTCAGCACCGCTTCGCCGGCCTCGCCGATCCAGGCCAAACGGCTTTCCTGGTTGATGTTTTGCGGGCTGTCCAGTGCAAAAACATCCTCGAAAGCCGTATGCACAAAATGACGAACCTGGTCCAGTTCCGTTTTGAAGCTTTTCCAGTCGTCAAATCCCAGGGAAAAAGCCAGAAGCCACTGGCTTTGCACCTCCTCGGGCAAAGCATGGGTTTGCTTGTCCTGGTATTGCTGGATATGATTTTCCAGCCGGCGCAAAAAGCCATAAGCGTTGATGAGTTGTTCGGCAGTGGTTTCGTCCAGCAACCGCATTTTGCCAAGGATTTTTAAAACCGGGATAATACCGCGTTGTTGCAGGGCCGGTTCCTGGCCACCGCGAATCAATTGGAAGGCCTGGCCGATAAATTCAATTTCACGAATACCGCCGGCACCCAGTTTGATATTGTCCAGCCGATCCTTGCGTTGCAGTTCTTCATTGATTTTCAGCTTCAGCAAACGCAGTTCTTCAAAAGCGCCGTAATCCAGATAACGCCGGTAAACAAAGGGTTTCAGCATGGCCATTAAGCGGGCGCCGCTTTCAGGGTCACCGGCCACAGGCCGGGCCTTGATCATCGCATAGCGTTCCCATTCCCGCGCCTGAGTCAGATAATAAGCTTCCATGCCGTCAAAATTCATGACCAAAGGCCCGCTTTCCCCAAAGGGCCGCAAGCGGGTATCGGTACGGAATACAAAGCCCTCGGCGGTGACTTCATCCAACACTTTGATCAAACGGCGGCCCAGGCGGGTAAAAAACTCGCTGTAGCGGGTTTGTTTACGATCCGCTAAAACGCCATCTTCGGCATAGGCAAAAATCAAATCGATATCGGAAGAAAAATTCAATTCCCAGGCACCCAGTTTGCCCATGCCCAATACGATCAATTGCTGCGCCTTGCCACTGGTCAGGCAGGGCGTGCCGAAGCGCTGACAAGCTTGTTGATAAAGAAAATCCAGGCTGAACTGGATACAGCTTTCCGCCAACAACGACAAATCCAGCAGGGTTTCCGAAAGCAGTGCCCATCCGGCCAAATCGCGCCAGGCGATGCGAATCATTTCCCGGCGACGGAAACGGCGCAAGGCGGACATCAGTTCATTTTCCGAAAGGATAACCTGCTGTTGCAGACAGCTCAGGTATTGTTCTCTTCGGTACTCGTCAAACAGATCGCCGGAATCGATCAAATCCAGCAACAGAGCAGGGTTTTGCAGGCAGCTTTGGCGGACAAACGGGCTGGCGGGCCAAACCCTGGCGATTGAATGAATAACCGCTTCTTGTTCTGGCAAGGTATAACCCTGCCGTTGCAGATTCTCCTCAAATTGATACAGATTTTCGACTAAACTATTCTTCAACTCAGTGGGCAAATATTGGCAGGACTGTTCCAGGTGTTGGGCGATGGGCATAATTTGTTAACGATGGAAAAAAGCAACAGGCCGTGATTCTAACAAGAAACAAGGTCTTGCGAACAGTGAAACAAACAACGGGAAAAAAGTAATGAGCGAAACAGATAGAGCTGTTTGCAATTATTGGTTGATGAAATCGGAACCGACCGAATTCAGTATTGATGATTTGTGTGCCAAACCCGGGCAGACCGAACACTGGGATGGGGTGCGTAATTATCAGGCCCGGAATATGATGCGTGATGCGATGAAAGTCGGTGATCAGGTGTTTTTTTACCACTCCAATTGTAATGTGCCGGGCATCGTTGGCATTATGGAGGTGGTGTGGGAAGGTTATCCCGATTTTCTGGCCTTTGATCCGGATGACAAACATTTCGACCCGAAAAGCGATCCAGACAATCCTCGCTGGTTCATGGTTGATGTTCGCTTTGTCAAAAAATTGTCCCGCACAATCAGTTTGCAGGAACTGAAAACACAACCGGAGTTGCAGGATTTAGCCCTGGTTCGGCGCGGCAACCGCTTGTCGATCATGCCATTGACCCGGCAGCAATGGGATTTTATTTTGGCTATGGAGTAATTGACGCGGGATTTCATCCATGTTTATTATGGTTTTTCAGGTTTTGCGAAACCTGTGCAAACCGACCTGGATGCCGCCAAAACAATAACAATTCATCCGGGTGTCGATAATTCAGTCAAGAGAGGACATCTATGAAGAACAAATTGCTGCTGTCTGTGAGCCTGTTGCTCACGCTTGTTTTTACCCTGCTACCGGGCATCGTTTCCGCGCATCGGGGGCCAATTGATGAGGTCGATAATTGCCGGATACGTGTCGGTAGCGAACGCATTCATTTTACTGCTTATACGCCAACATTGACGGGCGGCAAGGAATATTGCGATGTGATTCCGCAACTCGGGCCGACCCATCTCGTTTTTGATTACGAAGGCAAAAAACTGCGTAATGTTTCCGTTGAATTCGAGATCACCAAAGAGCCGGACGGAAGCCGGATTTTTTATCAGGCGCCAAAAATGATTAAATCCGGAACCGTAAACGGCTTGGTTGATTTTAGCCAGTACGGTTCGGGCGATTACCTGGCTCATATCACCATTGTCCATGAAGGTGAAAAACTGGATACCCATTTACCGTTCAAAGTGGGCATTGAAGAAAAATCCTATGGCAGCCTGATAAAATCCGGCATTACTTTTCTGGTATTCGTTGTGGTTTTGTTTGTTTTGATCCGCAAAGCCAAAGCCAATAAAGAGTCACCGATGGCTGAATGACAGAAAACCACGCATTCCGCTAAGCTGCCATTAAAACTTCCACTCGTTTTTAACATACCATGGATGGTGTGTGTCAAATTACCGCATCTTCTACAGTCAACTCACATAGGACTTACGCGCTATAAATAACTTATTGTTTTACAAAAATAAAAATTACAAAGAGGTTTTACACAAATCCGGTTTTTCAAATTCTGATCGGTTCTTAAACCCGTCATTCCGGCAGGTATTGCCGGAATCCAGGCCCTGGGCCTGGATTTCGCCGTTTCCTGGCGGAATGACAACGCATAGGCGGCCATCGACGCATCCGCTTGCTAGCAGTAAATAGGTTTTACCTCTGTTCACGTGTTCACGGCAAAACTTTTCGAGCATCAATAGCGAACAGAGTACTGGAAATATCGTTTTGAAAGAATTGCTTGTAACATCAAGTTCATATTTTGCTTGAAGGATAGCTTGTTTGTGTGCCAATGCGTAACTTCTAAAGCTGTTAATTTCAAACAATTAAAAAACCGTTGTAACTACTCACCCTGTTATGTTGTAGCCGGCGTAAGTCATTGATTTATCAGGATACGTGCATATATCCATGTCGTTCTGCATAACATCCCAAGTTATGCAAGCCCAGCTCTTCCGTGGAAGGGCTGGGCAAGGCTGATAAATCAACAACCTGCACCTGCTTTTCAGAGGGGGTGAGTAGATACAAACCGTTAAAAATTAACAGACCGCGAAGATGCCAGCCGAAGCATTTTTCGTTTTATTGCCTCTGTGTATTAGAGAGTGTCCTCAATCACTTTATTGCGTTATGTTACTGTTCAAGGAAGAACAATTTCACCACTTACAATGCCTTGCAAGGTTTGTACATAAAGCAGACCTTCAATACTTTTCACTTTTTCCCGAACACTTTCCAGGGTATCGGTATCGTTCAGGGTAACGGTCAGTTGTTTCAGTACCGGTCCCTGGTCGTATTCGTCAGTGACGATATGCACGGAAGCGCCGGTTTGATGTTCGCGGTTGTCCAGCACGGCTTGGTGTACCCGGTCACCGTACATGCCCTGGCCGCCATATTTAGGTAACAACGAAGGATGGATATTGAGTATCCGGTTTTTGAATGCGGTCAGGGTATGTTGGCCCAGCTTTTTCATATAACCGGAAAGCAATAACAGATCGATATTGTATGCACGCAGTTTGGCGCAGATGGCCTGGTCAAGCTGCTCCGGGTCGGCGTGGGTATTGGCGCTGAGATAATAGGCAGGCAGGCGCCAGGATCGGGCAATGTCGAATGCGGCGGCGTTTTTGTTATTGCCGATAAATACAACCGGTTCAAGCGCCAAATCGTTGTCAATGGCCTGCAATACCGCTTTCATTCCCGAGCCGCCGTGCGAGGCCATGAAACCGATACGCATCATGAAACCTGGCTGGGTGCAGGCATAACCACAGTTTTGCAAACTGTGGCCGGGCTGTAATTTACATCGCTAAAGCGTATGTTATTTGATTTTCGCTTCTTTATAGATAACATGTTTGCGCACGACCGGGTCGTATTTTTTGATTTCCATTTTTTCCGGCATGGTGCGTTTGTTTTTGTCGGTTGTATAAAAATGACCGGTTCCTGCACTGGATACCAATTTGATTTTATCACGCATTGTTTTGCTCCTTATACTTTTTCGCCGCGTTTACGAATATCCGCCAAAACGGCGTCGATGCCTTTTTTGTCGATAACCCGCATACCTTTTGCAGAAACCCGAAGGCGAACCCAGCGGTTTTCGCTTTCAACCCAGAATCTGTGATGATGCAGATTCGGTAAAAAGCGTCTTTTGGTTTTGTTATGCGCATGCGACACGTTGTTTCCGGTAACAGGACGTTTGCCTGTTACTTGACATACTCTGGACATGATGAACCTCTTTTACTGTGCCTTGTTAAAAGTTAGCCGCTCTTTATACCAAAAATTTCTTTTCAGGTAAATAATAAACTGTAGAATACAACGATATTTATTTTCTTTTTGAGCGAGGCGCTTTGTTGTGAAACTCAAACTCGGCGTGGTCATGGACCCGATTGAAAACATCAATATCAAAAAAGATACCAGTTTTGCCATGCTTCTGGAAGCCCATGCCCGGGCCTGGGAGCTGCATTATATGCAGTTGAACGACTTGTATTTGTGCAATGGCCTGGCTCGGGCCAGAACCCGACGGCTCACGGTACAGCGGGATATGCAAAAATGGTTCGAGTTCGGGCAGGAACAGGATATCGGACTCGAGCAACTGGATGTGATTTTAATGCGCAAGGATCCGCCTTTCGATCAGGAATATATTTACGCGACCTATTTGCTGGAAAGAGCGGAACAAGGCGGCACTTATGTGGTGAATAAACCGCAGTCGTTGCGCGATGCCAATGAAAAATTGTTTACCGCCTGGTTTCCGCAATGCTGCGCCGAAACCCTGGTCACGCGCGAGCCCCGACGTATTCGTGATTTTCTGGCGAAGTACCGGGAAATCATTTTGAAACCCCTGGACGGTATGGGGGGGGCATCCATTTTCCATGTTCGGCAAGAGGATCCCAATATCAGTGTAATCCTGGAAATGATGACCCGGCAGGGTCAACGTTTCATTATGGCGCAACGCTATTTAGCTGCGATTAAACAGGGTGACAAGCGTATTTTACTGATCAATGGCAAACCGGTACCCTATGCCTTGGCGCGTATCCCGGCGCAAGGCGAGAGCCGGGGCAATCTGGCTGCGGGTGGCCGCGCCGAAGGCCGTGAATTGACCGAGAGGGATTTCTGGATTGCCGAGCAGGTCGGTCCGACCTTGCAGGAAAAAGGGCTGGTGTTTGTCGGGCTGGATGTGATTGGTGATTATCTCACCGAAATCAACGTGACCAGTCCAACCTGCGTGCAGGAACTGGATCGGCAGTTCGGGCTGAACATATCCGCTCAGCTGATGGATCATATCGAACAGCAGCTTGCCCTGAAAAAAACGTTGGCTTGATGGTTTTGGACGCGACATGCGGTGATCGGGATTCGGTTTATGCGGCAGAGTCGTCTGTTGTATATTGCAAACTTTGCCATACCGGCAGCAGATACTGTTCACAGAAATGGGTAAAATCCGGGTTGAGCAAGGTTTCGGGTTTCTGGTTGCGGCAGGCCAATGCCAGATAAGGGTCATAAGCTGTCTGCAAATCTTTTTGCAATTGTTCGATGGCAACATCCGGCGCTGATTTGCTGCTCCGGCTGTTATGCGCCTGTTTGGCGGCATGACGGATATAAGCGAATGCCGGTTCGGTAAAAAATACATAAGGGCTGTTTTGTCCTTGTTGATACCGTTCCAGTAACGCGATCAGGATTTGCTCACCGGCTTGTTGTTCTGCAAACTCCCCGTTCACATCACGGCTGATCAAGTAAGTCGGCAGGCTCTGTATCCGGTTGATGATCAGATGATGCAGACAAGCAGATAAAAAATCCCTCCCTTTTAAGGTGGCGTAGCGATAAAACAGACTGCCCCGTTCATGACAATGGCTCAGTTTGCCAATTAAGCGGTAGCGGCCGATGCGGATATCCACAGGCCGATCAGCCACTTCGGGGCCCAGGTCTTTTTCCTGGATTTGGCCGACGAATTCAATTATTTCCTGCCGGGTTTGTTGATAAAGGATTTCTCCGCTGGTGGCGGCCGGCCAGCGGCCCTGGGCTTGCAGTTTTTGCAGGCTGAGTTCCTGGCCTGCCAAAACTGCTTTGATCCAGTCTTGATGGATACGGTAGGCTTCCAGGCCATCGATTGCGAACGGTTCCCGCTCCTGGGGTTGGCTGACCATATCGTCCAGCAGGATAGCCAGTTTGTGTTGAATAAAATATTTTTGCGGATAGCGGTAAAAGGCAAATAAATCATTCAGTTCGATGACGTTATCGTTCTCGTTGAGTTTTTTTGAACAATCATCAGGCCACCAGATATCCGTTTCTTGAGCCGGTGCGTGTAAGCCGCGTGCCGTCTGACAGTCGGCGGCGCTGTAGCTGAATAAGGGGGTGTCAGCGCTGAAATAAAGAGGGCTGAATGCCTGTAACGGGTGGTGGACGATCAGATCGTCGAGCTGATAAGCATCGTGCAAAATCTCCAGCATCTCGCTGACGACTACTGACGGTGGTTTGATCTGATTGTCCTGGTTGGAAAAACCGATGTAGGTCATGATCAATTGCTGGCGTGCGGAGAGCAATATTTCCAAAAACTGATAGCGATCGTCGGCACGCCGGGAACGATCACCTTTACGATAATATTGACCCAACAAGTCAAAACCCGGGTAACGGTCGATGCGGGGAAATTCGCCTTCATTCAGACCCAGCAAGGCAATCACCTTGAACGGTATCGTGCGCATCGGCAGCATGGAACAAAATGTCAATTGACCGCGCAGAAAACCGGAAGACGATTTATGTTCCTGGATGGCATCTTCCAGCCAGTTGATGATCACATCCAGTTCGATATCATCGCTATGGAATGGGGTAAAGCGTTCGCCCAGATCGGCGAACAGCTCATGTAATTGTTGAATTTCACTGGCTTCGGTTGTCGTTTCCGAAAACAGGTATTGGCTGTAACGATGCAGCTGTTCAGCCCAGGCTGCCAGGGATTTGGCCTTGGATAATTCGGCGGCGGCCCGGAACAGGAGCTGCAAGAAATCGTGCACCCCCCCCAGAGCCTGGGCTGATGAACCTTCAATATGGGTATAAGGCAGGGTGTCCAGGATAAAATCGCTGTCATCAGCAAAGGCATAACCCATTAACAGGCGTTCAAGCGCAGCTTGCCAGGTATTTTCGGATAAGGCCGGCAGACCCAGGGCGGCTTTATGTTGGGCAGATTGGCCCCAGCGCACATAGAGTTCGCTAATCCAGTTGCGCAGTATTTGCAAATCCGTTTCTGACAAACCAAAACCGCTGTAAACCGCGGGTTGTTCCAGCAAATCCAGCACTTCCTGCCAGCCGAAACGGCTTTGAGACAGTTTCAAAAAAGCGATGAAATTATCCAGCAAGGCATTGTTCAGGCGCAGGCTGCGATCAGCGATGGCATGTTGTATATCGGAGAAAACCGCAGCAATGAAAGGTTCATAAAGCCGTATATCCGGGGCCATGACGGCGATATCGCGCAGTTCCAGAGCGGGATCATTTTCCAGCGCTTGTAATAACTGGTCTTTCAAGACCTGTACTTCGCGCATTCTGGAATGACAGGCATGCAGGCTGATGGAACCATCTTTTTGCAAACGTACCGAACTCAACTGATTGTTCAGTATATCGTTTTGCAATTGCTGTAAATTCGTCGGCTGTTGGTGCTGTTCGGACTCAAAACTGTCCACCTGAAATTCGAATTCCGCAGTCTCCAGCAATATTTCCTGAAATTCCCGGCCTTGTTGCCCGAGTGCTGCCAACAAAGGATGTCCGCCGACCGGAAGCTGGCTGTCATGCGGCACATGCCGGCGTTGGTGGTATAGATCCGCCCAATAGGTTTGGGCTGGATTCAGTAAATAAAAATGTATCGGGCAATGTTTGGCCAGGGCCTGTAAAAAAGCCAGAAACAAGGGCGGCATGGTATTTAGGCCAAACACCATGATGCGTTCCGGCATGACCGTCTGGAACCGGCCCGGATTGGCTTGTTGCAGTTTTTTTATGCTTTGCAGCCATACAAAACCGCGATGCGGTGCTTGCAAATGTTCGCATAAGCGCCGCCACAAGAAACCTTGCCAGCTTTCGGTGTCATTTTGGTACAGGGTTTTTCCCTGTTGCCAGGCATCCAGCATATCGGGACGCATGATTTGATATTGATCGAACACTTGTGCCAATTGCCGGGCAAGCTGGTAGCGTTTCAAGGCGCTGTTTGTACCGCCAAGATAGCGCTGCAAGGGCTGGCAGACGGGTTCGGACAAGTCCCTTAACAAAGACTCGATAGCCCATAATAAACAATCGCGCTCAAACCCCCTGTCATCCAGATTACTGTCCACCCGCAGAGCCATGCTGCTGAAAAAATGGTTTGGAAACAAAAACTCGTAATTGCCCCATACCTTGAAATAATCGGCAAGTTGCTGGCATAACCAACGTTCCATGCCCTGGCTTTGAATCAGAAAAACCTCGCTGGCAAAAGGCGAGGATAAAGGCGAGGATTCAAGCACCTTCACCAGATGAGCCAGCAAGTTTTCGGTTTTATTGGATGTGTGCAGAACAAACATGGCTAATGGGTTAAAACGGTAGCAGCGGCTTTAGCCGCGCCCCATATAATCGGGGTACATAACAACATAATTTAAGCCCCCCTTGCTTACCAAACCTTGCCATCGGCAGTCTATTAGCTATAGCCAATAATGTATAAAGATTTTATGACACTACAATGGCAAAGCCGGGTTAATTGTCCTTTTCTTTACGGTATTCGCCTTCGATAACTTGATGGTGTGTATTTGATTCTCCTGGCGGAAAGCCAGCACCGGTTTTTATTAAATAATTTTCCATGACATAGCTTGCAATCTTACCTCTGGCTGCCGGAATCAAACAGGCAAATCCCATGATATCGGTAAAAAAGCCTGGCGTCAGTAACAAGGCCCCGCCGACCAGCAGAATAGGGCCTTCAATCATTTCCCGGGCGGGAATTTGTCCCTGTGCCAGGGTATTTTGAAAACGCTGCCAGGTTGCAAAGCCCTCTTTGCGCAATAACCAGGCGCCCAGAATCGCCGTGAACACGACCATGAATATGGTGGGTAAAACACCGATGATGCCACCAAGCTGTAGCAACAAATAAATTTCGATAAAAGGTACAATAAGGAAAAATAAAAATAAAATTCGAATAAAATTCATGGCTTCCTAAGATTTGTAATTGATGAATGTGAAGTATGCGGAGTATCTTGCAGGATTTCCAGTACTATATAACTAACGATCATGTAGCTGGTAGCCATCACCCCGGAAAATAAAAGATACTATACAGGAGACAGCGGAGCGAAGTCGATCAAGTTTTTAGCGATTTAATCCTGATAACTAACGTGACCCCTGGCCATTGCCCGTACCCCGGAATGCATCGTAAAAAGAGCGCACAGTAACAGGGTCGAGGCGCGTAGTGCCTCAGAGCAAAATCAAGGGTCACATCCGCTGTCTCCTTATCACTTGGTTTACACTATAGGAGGAATACCATGGAACTCGAACCAATCTATCGTTGCGTAGCGGCTCTGGAGGTTCATCAGGCCAAACTCACGGTCTGCGTTCTGTATGAGGACGATGCCGGGGAAACCCGGGTTGAATTACGGGAGTTTGGCGGTTTCAAACGGGATCGCAGAGCGATGGCGGAATGGGTCGCCTCATTTAACCCGCAACAAGTCGTGATGGAAAGTACGGGCATTGTCAGTGATATTCACGGAAAATCAGCCCGCGCCATCATTAAGTTGGTAATGGGTTAAATCTGTTGTTAAGCATAAATATCCACACCAAACTCGACTTTATCCAGCACCTCGATGTAAAACCTTGCTCTTCAGGGCGAGGTGCTGGATTAATCAATAGACCGATAACAATATCATGATTTTTTCAGATTTTGAAAAACAAATACTTTTTCGAGCAAGTCGTTTAAGGCTCAAAAAGTCGCTACCATACACGATTCTGGAGTGTTTTTTAAATTGTGTGTGAACGCCCCCTAGGAAACTTCAGTTACTTCAATTTACAGTGTCTATGTCAAAAAAAACCACTTGACATGCTGATGGGTTCATTTGATTTGTTGTTCCATAGCGTTAATTTCACGAATTATCTCCGGTTTGAGCATAAAAACAATGTCTCATTTTTTCGGCTCCTTTGAGCAGATAAGGCGCACCACCTAATGCAACCGCATCCACCAGACAATACCAGGCGGCAACGCCACTGGGCGGGTTGCCTTGCGGCCAGTCCAGAACCGGATCGATAACCGCCCAATGCCAGGTACCCAGAGCCGTACCAATCAGTTCCAGCCAGGTTGTAATAAAAAACGCAGCCAAATAAAGTAAAGGTGATCGCCCTTTAAACAAAAACAGGACAAATACGCAATAAAGCGCACCACCGACCCAATCACCCCGATCCGCCAGGAGTACGCCCCATAACGACCACAAACCACAACTGAGCAGCACAAACGCAACAATGGGGCGGGCATATTGATGAAAAAAACCCGAACGCCCCAATGCAACAGCGGTCAAATAAACAAAACCGTGCCCGGGCGGTATATAGGCGGGAACGTTTTCAAAGCGATAGGTATAGCCTCCCATAAAGGGTGAGGCGAAATGTTCGCCCACCGTGGCAAAGGCAATAGCCACCAGAACCTGCATTCGGACAAATTTGTTTTCCCCTTTTAACCAGACAAGCAAAAAAATCCAGGCCCCAATACCCAAGGCATTTTGCTCTGCCGGTGTTGAATCCGCATCCAGCCAAAGACAAAGCGCCACGCTGATAAATGTAAACAAAGCGATATAATAATCCCGGCTTCTGTGAATAACCGCTAATCCCGAATCAGGAAAATGTCGAAACATACACAAAATAAGCAATGAAGATATAACGAAAGGCTTTACCGATCAAAATGAATGCACAGGATGGCCAAAAGGCCAGCCTCAGCCATCCCCCTGCAAAACACAGGCCATCACCAATCACGGGCAACCAGGAAAACAACAATGTCCATATCCCCCAGCGCTTTACGGTTTTAACCGATTTTTGATGTTTTTCATCCAGAAGACTTTGTAAAGGAAACTTCTTTGCCGCCAATACTCCTAAAAACCAGGTTGTCAATGCGCCCAGAGTGTTCCCCAATGTCGCTACCAACACAATGTGTTCCACGGCCTGGCTGCCATTGACAATCATATAAACCAACACAGCTTCGGAACCACCTGGAGCAATGGTTGACGAAATAAACGCACTGACGAATAAAGTCCAAAGGTTTTCTGAAAAATTGTCCAAAATCTGTAAGTTAAGTCAAAAAAAACCCCTGCATTCAGAAAGAATACAGGGGTTTGTCTGTGATAAATAAAAAGACTCAGGTTTTTGTTTTGCCTGATTTTGCTACACCAAACAGCCAGCCAATGACGGTCAATCCCTGTTTAAGCCAACCTGCAAGGGTTGCAATAATCTCGGAAGCACCCATTCCCTTAAACCGCTTCGCACAAAAAGCGGTTAATAACAACCCTAAAGCCAAACCAATAATCATCACCCCGGAAATTGATGAACCCTCTTGTTGTACAGCAACATTGCTAGTCGCTGACTTGTCCGCAGGTTTAGCCAAACTGGGTGGCGTAACGACCGGCGGCGGTATCCGTGAATAATCATCCTGAACGACAAATTCCGTCACTCCGGGAATACTGGGTAAATCACCACTGCCTTTTCCGGTTTTTAACTGCCCTTTCATACCTTTTTCCATATGCTGGGCAAGATCGCAATGTACCAGATAGGTTTTTTCTCCAGGCGGTAAAATCAAGGTACCCGAAATTTTACCCGGCCCCGTTACTTCCAGGTGGAACATGCCTTTTGGATACAGATACTTTGGCAAGCCATGCATCATCCATTGATGCCGCACATGATCCTCATTGATGAAATGTACCGTGAGTTTGGTGCAAGGTTCAAATTGATATTCCTGCACGTCAAACGCATAAATCCGGCCCGGGAATTTTTTTGCATACTTGTGACCGGCATGTACCGTTATCTCTTTGGTCGCGGCAATACCATCACAGCCATCGGGAATCCGATCGGTATTCTGTCCCATGACCATACCGCCGCCCATATCCATCAGGTGACCACCGCCATGATCCATCATTTTGTTATGCTCGATAATCTCTTCAGCCGAAACCAAGTTGGCCGCTGTAAACAATAACCCAATCAGTAATAAATTACGCATTTTACTGCCCTCCTTTATTAGCTGATTTCAAGGACTGTATCATGGCAAATACCTTTTCCCGATTGACAATTAACAAATAGGCAAACACACCCAAAAGCAAACCGATAAAAAAGTTTTTAAACGGACTGCTTTCATTTGCAGGTGCTGTCTGAGCTTGTGCCTTACCGGGCGCTTTTCTCATTTCCTTGACTACGGGCACGAATGCCGGCTTGGGTTTGAAGCCTTGTGGATCGACTTCGCCCAGACTGTTCCAGTCATCTGCATCTTGCCACACCGGGTACTGACGGGCGTGGAATTCCTTGGTCAGGTAAGCAGTGATATCGACACCCTGTATTTTCGGTATGCCTTCTTCACTCAGATACGATTTGTAAACGATAGCACTGACACCACCACCCAGATTCTGGCCGTCATTGGTGATACCTTTTTCGGCGTGGTCATGGAAAACCCAGATACCTTCGCCATAGGAATGTAAACCATCATCAACAGTGCTGATTTTCAAATCATTGCGTTGCGCTGGCGCCAAATCATAGATATCGCGGGTAATCTGGGCCACCGGGTTATGTTCGACGCCGTCATAGTGAGTGATGGTCGCTTTATGACCGTGGGTATGAATCGCCGTCATCTCGGTCTGACTGTTGAACATACGCAACTTGACATTCTGATCCGGCTCGACAATGACCAGCGATTCCCTCAAAGTATAAGGAAAGGTACGGCCATTCAAAATATGATAATCCTCGGTAGCCTCAGTAATATCGTATTCACGGTTCATTTTTTTAGCGATGATGCGCGGATCGTTATAGGCCTGGATGATATTGTGCAATTCCTTGTCAATGCCGTGATAATGCAGATCGTATTCGCTATCGTACTCTTCCAGAACCGCCTTGGAAGGGTGACGAACCTGACCGGCACCAACATTAAAGGTTTGCAACCAGTTATTGGGCCGGTTTTCCTCAACGATGAACATGCCCACCAGACCCATTGCCAAATGTACATGGGTTTGTACATGGCAATGATATACAAAGGTACCCGCGTGACGCGGTTTGATTTCATAAGTCCGGCTTTCACCCGGCATAACGAATTTATCGCTGGTTTGCGGTACGCCGTCGTTACCTTCACCGGAACTGTCTACAAAAGGATGATCAACGCCATGCAAATGGATCGTATGAGGGAAATAATGGGTATTTTCCAATTGAATCCAAACCGTATCACCCTGTTCTACCCGAATGGGCGGAGATGGCGCCCGCAATAGCGGATTCGCTTCCAGACCAACGAAGCTTTTGGTTGCCATACCCCGTGATTTTGGTGCAAACACCCATAACCCAGGCTGTATGCCTGGCCCGATATCGAAGGTTGGCACGACACCCTTAAAATCCGGCGAGTGTCCATTCAATTCGGCAACTTCAAGTTTGATGATAATCAAATCCGGATCGCCATCGCCATCCATGTCGTTTTTCTTGATCACGGCATCCGCTGCCAGATAAGTCTCCATCAAGGTATTCATGCCGACATTATTGGTCCCTTTGACCAAAGCCGCGACGGTATAAGGGTTATCAGGATTACAGCGTATCGACTCCTGAATTTTTACACCTTCGATTTCCTGCGCTTCACGCCATTCCGGCATGTTGAACGAACACAATGGTTCGACTTTCCCTCGCGCCACTTTTACAGTGGGCGGCAACTCGACTGCTGCTTGTACTGTCAGCGGCATGAGCATCGCTGCAACACAAAACAGAGCACCTAAAGGATGTCTATGCATTTTTTATTACCTTCGATTTTGTTAAGCATTGCTTAAAAGTCTTTGGCTTTACCCAATAATTTATCAACCTGTGCTTTAAAACCCGCACTGGAGAGATAAAGAATATAAAGGCCAGCAAATGCAAAAAAGATATATAACCAGATACTTCCGGAACTCGCTTGTTTACCGCCACCCGCAGTAAAACCGATATGCGCGTCAACCGGTTCGCCTTGCTCGGGGATCAATTTGACATGGATCAAGTATTCACCTGGCTCGGTCAAAGTTGTTGTTGCGTTAACCGATCCCGTTTTATGCGCGGAAGCGGGTTGAAAATAAACGCGTTTGCCTTCCGGCTCCTTGGTGATTTCGAATTCAACCTGCATTTTACGCAATTTGACACCGATATAATCAAACACAAAATTGGTGGGTGTGTTGATATCCGGTAAATAGGCGCAGAACTCTTCGCCAGGAGCTTTGAAAGGCTGATAGGCGGTATAATGCACCCACTCCCCCTGAATTTCAATTTTACACTGATCCGTGTCGGTACCTTTTGCACCACCATGCGCCCATAAACTGGCGGAAAAAACCAACCCAAGAAGCCCAAGGAATCCACTTAAATAGAATTGTTTTTTGTTCATAATACCTTCCAGTCAGTTAATAATTATTTTTGTGTGTTTTTATCCCGAACGAAAACGATACTGTTCTGGGTTGTTCAATCAGCTGTATTTGTTTTGTTTGTTCGAGGGTTAAAAACATTTGCTAACTCTAACATATCACCCCATACAATAAAAGGTTGTTTCACTACAAAAGCCCTTTGAAACATAAATATCACTTATCCATTATACTATAATGAATTACTAATGCACATTGTAAGCAAGACCGCCTTCCCGTAAACTTGGCGCAAACATCAAAAATCGGAGTTAATAATCATGTCACGTCCTAATAGCACCCCCGCCTGGGGCGCTTTATGCGAACATCAAAAAAAATTAGCTAACAAACAAATCAAAGACTTTTTCACCGAAGATAATGTCCGGTTTAATAAGTTCTCGTTACAAATTAACGATATTCTGTTCGATTTTTCGAAAAATATTCTCACTGAAGAAACCCTGGTTCTGCTTCTCGAACTGGCCGAACAAACCGGCCTTGAAGATAAAATTAGCGCCATGTTCAATGGCCATAAAATAAACAACACAGAAAACCGCGCTGTTTTACATACCGCCTTACGCAACCAAAGCAACCGCGCTGTTTTTGTCGATGGCCACGACGTGATGCCTGATGTACGATCAGAATTACAGAAAATGCGCCATTTTTGTAATGTTCTGCACAATCATGAATGGCTGGGGTACAGCGGCAAGACAATCACCGATATCGTCCACATCGGCATAGGAGGATCGGAACTGGGTCCCAGAATGGTGACGACGGCACTTACGCCCTACCACCGTCCAGATATCAAGGTTCATTTCGTTTCCAATGTCGATCAGGCGGATATCGTGGAAACCCTGCAACCACTGTCTCAAGAAACCACGTTGTTTATCGTTGCATCGAAGGTATTCAATACCCAGGAAACCTTGACCAATGCCCATTCAGCAAGAAGCTGGATTATAGAGCATTTCAAATCCGAACAAGCTATTGCCCGTCACTTTATCGCTATTTCCACACACCCGGAAAATGTTGCCCGATTTGGTATCGATCCGCAAAACCGGCTGGGTTTCTGGAACTGGGTGGGTGGACGTTTTTCCTTATGGTCATCGATCGGCCTGCCGATTGCGTTGGCGATAGGGATGGACAATTTTGAACAGCTCCTGCAAGGCGCTTATGAAATTGACGAACATTTCCGAAACACACCGTTTTCGCATAACATTCCGGTCATCATGGCATTGATCGGTATCTGGTACATTAATTTCTTCAACGCCCAATCCCATGCGATTTTGCCTTACGATCAGTCATTGCGCTATCTGGCGGATTATCTGCAACAAGCCGATATGGAAAGTAACGGTAAATCCGTCGATATCAATGGCGACCGGATCGATTACCGCACCGGCCCGATTATTTGGGGTCAGCCGGGCACCAATGGACAACACGCTTTTTACCAGTTGATACATCAGGGAACCCAACTTATTCCCTGCGATTTTTTGGCGCCCGCCAGAAGCCACTATCATTTGCCGAATCACCATGACATCCTGATCTCCAACTTTTTGGCGCAACCGGAAGCCTTGATGAAAGGAAAATCACTGTCCGAAGTGATTCAGGCCGATCCGGCATCGGCGGATAACAAAGCGCTTGTCCAGGCCAAGGTCTTTACCGGCAACAAGCCATCCAATGCTTTTTTATTTACCCAACTCACTCCCAAAACACTCGGCTCATTGATTGCGTTATACGAACACAAAATCTTCGTACAAGGCGCAATATGGAATATCAACTCTTTCGATCAATGGGGCGTGGAATTGGGTAAAGTGCTGGCTCGAGCCATTTTGCCGGAACTGGGCAATGAACAAGCTATTGAATCCCACGACAGTTCCACCAATGCCCTGATCAACTATTACAAAAAACTTCGGTAGTTTCGTAATCAAACAGATTATGTCTCCGTCAATTCATGAAATTCAATTTTTGTGGGCATATTTTCTTGAATATCAAAATGATTGTGATATTGATACCGGTAATTCACCAAGAACAAAACCTGCATAATCATCGTGCATTTACTGATTAAAATCCTGATCTGTTTGATTTCACTGCCAGCAATCACAGCTTGCCATGCGGACTGGAATCCGTTGAACAAGACATCCCGCCTCGAACAAATAAAAAAATCGGGCGTGCTGACCGTACTGACCCGGTACAGTCCTTCAACCTATTATCAGGGCGCCAAAGGTTACACAGGCCTGGAATATGATTTGGTTATGCTCTTTGCCAGGCAACTGGGTGTTAAAGTGCGTTTTGTCGTACCTGATAATTTCGATACGATACTCACTGAAATTGCTTCCGGGGCTGCCGATCTGGCGGCAGCAGGACTCACTGTAACCGAAAAACGTAAACAACAAATGCGTTTTGCCCCGCCTTACCATGAGGTCACGGAACAACTTATCTACCATTCGCGCAGCCGCCGACCCAAAAACATCACCGATTTAAATGATGGTATTTTGGAAGTTGTGCACGGCACCAGCCATATCGATACGCTGAAAAAACTACGCAAAAAAAATCCGATGTTACAGTGGAATGTCAATAAAGCCTTGGATACGCAAGGCCTGCTTTATCTGGCCAACAGTGGACTGATTGATTATACAATAGCCGATTCAAATCAGATTTCATTGATCCGGCGTTTTTATCCCAAGTTGAATATTGCCTTCGATATCAGCAAACCAAAGCCCCTGGCCTGGGCATTGCCAAAATCCGGCGATCTGAGTTTATACAATGAGGTAATCCGCTTTTTCAAGAAAATCAAGCATGACAATACCCTCAGGGAGTTGATTGAACGCCATTACGGACATGCATCCAACCTGGATTATCTGGGTTTGTGCAAATTCCGCCAGCATAAGGAAATCCGCTTGCCCAATTATCAGAAACTGTTCGAAAAAGCCGCCCAAAAATATCAACTGGACTGGCGTTTGCTGGCGGCAATCGCTTATCAGGAATCACACTGGCTGGAAAATGCCATTTCCCCAACGGGCGTCAAAGGGCTGATGATGCTGACCAAGGGCACGGCCCAATACCTGGGGATCAAAGACCGCGCCGATCCGCAACAAAGTATAGCGGGAGGCGCCTTGTATTTTAAACAGCGCATCAAAAAAATCCCGTCTCGAATCAAGGAACCCGACCGTATCTGGATGGCTCTGGCCGCTTATAATGTGGGCTATGGTCATTTGGAAGATGCCCGCGTTCTAACTCAGAAACTGGGCGGCAACCCCGACAAATGGCTCGATGTAAAGAAAACACTGCCTTTACTCAGCCAGAAAAAATGGTACACCCGCACCAAGCATGGCTATGCGCGTGGCTCTGAACCGGTTCGATATGTAGAAAATGTACGTAGTTATTATGATCTACTGGTGTGGTTGACCGAAGAAGACAGCATAGGCCGGAAAGTTATGGAACTACAACCTTCATCGCCAGCAAATAATAATGCGCTGGATATTACCACTCCGGCCATTTAAAGCCTGTTCCCGCGTGATTTATGCAACCGCCTTCGGGATTTAAAAAAATCCTGTAACAAGCCACGGCAGGAGGCCTCCAATACACCACCTGTCCAGGTCACCCGATGATTCAGAAAGCGGGCATCGGCAAGCTGCAACGCACTGCAAACCGCACCCCGCTTGCCATCAAAGGCGCCAAACACCAACCGTTCAATGCGGGCATGAGCAATCGCCCCCATGCACATTATGCAAGGTTCAAGCGTAATATAGAGTGTACAAGCGGGCAAACGATAATTTTCCAAAACCCGCCCCGCCTCCCGCAAGGCAATTATCTCCGCATGAGCCGATGGATCCCGGGTTTGAATCGGCCGGTTCCAGCCTTCCGCGATACAGTAATTATCTTTGACCAATACCGCACCTACCGGAACCTCACCATAGGTCTCCGCCCGTTCAGCCAAACGCAGCGCATAACGCATCCAGCGGCAATCATCACTCACCTTAACGTCATTCCCACTCAATGGTCGCCGGCGGTTTACCTGAAATATCATAAGTGACCCGGGAAATGCCATCAACTTCATTGATAATACGGCGGGATACCAAATCCAGAAAATCGTAAGGCAAATGCGCCCAACGCGCGGTCATGAAATCAATCGTCTCAACTGCCCGCAGAGCAATGACATAATCATAGCGGCGTCCATCGCCCATCACACCTACCGACTTGACCGGCAAAAATACTGCAAAAGCCTGACTGACTTTTTCATAGAGATTATGTTTATAAAGCTCCTCAATAAAAATCGCATCGGCCTGGCGCAATAAATCGGCGTAATCTTTTTTGACCTCTCCCAATATCCGAACCCCAAGACCCGGACCGGGAAAAGGATGCCGGTAAACCATATCGTAAGGCAAACCCAGTTCCAGGCCAATCTTGCGCACCTCATCCTTGAACAGTTCCCGCAGCGGTTCAACCAGTTTCAATTGCATATTTTCCGGCAAACCACCGACATTATGATGCGATTTTATCAAATGCGCCTTACCACTCTTGGCGCCTGCCGACTCGATAACATCGGGATAAATCGTCCCTTGTGCCAGCCATTTTGCATCCTGCAATTTTGCCGCTTCCCGATCAAAAATTTCGATGAACAGACTACCGATGATCTTGCGCTTCTGTTCCGGATCGGTAACACCTTGCAGAGCGGCAAGATATTCCTGTTCGGCATCGACACGGATCACCTTGACCCCCATGTGTTCGGCAAAAGCGGCCATGACCTGATCGCCTTCATGCAAACGTAACAGGCCTGTATCCACAAACACGCAGGTCAATTGATCGGCAATGGCCCGGTGTAACAAAGCCGCCACCACCGAAGAATCGACCCCGCCCGACAAACCCAGTATGACCTGATCAGCGCCGACCTGACTGCGTACCTGCTCAATGCTGTCATCGATAATATTGCCGGCCGTCCACAATGCCTCACAAGCACAAATATCGCAGACAAAACGTTGCAATATCCGGCCACCTTGCCGGGTATGCGTCACCTCAGGATGAAATTGTAAACCGTAAAACTGTTTGTCTTCATTGGCAATACCGGCAATCGGCGCCCCATCGGAACTGGCAATACGTTTGAAGCCTTGCGGCAGAGCCGTTACCCGATCGCCATGACTCATCCATACATCCAGCAAGCCAAAGCCTTCCTCTGAAGCATGATCTTCGATATCCCTCAATAAACGGGAATGCCCCCGCGCCCGAACCTGGGCATAACCAAATTCACGCTGACCTGAAGACGCCACTTTACCGCCTAACTGCCCGGTCATCGTCTGCATACCATAGCAGATGCCCAATACCGGTACACCCAGTTCAAAAACGACCGGATCGGCACGCGGCGTATCCTCACCGGTTACCGTTTCAGGGCCACCCGATAAAACAATGCCTTTGGGTGCAAAGCGTAAAATCGCCTCGGTTCCACAATCACAGGCAAAAATCTCGCAATAAACACCAATTTCACGTATCCGCCGGGCGATAAGCTGGGTATATTGCGATCCGAAATCCAGTATAAGAATTTTATGCGAATGAATATCCGCACTTGATTTATGATTCACGCACTGACCTTGTTAGTGTTGTTACAAATTAATCCAGCCGATAATTGGGTGCTTCCTTGGTAATCGTTACATCATGCACATGACTTTCACGTATGCCGGCACTGGTTACCCGCACAAAGCGGGCGCGTTGGTGCATATCCTGGATGGTTCGGCTGCCGGTATACCCCATACTGGCGCGAATACCACCCAGTAATTGATGCACGATGGCCAACAAGCTGCCTTTATAAGGGACACGGCCTTCGATGCCTTCCGGAACCAGTTTTTCAACCGAATCGGTATTCTCCTGAAAATAACGATCACTGGAGCCTTGCTGCTGCGACATGGCGCCCAGCGATCCCATGCCCCGATACGATTTATAGGATCGCCCCTGGTATAACTCCACCTCGCCGGGTGCTTCCTCGGTACCGGCAAACAAACTGCCCAACATCACCGAATTGGCACCGGCGGCAAGCGCCTTGGCCACATCGCCGGAATAACGCACACCGCCATCGGCAATCAAGGGGACACCCGTGCCTCGCAGAGCCTTGGCGACATTGCTGATGGCGGTAATTTGCGGAACACCCACACCGGCGACAATGCGCGTTGTACAGATTGAGCCGGGACCAATGCCCACCTTGACCGCATCGGCACCGGCTTCCAATAAAGCCCGGGCCGCCTCGCCGGTGGCAATATTGCCACCAATGACCTGCATATCCGGATAATGTTGTTTCACCCACCGCACCCGATCCAGCACCCCCTGGGAATGGCCATGCGCGGTATCGACCACAATCACATCGACACCGGCTTCAACCAGCGCCGCAACCCGCTCTTCGGTACCCGCCCCGGTACCGACGGCAGCACCAACCCGCAAACGCTCCTGTTCATCCTTGCAGGCACGCGGATAATCGCGGGCTTTCTGAATATCCTTGACGGTAATCAAGCCACGCAGATGAAAATCATCATTGACTACCAAAATCTTTTCGATACGATATTGGTGCAACAAGTGTATCGCCTCGCTCGGGTCGGCATCTTCCCTGACCGTGACCAGTTTTTCCTTCGGTGTCATGACATTCACCACCGGTTCATCCAGGCGGGTTTCAAAGCGCAAGTCCCGGCTGGTGACGATACCTATCAATTTATCGCCATCGACCACCGGTACGCCGGAAATATTTTTCGCGCGGGTCAATGCAATCACTTCGCGAATACTGATCATCGGCGGTACGGTAATCGGTTCCTTGATAACCCCGCTTTCAAACTTCTTTACATTGCGCACCTGCTGGGCTTGCTGATCGGCGGTCAGGTTTTTATGGATAATACCAATACCGCCTTCCTGGGCAATACTGATCGCAAGCCGGGATTCGGTCACCGTATCCATCGCTGCCGAAACCAAAGGAATATTGAGTTGTATGGATTGGGTCAGTTTCGTTGTCAATTCGACATCACGCGGCAGAACCGTTGAATACGCCGGTTGCAAGAGGACATCATCAAATGTAAGCGCTTCCTGAATAATTTGCATGACCACACCTAAAAATCAATAAAATGACCTTGTATTATACTATGTATTAGCATTTGAATCATTCAGGAAATTGCAATTGGTTTTTTCGCCTGTTTTTATGAGCAACCAACAGTAACCCAATACCGCCTGCGCAAACCAAAACACTTCCACCGGAAAACGAAAACGGGAATAGCCCATGGGTCCAGGCAGGCAGATAAAATAAAAATTGGCCAGCAACAGCAACCACAGAAAAACATTTTTTCTCGCCACAATAAAAAACACCCCTAACAAAGCCAATGCACTGATCACAACCCGAAACAAAACCAGAATCAATACAGGCTTATCCTGGTTTGTTATAAAAATCCAGACCCGTTCAAAAAAATTCGTTGCCGCCACATCAAAATAATGCAGCCTGTTTTCCCGATAATGAAAATTATGGTACAACTCGGTCAGATTAACGCCATTCATGGTTTTTAGAATACCGAACAACCATTGTTGCAAATAGGCGGCCGGGTAATGCAGCAGTTCCTGTACTGCCCGTTTTTGCTGCAAATCAAAATACTCGACCCGGCTCAAAGGCCGATCTTGCTGTTCTGCCTGTTTTTGCGCCGCCGCCCGCACTTTTTGCCGCATCTGCTCCTGGGCTTGCCAAAACGGAATCCCTTTGACCGCTTCCCAAACAATCGGCACATGATAATTGGCAAACATGTTACTTTGCTGACCGGTCATGAAAAAGCGGCCAAATTGCTGATGATTCCGGTACAACCAGGGCGCGATGATCAAAACAAAACAAAACAAAAAAACTGCGGCATGTCGCCAATAGCGCCGATCACGCCTGGCCAAAAACAGCAAAACCAGCGCCACGGCGACCGGAAAATACAGGATTGCCGGACGTACCCAGGCACCCAGACCAAACAGAACACCGGCCAGCACGATCAAAACAAGGCGTTTGCGATGCAGATAATGCCCCAAGGCCAAAAATCCTGACACAAAGAAAAACAAAAACACGGTTTCCGATAAAATCAGTTTTGGATAAGCGAAACCGCCGGGCTCAAGCAACAGGAACACAACGCCAAGCCGGGTCATGCGTTCACCCAGTAAAACACGCCCGTACTGCCAAAACAGCCCGACTGCCAGCAGATAAATCAGTTCCTGCGCTCCGGCAATCCAGTAAAAATTCAGGTTCAATGCAACGAAAGGGGCGAGAAATAGTGGATAACCCGGCGTTCTGAACACTTCCGGAACGAGTTTGCCCGAATCCGAGGGTGATACAAATCGATGTTGTTCGATCAAATTTTTAGCCAGCTCGAGATACAAGGCGGAATCATCGCTGTAATATTGCCCATCCATCGCAACAAACAAAATAAATGCGATAACATGCAGCCCCGCCAGGCCCAAAAATACAATTCGCATCAACGAACCTTGCCTTTATGAAAAAACGAAAGCCCAGTTTAACAAAAACCCGGGGGTTCAGGGTAAACAGCAAAACCATTTAAGTTACGGAAATATGAGTTGGCTGACGATGTAACAAATTCGCATCTGCACCCATAATGGCTCAATTCAACAAAATATACTGCACGCGGCCACGCCTGCCTGTTGGCAGACCGGTTTGCGGATTTTGAATATCAAATGAATCAAGCACGAAAAACACAAAAGCCGGGTCGGTTGGATTCAGCGATAGCCGTAACCCAACAATTCTGTGCCATGTGTTGGCTTACGTTGCGCTACCCTTCAGGGCGGAAAAATGTCCATTTTAACATTTGTTTACAAAATGGGAACATCAGTTTGGATATAATATAGGCCTCCATGCCAACCCGGTTGAGTCAAGCACAACGGATCGGGCAGGTAGCGGAAACGGCATCCGGTTGCCTAATAATTTTTGCGGGGTTGCCTGATAATTTTTGCAGGGTTGTTGCGGCATTTACAAAAATACCTGAGTATTTAACTTGGTTAAAACAATATCTGCAAAGTGTTTATAGCATGGCATGAAAAATGCTTATGTTTAACTTTAATGCGGCATGTCTGAGTGGGGTTTGTAACATATATGATTATGAATAAATTTACGAAACTGCGGCCTTGTTATTGCCGATAGGTTTTTTCCTTCCACACAGATATGCAGTTGGTGCGGA
>CAZDXJ010000024.1:0-30924 GCA_964509475.1 uncultured Methylococcaceae bacterium | reverse complement strand
GCAGTGGCCCCGATGGCCGGTTCATTTTCCGCATCCGTGACCGCGCAGAGTATAAATTATACTGCACAGGATTTAATTTTCGGATAATATTGCCAAAGGCAATTTGCGACGCCTGAAACTTGCCACATTATAATGTGTTGTGCTATGCAATATTTTTATGGTTCCTCATAAAAATAATGATATTTGCTGTTTTTAAAGCGAATTTAGGTTAAAATAGCGTCCTTTTTGCTTGAGGGCAGGCGATTTTAAAACCCATGCGTTTTCATTTGCTATAAAATCTTGAGTGATGTGTATTTACACCCCCGTTTTCAAGGCCTGAAGATACGGCCACGAACAAACAAACGGTAACTTGAATCCCCTTAAGCGACAGAACCCCAAGAAACCCTGGCTCATTAAGCAAGAGCCATTAGAAGTTTTTATGCCCATTTTTAGAGAACCAACATGACAAATTTATCTCTTTACAGAAACATCGGCATTTTTGCACATGTAGATGCTGGTAAAACGACAACAACCGAGCGCATACTGAAACTCACCGGTAAAATCCATAAAATCGGTGAAGTTCACGATGGCGCCGCAACCACGGATTTCATGGAGCAGGAACAGGAACGCGGCATTACCATTCAGTCTGCGGCGACTTCATGTTCCTGGAACGGCCACCGCCTGAATATCATCGACACGCCTGGACACGTTGATTTTACCATCGAAGTATACCGTTCGTTAAAGGTACTGGACGGCGGCATTGGTGTGTTCTGTGGATCGGGCGGCGTTGAGCCTCAATCGGAAACCAACTGGCGTTACGCTAACGAATCGGAAGTATCCCGTATTATTTATGTCAATAAACTGGATCGTATCGGTGCTGACTTTTACCGCGTCGTCAAACAGGTTGAAGATGTATTGGGCGCCACACCATTGGTTATGGTCTTGCCGATAGGCATTGAAGATCAATTCAGTGGCGTCGTTGACCTGTTGACCCGTAAAGCCTGGATCTGGGACGATTCCGGCGATCCGATGAAATACGAAATTCAGGACGTTCCCGCCGATATGGTTGACAGCGTTGAGGAATGGCGTGAAAAATTGATTGAAACCGCGGTTGAACAAGAAGACGAGGTTATGGAAAAATACCTGGACGGCGTCGAACCCGATATTGACACCACCAAGCGTTGTATCCGTAAAGGCACGATCAACCTGTCCTTCTTCCCGACTTACTGTGGCTCTTCATTTAAAAACAAAGGCGTACAATTGGTATTGGATGCCGTTGTTGACTTCCTGCCCAATCCAACCGAAGTCAAGCCGCAACCGGAAGTCGATCTGGAAGGTAATGAAACCGGAGAATTCGCTATTGTCGATCCGGATCGGCCACTACGTGCCCTGGCCTTTAAAATCATGGATGACCGTTATGGCGCCCTGACCTTTATCCGCATCTACTCAGGGAAACTGGAAAAAGGCATGACCGTGCTAAACACCTATACCGGTAAAACCGAACGTATTGGCCGTATTGTCGAAATGCATGCCGATTCCAGGGAAGAGCTTAATTTGGCACAAGCGGGTGATATTGTCGCGGTCATCGGCATGAAAAATGTGCAAACCGGACACACGCTCTGTGATCCCAAAAATCCGGCGACGCTGGAACCCATGATTTTCCCTGACCCGGTCATCTCGGTTGCCATCGCACCAAAAGATAAAGACGGTTCGGAAAAACTGGGTATTGCCCTGGGTAAAATGATTCAGGAAGACCCCTCGTTCCGGGTTGAAACCGATGAAGACAGTGGTGAAACCATCATCAAAGGTATGGGTGAGTTACATCTGGATATCAAGGTTGATATTCTGAGAAGAACCCACGGTATCGATGTTGACGTGGGCAAACCGCAAGTCGCCTATCGTGAAACCATCACCCAACGGGTGGAAGACAGCTACACCCATAAAAAACAAACCGGTGGTTCCGGTCAATTCGGTAAAATTGATTATGTCATCGAACCGGGTGAACCCGGCAGCGGTTTTGTTTTTGAATCCAAGGTCACCGGTGGTAACGTACCCAAAGAATACTGGCCTGCCATCGAAAAAGGTTTTCAAAGCTGTACCGAACATGGCGTGCTGGCCGGATTCCCGTGCCTGGATTTCAAGGTAACGCTGATGGACGGCGCCTATCACGCAGTTGACTCCTCGGCTGTTGCCTTTGAAATCGCCGCCAAAGCCGCTTATCGTCAAACCATTCCCAAAGCTGGGCCGCAATTGATTGAGCCGATCATGAAAATCGACGTATTCACACCCGAAGATCATGTCGGTGATGTCATTGGTGATTTAAACCGCCGCCGCGGCATGATCAAAGCCCAGGAACCCGGCGTCACCGGTGTGCGCATCAAAGCGGAAGCCCCGTTGAGCGAAATGTTTGGTTATATCGGTGATTTGCGAACCATGACGTCAGGACGCGGCCAGTTTTCCATGGAATTTTCGCATTACTTGCCTTGTCCCAAAAATGTGGCCGAGGAAGTCATCAAAGAAGTAAACGAACGTAATAAAAAATAATCCTTACGCAGCCTTCCTGCCGGACAAATCCTTGTCCGGCAGTTTCCAGCTTGTCAAGTCCGGGGAACAGTTTCTTTTTACACTACCCTAAACAATATAGTAGAATTGCTCAAGTTAAAATCACACCGTTACCCTTTGTCTTTTATGTCTATCAACGGTTTTTTATGTACCCTGTAACCGGGTCAACAGCTTAGATTGGGGATATTATGTTTAAAAAAATTATGTGTACCTTCATCAACCACCCTCTATTAACCAGTTTGTTTGTTGCCGATCTACTCATCCTGATATTTCACAGACCACCCTTTTTGTTCTCGGTACTCATGTTAGGCGCTTTATCGGTACTGAGTATGTATTTCGGCCAAAAAATGGCCCTGTTTAAAGATTGATACAAAATTGCAAGAAAACCGAACCTGGCACGGAATTTAACAACCGGCCGGGTTTTTTCCGCCGCCTTGCCGCCATGTTTTATGATGGCGTATTACTGTTCGCTGTGTGGTTCGTCGCCACGGCGATAGTGTTGCCGTTCAATTCCGGCAAAGCGCTTACTTCCGATCAATATCTCTACCCGGTTTATCTCTTTGTTGTCAGTTTTGTTTTTTTCGGCTGGTTCTGGACTCATGGCGGCCAGACACTGGGGATGCGCAGCTGGAAAATTATCGTCCTGACGCCAGAAAAACAAGGCATTGACTGGCTACAAGCCGCACTGCGCTTCATCGGCGCATGCCTGTCCTGGTTAGCTGTCGGCCTGGGTTTTGTGTGGATTTTATGCGATAAAAACAAGCGTGCCTGGCATGATTACCTGTCCAGAACCCAGCTGTTTATGGATGTTTAGCAGCAGGCTAGCGTAGCCTGTGGATCGCATATAAAGCACCGCATAAAACTACGGCACTTGGCAATACCGCCACCAACACCGGGTTTAATCCATAAACCAGCCCCATATTACCCACAATTTTATCCAGCACATTAAAACCCAGACCGATCAGGATACCAATCATCAATCTTGGCCCTGTGCTATATGCTCTCTTAAAGCCCATGACAAACGGCGTGGCGACCAACAACATAACCAAAGTCACAAAAGGATTGACAATCCGCCCCCAAAACGATAATTCAAAGACCCGGGATTTCTGATGGTTCTTTTTAAGGAATTGAATATAAACTGCCAAATCATACAATGAAAGTTTATTTGGCGTTACGACAGCAATTTTCAACAAATCCGGTTCGATTGATGAATGCCATTGATATTCAGATAACTGATAAGACTTCAAACGTTCTTCGCCTATTTCCGTGCTATGCACATCCGATAAAAGCCAGTGTTCATTACCGATATACGTCGCCTTGCCGGCATGGGTAATACGGCGCAGCCGATCCTGTTCATCCAGTTCATAGATATTGACATGAGCCAAAATACCATTCCCTTTGATCTGGCGTACATTGATAAACATGGTGCCATCCCTCAACCAAAGCCCATAAAGGCTTTGCCAAACAAGCTTTTCATGTCGCAGTTTTGCTTTGGTTCGTGACAACTTTGCCGCTTCTTCCGCATCCGGTGCAATGAACTCGCCCACACCAACAGCCACCCCGACCAATATACCACCGGCGATCAAAATCGAACGTATCAGTCCGAATAAAGAAATCCCCGACACCCGCATAGCAACCAGTTCACGGTTATTTTCCATTGTACTGAGTACAAACAGACTGCCCAGCAAAGCGGCAGATGGCATCAATTCATAAAATGTCGTCGGTGAAATCAGTGTGATATACAACACGATTTGTTGCAATCCATAATCTCCTTCACCGAGGTGCTTCAATTCATCCTTAAAGGTAAAAACATTGATCAGAGTCAGCAAAAACAACATGGCAATAGCCGAACCCTTCAGGATTTCGCGGACAATATAGGCTGTAATAATATTCATACCGCAACTTTCCGGGTCAGGCTTAATTTAACCCACTGCCAACCATATAAACGAATCATGATTAGGGCAATCGCCATCAACATCAATAAATAAATTGCCAAAAACCCACTCCACGGCGGCAACACGCCATTGATAACCCAGCTATTACAAAGCCTGCGTAAATTGGCGTAGCAAAAATAAATCAAAAAAGCAGTGAATAAATTGCTGTATATCCCTGTTCGCGGCGACACATGCGACAAGGGTACGGCAAGCATGCCCAATACCAAAACGCCTAACGGAATCGCCAGCCGCTGTTGCAGTTCAGCAATATCCGGCAAATTCCACGAATCCAGTAAACGCAAGGTCGGTACCGATTCCAGATTGAGATTCAATTTGCGTGTGACAGCCTCCAATCTAAGCGCATATTGGCTGAATTTTTCGATAACAAATTCAAGCTGCCCCGGCTCTCCCTGATAACGTTCGCCATCTTCCAAAACCAGATAACGCCCCCCTGGCAGATCACGGATAGCGCCTGTTTTCGCGGTGACAATACTTAACCGATCATGTAAACGATCCTGTACAAAAATGTGCCGCAATTGTTTTTGCTCAGTGACATCCTCAACATAAAACACCAAATCACCCTGTTGGTACTCGCTAAACTGGCCCGCACGAAGCCCCCTTAACTCAACCGACTGGCTATCCCGGTGAATCATTTGTTCCACAGTGGCCTCAGCCCAGGGCGCGGCAAAAAACGCCATACCACCCGCAACCAGAAACAAAGGAATACTCAACATAAAAACCGCACGGAACAACCGCCCCAAACCAAAACCGGTCGACAACAAAGCCGCCATTTCATGATCACGATGCATCCGCCCCAGCACCATCAACACCGCTATGAAAAAAGCCGCTGGTAAAAATGCGGAAATTGCCGACACCATTTTTAACGCAAAAATACTGCTGATTGTTTCGCTGGATACCTCCCCTTTGACCGCCTTGGCTAAAACCCGGACAAATTCACGACTCACAATAATGATGACAATCGTCGATAGCGCCGCCGTCAACGTTTTGATCAAGTCACCTATAATCATTTTGTCCAATACCGAAATAAAATGGCCTCTTGCCATTTTCACCCCCCTGAAAATCGATACATATTATTATTTTTCCCCGCTGCAAAAGCTGCCGGTTATTGTATAATCAGCATTTACTATTTTCATTAGTTATTCTTGTTTTGTGTAATGATTCGATCACACTGAAGCGACAGTTCCCGTTAGCTTTATCAAAATCTAATCACAGCTGCCCCGGGTTTTGTCAAACCGAGCCGGATCATTGTACATGCAGGTAAGCCATTCACCCATCAAAAACACACCGGAACATTTATGGAATACTCGATTGAAAACCCGCCTCTGGAAAAACTGCAAACTCAGTGCATTATTGTTGGCATTTATGAAAATCAACAGCTCACCCCTTCCGCTGCCGCCGTCAACGAATATTTTGATGGCATAATTCATAGAATTTTAGAACGCGGTGACTTACAAGGAAAAAGCAAACAAACCGTGTTATTGAATTATATTGCCGGCAGCTCTGTTGAACGTATTTTGCTGGTAGGGTTGGGAAAAAAAGAAGCCTTGAGCACAAAAAAATACCGTCAGGTGGTACATGCCGCACTGACACAACTGAAAAACACCCAAACCGAACAAGCCGTCTGCGCTTTGGCCGAACTGGATGTTACCGGCCACGACTGGACCTGGAAAAGCCGGCAAATCATCGAAATCGCAGGGCAAATCACTTATCAGTGCAACACATTAAAAACAAACAATAACAGCGAAATCAAACTTAAAAAACTGCACATCCTTGCCCCTGAACATGCCACCGAACAGACCCAAACCGGTTTGCAACAAGGTCAGGCAATCGCTGATGGTATCCGTCTTGCAAAACAGCTCGCTGATCTGCCGGGCAATATTTGTACACCCACTTACCTCGCTGAACAGGCGCAAACACTGGCCAACACCAGTACCCGATTAAGCGTTGAAATACTTGAAGAAGCGGATATGCAGGAATTGGCCATGGGGGCCTTGTTATCGGTCTCCCGCGGCAGCCGGCAGCCTGCAAAATTGATCGTCGTTAATTATAAAGGTTCGGCCAGGCAAAACAAACCGATTGTATTAATCGGTAAAGGGCTGACCTTTGACGCCGGTGGTATCTCTTTAAAACCGGGGGCCGGCATGGATGAAATGAAATATGACATGTGCGGCGGTGCATCCGTACTTGGCGCAATCTCGGCAGCCAGCGCATTGGAACTCCCCATCAATATTGTCGGCCTGATTCCGGCATCGGAAAACCTGCCCGATGGTGACGCCAACAAACCCGGCGACATTGTAACCAGCATGTCCGGAAAAACCATTGAAATTCTCAATACCGATGCAGAGGGCCGCCTGATCCTTTGCGATACACTCACTTATGCGCAAAAATTTGATCCTGAAGTCGTCATTGACATGGCCACGCTGACCGGTGCCTGCATCGTCGCGTTAGGCCGGCAACCCAGTGGTTTGATGGGCAACGATGACGAATTGTGCGACGATCTGATTAAGGCATCGAAAACCGCTTGCGACCCGATTTGGCGCTTGCCTGTCTGGGAAGAATATCAGGAACAGTTAAAATCCAATTTTGCCGATATGGCCAATATTGGCGGACGCGATGCCGGCACCATTACCGCCGCCTGTTTCCTGGCCCGTTTTGCCGAAGATTACCGCTGGGCACATCTGGACATTGCTGGAACCGCCTGGCGCACAGGCAAGGACAAAGGAGCAACCGGACGGCCTGTACCCTTGTTATGCCAATATTTACTCGATCAGGCAGCGAAACAGGCAAACTAACCCGGCGTAAACTTCTCAATTCCCATACCTTGTTCTGGTAAGCCTGCTTATAAAGACTTTAACGCTATATTTTGACAGGCTCGTTGACCTATAAAGTAGCTGTGGATTTTTCGGCAATGCCTAAAAATCTACAGCTACGACAAGGTCATTTCCCTTTTTGGTGGTGACGTTCGCTTGGTGCGGGGATGTATCACGGGTGAAATCAAACAATATGAGTATGCCAAAAATCAGTTTTTATATCCTGAACTCACATTCAGAACAACAGCGTCTGCTGTTCGTCTGCAAATTAGCCGAAAAAATATACCGCCAAAATGAAACAGCCTACCTGTTGACAAACTCCGATGTACAGAGCCGCAAACTGGACGATCTATTGTGGACTTTCCGTGCGGGCAGCTTTATCCCCCACCAGATTTATACCGGTGAACCGCCTGACCCGGCCAACAAAATCCTGCTTGGCCAACGTGATGCGCCGGAACAATGGCGAAACAACCTGATTAATTTGACGTTGCAACCGCCACCTCAATATTCACGAATACAACGCCTGCTGGAAGTCATCGATCAGGATGAAACTATAAAACGATCGGGCAGACAGCGATACCGGCACTACCAGCAACAAAGCCTTCATATCGACACTCATAAAGTTTAACTGGTGGATATACTCGCAGCCACACCTGCCTGTTGGCAGACAGGTTTGCGGATTTTGAATATCAAATGAATGAACCACGAAAAACACAAAAGCCGGGTCGGTTGGGTTCGGCGATAGCCGTAACCCAACCATACTGTGCCATGTGTTGGCTTACGCGGCGCTCACCTAACCGACGAACCTGGGTAAGGAAGCGCCGTTTCAGGGCATTGGCCGATCCGCTGCGCTCCTGTCGGCCACCCGGCAGGTGATCGGCTCTGCGCTGTGCGGATAAATCCGCACCTACCCCATTCAATATTTGTTTTTACGGGATATGCCCTGCTCAACCCTGCAGGGCGGTTCCGGCAAACCGGTCTGCAACAGGCAGGCGTTTCGTCCCGATGTTTGCTTTATTTTCCGCATTGCTAACCGCGTAGAGTATAGATAACTGTTTCCTGAAAACCAAAGGCGCAAAGCAAACCTAACCGATTGAGCTTGAGTACAAGAATTTCAGCGATGTTGAAAATCCGCAATCATGATCCGGTGAAGTATGATCGCGCACCCGCCTGAGAAACCGGATGAATTTTTTGATCCATATCGGTAAGCAGGCGGGCAATTTTCCGTGTCGCCTGATAATCGGTTCCCGACCACAACAAACGGCCATCCGGATGCACGATCGCAAAATAAGGCAAACCGATTTTTAATTGCCGGTGTTCCGGACGCTGTTTAAATTGTTCAAACTCGGCTTCCTGATCAATCAGTTTCAGACTGACCGCATGTTCGCGCAAAGCACGGTTCAATACCACATCATTCCGGGTTTCCTCTTTAAACGCCACACAATTTGCACACCAGCTGGCATAAAAATCAATAAAAATCGGCTTGCCGGTTTGCATGGCGGCTTCTTGCGCATCCTTGAAATGCCGATACCAGGCGATACCCGCATCGTTCTCAATACGCCTATTCTGACTGGCAACGGAGGCAGGTTCTTTAGTTGCGGCGACCGACGTTGTTATCATTGGAATCCGGTTCAAGCCGTTGATCAGCATCCAGCCGCCAACAAGCAAAAGCAAAACACCGGCAAAACGGCGCAAGCGGTCGGCCGGTTGCTCGCTGGCTGCGGAAAAATCAAGAATGTTACTATGCACAATCGCATACCACAACGCCACCAGACCCAGCGCCATAATAACGACGCCCTCATCGTCCACGCCCAGCACACCCATGCCCTTATGGAAATAGGTATAGGCAAAATACAGAATCAGCCAGCCAAAGAAGGCCTTGATTTTGTTCATCCAGTAACCGGCTTTTGGCAGCTTCAGCTTGATCACGCTGATAACGAAAAACGGAACCCCAACGCCCAGGCCAAACCCGCCCATCATCACACTGCCCTGACTGGCAATAACCAATTTGTCCCAAAAACCCAGCGTTTGCTGAACAGCCGCCAGAGCCTCGGTCTTGGCAGCGATATTGTCGGCAACCTGTAACAAAATTGCGAAAACGACCGGCCCGACACAAGGTGAAATCACCAGGCCGGCAACACAACCCATCAACCAGGTTCCTGGCAGCCCCTTGACATGTTCGGAACGCTGATTCAGGCTGTGTACTTCATTTTGCAGCAGACTGAATTCATAAAAACCCAGCATCGACAAGGCAAAAAAAGCAAAAAATACGGCAAATACCAGGTTGACCCAGGCGGACTGCATAAAACTGTTAAAAGCACCGCCTGTCATGCCCGCCACCAGCCCCAATATCATATAGGTAGTTATAATGCCCAGCAAATAAACCAAAGCATGATATTTTTCCCGACGGCGATGACCGCCGGCACGGTTGATAATGAACATGGAAGTAATCGGCAGCATCGGATAAACGCAAGGGGTTGCAACCGATAACAAACCCGCCAGCAGCATCAAGCCAAAAATCAAGGCGGTATTGTTTTTATTTGCTGTAAAAGTTTGCAGTAAACGATCCGTTATCCCTATCTCCTCTTCATTCACATCCGCTATCGGCAAAGCCGCAGGCGGCATGATCTGAGGATTCGGCAAAGACAATTGAATATGTCCGGTTGCGGGCATGAAACAAACATGAGTTACATCATTGCAAAGTTGATAGCGCACCGCTAGATCAATATTTGTATCCAGGATGGGCGTGTCATTGGAAAGACGATCCAAAACAAGGGTAAATACTCCGCTATCTCTCAACACCGTTGCCTGAACCTGAGGCTCAAAAACACCTTTCGGTGCCTGTATTTCCAGAATACGTACCCCGGATCGCTTCAGTGAACCGCGTGGATCAAAAGCAAGCGGGATATAACTGTGCTCCACACCATTATCCAGGTAGGCATGATGTTGTTCAGGCACATGCAGCAACAAGGTATAACGCCCCGGCCAATTCTGCGTATCCGCCTGCTTCAGCGTAATATTCAATTGAGGACTGGCCTGCAATGAAAAAGACCCAATCAACAATATGAAAAACCATAATCTCGTGTAAATACTCATGCACAAACTCCACTTATTCGATCGATAACACGGCCCGTACTCAAGCAGGCCAAAAACGGTACGGATTGCGCCGCCAGCCAATCGGCTCCAGATGTTCCCTGCAACAAGGCGATGGTCGCCAGGCTGCCCGCCACCACGCATTGTCCGCCCAGGACGCTTGCACCCGACAGCCCGGTTACCGGTTGGCCGGTCTTGGGGTTAAAAATATGTCCATAGCGGTGGCCGTCAATTTCAATATAACGCTCATAATCGCCACTGCTGGCCAGGGCGCCTGAACGCAATTCGATGCGGGACAAAACCTGACCGGGATGAAACGGATCGCGAATCGCCACCGGCCAGCCCTGCCCATTTGGCTGCGCACCGATCACCCGGACATCACCGCCCAGTTCGACAATGCCGGAATGCACGCCACAAGCACGGCACAGATTGACAACACTGTCAGCCGCATACTCCTTGACAATGCCGCCGAAATCGATCTGCATCCCCGCAACCGGCAAATACAACGAATTTTGATCCCAGATCACCTTATCCCAGCCTATTTTGGCCAGCGCCTGATCAATTGCATGGGCTTTGGGCAAGGCCTTTAATTGATCATGCCAAACCTTGTTCAACAAACCGGAAGTTACATCAAACAAGCCCCGACTTTCCCGATAACATTGATCGGCATAACACAACAACGCAAAATCTTCCTGAACCAGCCGTGTTCGTACACCGCTTCCGGCCTTACGATTCACCTCGGCAACAAGGCTGGTCTGCAAAAACCGCGAATAACGCCGCTCCAGACAGGCGATTCGGCGAATGATCCGGCCATAAACCGGCCGCGCCTTGCTTTTTGCAGTTGAAAAAAACTGTATCTGACAAGGCGAACCCATGGCTTTAAATGAAAATACATACAGGCGCAAGGCTAAAACCTCAGGTTAAACGAGGCATTGACCAGATAATAATTGAAATTATCAAAAGCGCCCTGCTTGCTCCCGCCCAGTTGATAACTCGAACGCCGGTCATAATATTCAACCCCGGCCTGGATGCGCAGCAAGGGAAACCAGCCACCCGGATTCACAAAATCCTTGATGATCTTGATGCCGCCGGAAATCGCGCCAAAGCCGGCCAGGCGGTAATCGCTGGAATACACCGCTGCCGTTGGCGTACCAGTGAAATAAGGCTGATAAAAATCCGCCTTGTCCTGCGAATAATAGCGAAATCTCGGTACCACACGCCAGCCATCCGCAATGGGTTGATCCCAGCTTAATTCGACCGTATGCGCATGTACGCCCCAGTCATCCAGATAAAACCGGTAATCGGCATGCAGCGCGGCCTGGTTTGCCGCTTCAAAATGACGCACATACTGAACCAGCCAGGCCCATTGAAACTTGTGTTCCGGACGGGTATCGGCAAAAACCCCGCCGCCATCAAAATACACCAGTTTATAGGGATCAGACAAAAAGCCGGTATGATAGGCAAACGTCATATTCATATTGAGCAAGGAATCCCGGTCGAGGATTTGCGACACACCCAACAGATACTGCTGACTGGTCTTGCTGCGTTTATAGTCGGCGCCGGTCGGCTGAATTTCATCAAAAGCCACCGAAGCGCCCAGATTCAGCGTTGTCAGTTTATGGTTGAAATCCCAATTGGAATTCAAACCAAAATAACGGGATACATAATCGTGTTCGCGCGAATAACCGCCATTGAAATGCGCTGCCACCCGATCCCAGAAATAACTGAAACTGGCCGTGATTGCATCGCGTTGTTCACGAATGGAAGCACCGCTCAAGATCATTTTGGGCCGGTTATTGCTGTCTTTCATGTAAAACATTGGCGATGCGCCGGATAAACTGTCCCGGACAAGATGTACCGAAGCACTCATCTGCCGGCCAATGGGCAGGGCCAACTCCCCCTCAAATACATCCGCGCTCATGCGTTGGCCGCTTTCCGAATAATGCGCGTATTGAAAATCGGCATTATACGTTTCTTCACTCCGGCCCGCTTGCGCCTCCTGACACAGCCCGGGCAAGGTCAAGGCAACCCCAACCAGGCGTTTTATTAAAGAATCCTGTTTCATATTTTTCCAAAAATTCAGTTACAACCACAACCTCCGCCACTGCCACCATAACCGCCGGAAGCGCTTTCCTTGCTGAACGCAGTGTGCTGACGCAATGCCGACTCCATCGGATCGGGGTTCAAAGCCATCTGCGGCAAGGCAAGACGGCCACGCTGCCAGGGCTTGACCGGCGTACAAGCCGACATCAAAAGCAGGACAGCTAATATCACAAAGTTCAGCCGAAAACAGCGTTTCACGGAACCTCCTCAGCCAATAAGGCATTGATTTTATTTTCAATCTTTGCCATATCAGCACTGGTAAAGCCGGAATGACGGTAGCGGATAACCCCTTTGCGATCAATCAGAAACGAGGTGGGCATCGAATCAACGTCATAGGTTTCAACCCAATGCCATCCACTATCCTGTAAAACAGTAAAGTCAACCGGATAATCCTGAAGAAATTTTTTTGCCGCCGCTTCATTTTCATCGACATTCACTGCAATGATCCGGAAACCTTCGGCTTGTTTTTTTTGTAAAAACGCATTCAGCAACGGGAAGGAGGTGCGGCAAGGCGCACACCAGGAGGCCCAGAAATCCAGATAAATCACCTCTCCCCGAAACGACGACAAGGACACGTTTTTTTCCTTGTTATCCAGCATTGGCAGCGTAAACACCGGTGCCGATGCTCCAATATCCAGTGCATTGACCGCCGGAACAGCCAGTTGCAGAAAGACAAACAACATGCCAGAATAAATCTTTTTCATGTATTTTTTACCTTCGCTTTAAAAAGTACCCAGATAGTCGGCAATTGCCTGCAAATCCGCATCGCTCAAGGTGTCCAGAAAAATCATGCCGCCCTTGTTCCGTCGAATTGCAGAACGAATGACACCCGGATCGTTACGCGCCAGTAACACGCCGTTAGCATTTTGGCCTGGACTGTTGCCATGCTGGTGACAACCGCTGTTCTGGCAATTCATTTCATAGAGGACTCGGCCTTGTGCGATGTTTTCCTGAAAATCAACCACGCCATCCATATTGGTATCGGCATCAAAAAAACCATCCCGGTTTCGATCATCGTCGGGAAAACCGTCCTGATCAAAATCACGAGTCACCTCGGTCGGCAAGCCGATATGGAACAGCATAACGTTCAAGGGACTGATCCAGTTGGCAACAAACAGAGGGTTTGCGCCAGCCGCCGTCACCACCTGATATAAAAAGTAACGACCGGCTGCAACGCCTTGCACCGGCAAATTCAATACCGGTACATCACCGCTATAACCGGTATTACGGATACGCGGCACAACATCAGTGGTCAAGCCGCCATTTTCATCAAAAAAGTAAAACACCCCGCCCAATTGGGTTGCCAGATACAAATCACCCTGCACCGGTTGGGCAAACCGCGCCGACACCCGAACCCGGTCACCGGCGCTGTCGTTGCGTAAAACAGTGCGTTCAGCCAACAATTCCGCCCGCACTGAAATACTTAAACCGCAAGCTATCAGAGCCAATAAGCCAAAAACTGCTTTCCTCATACCCAACACCTTAAATATTGTTCAAATAATCGGCAATCGCCTGCAAATCAGCATCCGTCAACAAGTTATTCAGGTACCCCATGCCGCCTGTATTACGGTTGATTGCCGCACGTGCTGTTGCCGGGTTACGGGCTCCCAAAACGCCATTCATATTTTGCCTAGGGTTATCGCCATGCCGGTGGCAGCCACTATTTTGGCAATTTTGCTCGTAAATGGCCCGTCCAGCGGTAATTTGATCCGGCGTAACCGGTGTTCCATTCGGTGGCGGCGGCGTAATATTACCACTGTCGCCACTGTCGCCAAAATCAATGCCATCAATATCGGAATCTTCAAAACCGAGTTGTCCTCCATTACCATCCTCATCAGCATCATGAAAGCCATCCTTATCGGCATCGTCATCATGAAAGCCATCCTTATCGGCATCGTCATCGTGAAAGCCATCCTTATCGGCATCATCATCATAAAATCCATCACGGTTGGCGTCATCATCCGGAAAGCCGTCATTATCAAAATCACCGGTAATCGACTGTGGCAAACCAATCTGGAAATTCACGACATTCAGCCCGCCCGGGCCACCGATCCAGTTCCTAAAATCAAAAGGATCGGCATCGGGAAAAGTAACCACCTGATACACCGGGTAACGTCCCGGAGCCACGCCCTGAACCGGCAAATCCAGAACACGCACTGATCCGGAATACTTGCCATTCCGGCTTAAGGGTTCAACATTGTTCGTTATTCCGTTACGGGTAAAGAACAGAAACTGACCGTTGACTTGCGTCGCCAAATATAAATCGCCACTGGCGGGTTGATTGAATTCGGCGTCAACCCGTGCATACGCCGATGAATCATCATTGGGCAAAACCGTGCGTTCCGGTTTCAAATCTGCCAGAGCCGAACCCGTTACCAGCATCGCGGCCACCGTTATCGACAATGCCGAACGTTTGTATGTCATCATTTTATATTCTCCCGTTATACTGAAAATTCAAGAAACAATTCACTGAAAGTATGAATTCGATGTTAATGATCTTAGCACAACACATGCCATATTATTTTTACAGATGGATGACACGCTATCTGTGTAGCTACAGCTACAGAAGAACGGATCAAGTAACAGGGAGCCTGGGAACACAAGCTAATGTATACGGCACGTATTCACGCTTGTCTGCCAACAGTCCGGCTTTTTGTCCCGAGGCTTGTTTCATTTTCCACCTTCGTAAGCGCGTAGGCTGTATTGTTTTTTGTATCCTGTTCCATGCAGGTATAAAATTCATTGAATCCATAAATCATCGTCCATAGTCAGGTTATCACCTGCAATAAATTGCAGGTTTGTTTTTTTTACTGCCCAGAATTTGCAGTATTCCCCCCGATAACGCAGGAAATCGGGTAAAATAGCAATTCCGAAAACAATTGATTTTGTCAGCGCTTAACATATGGAAAAAACTTACAACCCCCAATCAATCGAGCAACGCTGGTATCAAAGCTGGGAAGCAAACGGGTATTTTGCCGCCAAACAAAACGGCGCACCCTATTGCATTATGATTCCACCACCGAACGTTACCGGCAGTCTGCATATGGGGCATGCCTTTCAGGACACGATTATGGATGCCCTGATCCGCTATCATCGTATGCGAGGTGATAATACCTTGTGGCAGGCCGGCACCGATCACGCCGGTATCGCCACCCAAATGGTCGTGGAACGTCTGCTTAATGCCGAAGGCAAAACCCGGCACGATCTGGGACGTGAAAAATTCATTGAAAAAGTCTGGCAATGGAAACAACAATCCGGTGACCATATCACCCGGCAACTGCGCCGTATGGGCAGTTCCCTGGACTGGTCACGGGAACGTTTTACAATGGACGAAGGTTTATCGGAAGCCGTTCGTGAAGTTTTTATCCAACTCTACGAAGAAGGACTGATTTATCGCGGCAAACGCCTGGTCAATTGGGATCCGGTACTGCATACGGCGGTATCCGATCTGGAGGTCATATCCGAGGAGGAAAACGGTCACCTCTGGCATATGCGCTATCCTTTGTCCAACGGCGCCGGTCATTTGGTGGTCGCAACGACACGACCGGAAACCCTGCTGGGCGATGCCGCCGTTGCCATTCATCCTGGCGATGAACGCTACAAACATTTGCTGGGCGAATTCGTTGAATTGCCCTTGACCGGCCGCCGTATTCCAATCATTGCCGATGAACACGTCGATCCCGAATTCGGTACCGGTTGTGTCAAAATTACGCCGGCGCACGACTTTAATGACTATGAAGTCTGGCAGCGTCACCGCGATCATATCAGTATACGTGAACAGGCGCACGGTGGATTGATCAATATTTTTACCAAAGATGCCACCATACGCGAAAATAACCCAGACGAAGACAAGCTGATTCCAAAACCCTATATCGGCCTGGATCGTTTCGAGGCACGCAAACAGATACTGGCTGATCTGGAAAGCCGGGGATTGCTGGCAAAAACCGAACCGCACAAACTGATGGTGCCTCGTGGCGACCGCAGCCATAGTGTCATTGAACCCTTGCTGACCGATCAATGGTATGTCCGCGTTGAGCCACTGGCAAAACCGGCCATTGCCGCAGTCGAAAACGGCGATATCCGGTTTGTACCGGATAACTGGAAAAACACTTATTTTGAATGGATGCGCAATATTCAGGACTGGTGCATATCCCGGCAAATCTGGTGGGGGCACCGTATCCCGGCCTGGTACGATGAACAAGGCAATATCTATGTCGGTCGTAATGAACAGGAAGTCCGGCAAATCCATCAACTAACCGGCGATCTGCCTTTGAAACAAGATGAAGACGTTCTGGATACCTGGTTTTCTTCGGCGCTTTGGCCTTTTTCAACCCTGGGCTGGCCTCAAAAAACGCCGGAACTGGCAACTTTTTATCCAACCAGTGTTCTAGTCACGGGATTTGATATTATCTTTTTCTGGGTTGCCCGCATGATCATGATGGGTATCAAATTCATGGGCGATGTGCCGTTCCGGGAAGTTTACGTACATGGCTTGGTACGGGATGGTGAAGGTCAAAAAATGTCCAAATCCAAGGGCAATATACTCGACCCGATTGACGTTATCGATGGCATTGATCTGGAAAGCCTGGTAAAAAAACGTACCGCCGGTATGATGCAACCGCATCTTGCCGAACGCATTGAAAAACTGACGCGTAAAAATTTCCCCAATGGTATTCCCGCCTATGGCACGGATGCCTTGCGTTTTACCTTTGCTTCCCTGGCATCCAATGGACGCGATATCCGTATGGATTCAGGCCGTATCGAAGGTTACCGGAATTTTTGCAACAAACTGTGGAATGCCGCCCGTTTTGTCTTGATGAATACCAAAGGCCAGGATAATGGCTTCGACGGTTCACCTTGCCGGTATTCAACCATCGACCGCTGGATCATTTCCCGATTTAACCAGGTCACGGAAACAACCATCAAAGCCATCGAAAACTACCGTTTCGATTTGGCATCCCAGGCTATCTATGAATTCACCTGGAACGAGTACTGCGATTGGTATCTGGAATTGGCGAAAATCTCCCTGCAATCCGACGATGCCGAACTGCAACGCGGTGCACGTAAAACATTACTGAATATACTGGAAAGTCTACTGCGCCTGACGCATCCGATCATGCCTTTCATTACTGAGGAAATCTGGCAGCGCATCGCCCCATTATGTGCTATTGAGGGTAAAACCATCATGTTGCAAGCCTTTCCAGGCACTGATAGAGGAAAGATTGATACCCTGGCGATTGCCGAAGTCCACTGGCTCAGAGACTTTATTCTCGGTGTTCGCCGTATCCGCGGCGAAATGAATATCCCTCCGGGCAAACCGTTACCGGTGTTATTGCAGCATGGCACGGAGCGAGATCACAGTTTTTTGCAAAACAATCGTTTGTATCTCGAAAAACTGGGCCGAATCCAGTCTATCCGCTGGTTACAAGGCGATGAAAATGTCCCGGAATCGGCCATTGCACTGGTTGATACGTTAAAAATATTAATCCCGATGGCCGGCTTGATCGATAAAAAAGCGGAACTGGCCCGTCTGAACAAGGAAATTCAGAAAATCAACAAAGATTTGCCCAGAATTGAAGGAAAACTGAACAACCCCAACTTCATTGACCGGGCACCTAAGGAAGTTATAGAAAAGGAACAAAACAAATTACAGAACCTGCGTTCCACCCTGGATAACCTTGAGCAACAAATAAATAAAATCAATCAATTGTAATAGACGGCATGATCTGCAAATGAGGTATTTAAACAATCATCACTTGGATAAAAGGCTGACATAATCTATATTGATTATTTATATCCGGAAGATGAATCGGCCACAGGAAGAAAAGGCTGGTTTACAGCCGGGCATACAAAATCAATTCGGCCTGACTTGGTATCTTTGATTACATTGACAGACAAAGCGGTTTTGAAAACAAAAGACAGTTCAGCAAATTAACCTTGAATACAAGCATTCCGGCGATGTTCAAAACCCGCATGTGTGCGCATAACATCCAATTAATTTTAAATACTTAAATATTGACTATGGCAGTAACAATGCAATTCGGGGGAGTAGCCAAGTGCCTGATTCAGGAGGGCCTGCTAACCGAACAAGAAGTAAAAAAACATATCGATGCGGCAGAAAAAAAGAAAACTCCTCTTGTCCGTTACCTGGTCGAAAATGATCTGGTCAGCAGCCGGGTCATCGCCACAATGGCTTCCATTGAATTTGGCGTGCCTTTTTTTGATCTGAACGCGCTGGATACCAGTAATCTTCCGCTTGATTTAATCAATGAAAAGCTGATTAACCAACATCATGTCCTGCCTGTTTTCAGCCGGGGCAATCGCTTGTTTCTGGCCGTATCCGACCCCACCAATTTTCAGGCTATTGATGAAATCAAGTTTCATACCCACCGGCACATAGAAATCGTCCTGGTTGAAGAAGACAAACTCAGCAGAGCCATTGAAACGGCGCTGGAAGCCGCTGATACGACTATGGCCGATCTGTTGGACGAAGATTTGGAAAATCTTGAAATAACCGAAGGGGGGGACAGCGGTGAGATTAATGCGCAAGCCGATGCCGATATTGATGATGCGCCGGTTGTCCGTTTTGTCAACAAGGTTTTGCTTGATGCCATCAAAAAAGGCGCCTCCGACATTCACCTGGAACCTTACGAGAAAGATTTTCGCATCCGCTTTCGCAGCGACGGCATTCTCCATGAAATTGCCAGTCCGCCGGTAAATATTTCGACCCGGATTATTTCCCGCATCAAAGTCATGTCACGCATGGATATTGCCGAACGCCGCATTCCCCAGGATGGCCGTATTAAAATGAAACTGTCCCGTAACAAAGCGATTGATTTTCGGGTTAACTCATGCCCCACCCTGTTTGGTGAAAAAATGGTATTGCGTATCCTGGATCCGACTTCAGCTCAGATTGGCATTGAAAAACTGGGGTTTGAACCGGATCAGCAAAAGAAATTTCTGGAAGCCATTGAAAAACCTTACGGCATGATTCTCGTTACCGGCCCTACAGGCAGCGGCAAAACCGTATCGTTGTACACCGGCTTGAACCTGCTCAACTCCAGTGAACGCAATATATCCACCGCTGAGGATCCGGTCGAAATCACCGTCCCCGGCATCAACCAGGTCAATGTAAATCCCAAGGCCGGCCTGACGTTTGCCTCGGCGCTACGGGCATTTTTACGGCAGGATCCCGACATTATCATGGTCGGTGAAATTCGTGATCTTGAAACAGCGGAAATTGCCGTCAAGGCGGCGCAAACAGGCCACCTGGTTTTGTCCACCCTGCATACCAACGATGCACCGCAAACCTTGAACCGTTTGGTTCAAATGGGTATTCCAACTTATAACATTGCATCTTCCGTGCTTTTGATTATGGCGCAACGTCTGGCCAGACGGCTATGTGAACACTGTAAAAAAGAAGTCAAATTGCCGGACAAGGTTCTTATATCAGCCGGTTTTCATACCGATGAACTTGACCATATAAAAATGTACAGCCCTGTAGGCTGTGATCGTTGCAACGCCGGCTATAAAGGCCGGGTGGGTATTTACCAGGTATTACCTATCACCGAAGAGATGCGCAAACTGATTCTTGAGGGTGGTAATACCTTGCAGCTTGCAGAGCAGGCAGCAGCAGAAGGCATTAACGATCTCCGTGCCTCCGGACTGAACAAGGTTCGGCAAGGTATTACCACGCTTGAAGAAATTGACCGGGTCACCAAGGATTAATCATGGCAGACACAACAACACCCATTGAATTTATCTGGAAAGGAAAAGATCGAAGTGGCAACGTCACCACCGGAGAAATCAGCGCCAAAAGTGAAATTCTGGCGCGTACCGATTTGCGCCGACGAGGCATTCGGGTTATCAGCATCCGAAAAAAGCCAAAACCCCTGTTTGTATCCAAATCTACAATCAAACCCAAGGATATCGCCCTGTTCAGCAGACAACTGGCAACCATGCTGGAAGCCGGCGTACCCGTTGTACAGGCTTTTGATATCATCGGCAAGGGACATGAAAATCCGGCCATGATGGAATTGTTGATTGGCATCAAGAACGATATCGAAAGTGGCGATAATTTGTCTGAAGCTTTGGCCAAACATCCTTTATATTTTGACGAATTATTTTGCAACCTGGTGGCTGCGGGTGAAAAAGCAGGTATTTTAGAAACCTTGCTGGATAAGATCGCTACCTACAAGGAAAAGACCGAATCACTCAAAGCCAAGATCAAAAAAGCGTTGACTTATCCAACCGCAGTCATCGTTGTCGCTTTCATTGTGACCGCGATTTTGTTAATTTTCGTAGTGCCGGTCTTTGAAGAATTATTTGAAAGCTTTGGCGCGGAACTGCCCGCCTTTACCCAGTTCGTTATCGGTATTTCCCAATGGATGCAGGAATATTGGTGGATATTGTTGGGAACCATATTGGGTTTTTTCTACCTGTTCCGTTATATCAAAAAACGCTCGCGGGCATTTAATCACTTCCTTGATCGCGTTTTGCTCAAAATACCGGTTATCGGAGCCATTCTGCACAAAGCGGCCATTGCCCGTTTTGCCCGCACCCTGTCCACGATGTTTGCAGCCGGCGTACCGTTGATTGAAGCCCTGGCCTCTGTTGCTGGCGCGTCAGGGAATATTGTCTATGAGGATATCACTCTAAAAATACGTGAAGATGTCGCCACCGGCCAGCAGCTGCAGTTTGCCATGCAGCAGTCAAAGATTTTTCCGCACATGGTCGTGCAAATGGTTGCTATTGGCGAAGAATCCGGTTCCATTGACAGCATGTTGGGCAAGGTGGCCGATTTTTATGAAGAAGAGGTTGACAATGCGGTTGACAATCTCAGCAGTCTCCTGGAACCCTTGATCATGTCCATCTTAGGTATTTTGGTTGGCGGTTTAATCGTTGCGATGTATTTGCCGATTTTCAAATTGGGTGCAGCGATTTAATACTTTACATCATATCTTCAAAATTATTGGTGCAAAATGTCTCTTGCCAACCTGTTACAGAACTATCCCGCCATTTTTATCGGCACTATTGGTGTTGCAGGGTTATTAATTGGCAGTTTCCTTAATGTCGTGATTTACCGCTTGCCCATTATGATGCAGCGCCGATGGAAAAAAGAATGCTGTGAATATCTGGAGATTGAAAGCGAAAATCAGGACGAAACACGCTTTGATTTGGTTCTGCCACCTTCCCGTTGCCCGGACTGCAATACCCGCATCAAGGCATGGCAAAATATCCCGGTATTGAGTTATTTGCTTCTTGGTGGCCGCTGCGCCCACTGCAAGGCGCTTATCTCGATTCGCTATCCCCTGGTCGAGGCTTTTACCGGTATTTTATCGGTCGTGGTCGCCTGGCATTTTGGCTATAGCGCTGAAACCCTGTTCGCTTTGCTTTTGACCTGGTCGTTAATCGCATTGAGCGGTATCGATATTGATCAACAACTGTTACCGGATTCCATTACCCTGCCCCTGCTCTGGCTGGGTTTGTTTTTAAGTCTTTTTGAACTGTTTACAGACAGCCATGCCAGCATTATCGGTGCTATAGCCGGTTACCTCAGCCTGTGGAGTATTTATTGGCTGTTCAAATTATTGACCGGCAAGGATGGCATGGGTTATGGTGATTTCAAATTACTGGCCCTGTTTGGCGCCTGGCTGGGCTGGCAATACCTGCCGGTCATTATTCTGCTCTCTTCCCTGGTTGGCGCCATAGTCGGTTTGTCGATGGTTTTGTTTATGAAACACGATCGCACCATTCCCATTCCCTTTGGACCTTATTTAGCGGTTGCCGGCTGGATTGCCTTGCTGTGGGGTTCACAACTCAATCAAATGTATTTGAATATGACCGGTTTATAACATCCGCGAAGTTCCTGTTGAAACATTGAACAAGCATCGAATACTGAAAATAGGTTTGACGGGCGGTATAGGCTGTGGCAAATCAACCGTCACACATTTGTTTGCGCAACTTGGTACGCCCATTATCGATGCAGACCATATCGCTCATCAACTCGTGCAACCCGGACAACCCGCCCTGGAAAAAATAGAACAAAAATTTGGCGGTACGGTCATAAATGACGATGGTTCGCTAAACCGGACTGTTTTGCGCAACATTGTATTCTCCGACCCGGTAAAAAAACAACAATTGGAAGCTATATTGCACCCCCTTATTTATGCACAAATGCAAAACCAAATAAAACAATGTACGGCCGCCTATGTAATTTTATCGATTCCGTTGTTACTGGAAACTCATAGGCAACACTTTGTTGATCGGATTTTGGTTGTTGATTGCCCGCTTGAACAACAAATAAAACGCGTAAAACAGCGGGATCAACTATCCGATCAACAAATTCAGGCGATCATCGCCAGCCAAATCCCGCGTCAACAAAGGTTGTATGCCGGAGACGACATTATAAATAACAGCGGTAAAATTTCAGACCTTGCAGAACAAATAAAAAAATTGCACAATCTGTATATTTCTCCCTCATTTTCCCAAAATCATCCATCGTGAACGACGAAATTGTCTACGAATTTCCCCTGAATGAACGCATCAGGGTATTTATGCGTCTTGAACAATTGTTCTGTCAACTTGACCATTTCCTCGCTGGCACAACGCCCTGGGACAGAAGGGCGGCCATTGACACGTTACTGGATATTTTAAGAATTTTCAGCCGCAATGATATCAAAACGGAAATTCTCAAGGAACTGGATCGGCATGCTTCGAAATTCACCCAGATTTCCAAAAAACAACGCGTTGATAACGATGCCTTAAGGGATATTCTCGGCGAATTAAATGCAATCAGCAATCAGCTTTATCAAACCAGTGGCAAAATCGCCATAAGCACCATGCAATGCAACCTGATCCAGGATATCTCTCAACGCAGTACGATTCCCGGCGGCACCTGTTCTTTTGACCTGCCCGCTTTTCATTATTGGCTGCAACAGAAAAACAACATCCAACATCAAGACTTGCTGATATGGATGCAGCCTTTTATCTATTTGCGCAAGGCGATTGATTTAATTCTCGATTTTATTCGCAGAAGCAGTATGCCCAGTGCAAAAACAGCAAAAAACGGTTTTTTTCAAGCCACGCTGAACAGCTCCCTTCCCTATCAGTTGTTACGTGTCGGCATTGACCAGGCCCAGCCTTGTTTTGCGGAAATCAGTGGCAGCAAACACCGTTATAGCATCCGCTTCATGGTACTTCCAGAAGATGACGGACGCCCGTCGCAAAGTAAAGAGGATATTTCTTTCAAGCTGACCTGCTGCTTATTCTGATGAATCCTTTAACACGCTCTGTAAATTGCCCTAATTGCGGAAAACAAGTACTCTGGACAGCTGAACAAAAATTCAAACCGTTCTGCTGCGAGCGTTGCAAACTCATCGATCTGGGCGAGTGGGTCATGGAAAAAAAGGTCATCCCTGGCGTGCCTGCATACATGGAAGAAGAGCCGTTCAACGACTGAACATGCCGATGCCGGCTATACCTTGCGCCCCCATCCGGCGGGCTGTCATCTCATCATCCAGACACAAGCCGCCTAATGCAAATACCGGCATATTAACTTGTTTCAGCATACCGGCAAAACGTTGCCAACCAAGAGGCAAAACTTCCGGATGGCTCAGGGTCGGTTTGACTGGACTTAAAACCGCAAAATCCACTCCAACAACCTGTGCCTGTTTTAATTCATTGAGATTGTGGCAAGAAGCGGCCAGATAATTCAATCCTGGAGGCCGCTTTTTCAGGCTCTTCAAATCAGGACCGGTTAAATGCAGAGAAACGGATGCAACATCCCAGGCGCCCGGTATTGCCGAATTAACAAGCAAATGGGCTTTTTGCCGATGACACAACGGCAACGCCTGAGATAGAAACTGACGTAGTTCAAGGGCTGTCAGCTGTTTTTGCCGCAATTGAACCAGCTTGAGTCCCTGATTTAACAAAGCCTGCAAGCGGTCAAGCAACACAGCTACAGAGCCACCTCCCAAAATAGCATAGCGATGCGGCAACATGGCTGCTTTTATAATCGGCCCATTCGCCTGTGGAAACGGATAGCTTGCCAGCTTTTCAGTCGCCAGCCATTTTATCGCTTGCCCTTCACACGATCGCGCCGAACCGGAAAAAACATCGACCGTCCACACATCCAGAAATACGGCCAAGTCCGCATAACGATGTGACACCTGAATCAATGGCGAAGCCTGTTCAACCTTGATCGACAACTCTTCCTGTAGTTCCCGGCATAATGCCAAAAAAGCGTTTTCCCCAAACTCCACCTTGCCGCCAGGAAACTCCCAAAGCCCACCCTGTGGCTTTGTTTCATCACGGCGCGATATCAATACCTCACCCTTTGCATTTTCAATCACGCCAACGGCAACATGCAATACCTGTGATGAACGTCCGCTCATACTTCCAAAATACAATAAACTTTAATCATGCCCGAACACCGGTTCAACATAATTCAGCTACAATAGCTATTATTCAGTAAATACATGCGGAGTCTTTTGAGTGAAAAAAATCAGTTATGCCTTCATACTTCTCATTTCAACCCACCCGGTTCATGCAGGCCTTTTCGATTGGTTTGCCGCCGATAATTTTTATGAATGCATTCTCGATGACATGCCAGGCGAAGCCAATCCCCGGCGCATTACCGAAATTTACCAGGACTGTAAAAAACAACACCCGATAACCGAACCGGTACACAAACAACGCCCGTTTTTCGGTCCACACAATATCTCCGAATGCCTGCTCCGGTACGGCAGCGATTATCAGCAAGCCGGCATTATCTGGATCAGAGAAGCTTGCAGGCAGCTCTATTATCCATAACGACGAAACCCACCGACATTTCCGGGTGCCCTTGTGTACGAAAGCCTCACGGTCGTATTGCCGGACGGGTAAATACAAAATCATCCTCTTTTGCCGTGATATGACACATATAACACTCCTTGGCAAAAGAAGCATCCTTACCATAAGGTTTTTGCGCCTTGCCAAGCCAACGGGCATACCCCCAGCCCCCGGTTCGGGCATATTTTTCAGCGTCTTTGACCATGATTTCAGAATGCAGAAACTCCCCCGGAATGGTTGCCTTTTCCCATTTTGGATGTTGCTTGTCTTTCCAGACCAATTTTGCCAATACCGTTCCTTTTGGCCACGGCTTCATATTACCGGACTTAATCGCCTCAATTGCAATATTGTTGCCTAAAATCACTCGCAAAGAGTGATTGTCTTCTCTGTGCGATGAAGCGATAAAGCGCCAGTTTTCATACCCCTTGGGTAACTCGAGACCATTCGGAGCCGGCGGATAATCACTGGCAGCCTGAACCCCGCATCCCAACCCCAACAATAAAACAGTTACAATTTTTTTCATGAGCAATCACCTTAAAGAATTTTACATGTCAAATAGTGCATGATAACGCATAAGCACGGATTCCATAAAAAAATTGACAGGGTTGTAGGGGCGTATTGCAATACCCCCTACTTGGCTTTAATTGATCACAGGCCGCATCATCCGGTTGCGGCATTTCTTGCGCATCGAACAATAAATTGAATTCTTCGTTTTACAAAAAAGCACGAATATTGTATATATCCGGGTTTTCCTCACACCACTTACTATCCTAATGACTGAACAATATATTTATTCATTTGAACAAGGCGACGGCAAAAATAAAATCCTGCTGGGCGGCAAGGGTGCCAATCTTTGCGAGATGACCCAAATCGGCCTGAACGTGCCGCCGGGGTTTGTCATCACCACCCGAGCCTGCCTGGATTATCTGGAAAACCAGCAATTACCCGATGGCTTGATGAATGGTGTACGCCAACACATTCAGGAAGTGGAACGAAAAAGTGGCAAGGTTTTCGGCTCCAGCGACAATCCGCTCCTGGTCTCGGTTCGTTCCGGATCGGCGATTTCCATGCCCGGTATGATGGATACCATCTTGAACCTGGGCCTGAATCAGCAAACCTTGAACGGCTTGATCAAACAAACCAACGATCCGCGCTTCGCCTACGATGCCTACCGCCGTTTTATCCAGTTATTCGGCAAGGTCGCCTTGAATATTGACGATGAAAAATTTGATATCCATTTCGAGGCCATAAAGCGCCAAACCGGTGTCAAGGCCGATGTCGGACTGGATGCCGAACATTTAAAAGAAATCAGTCAGTTGTTTTTGCAGGTTGTTCAGGAAGAAACCGGCCAGCCGTTTCCCGAAGATGTTTTTGAACAGCTGGAAATCGCTATCAAAGCGGTTTTCAATTCCTGGACCGGTAAACGTGCCGTTGATTACCGGCGTGAATTCAGCATCACTCCGGATATGGCCAATGGTACGGCGGTCAATGTGGTCACGATGGTATTCGGCAACATGGGCAACGATTGCGCGACCGGTGTTGGCTTTACCCGTAATCCAGGCACCGGCGAAAATGAAATGTATGGTGAATATTTGGTCAATGCCCAGGGTGAAGACGTTGTTGCCGGTATCCGCACCCCAAAACCGGTTCAGGAACTGGCCACTGAAATGCCGGAAATCTACCGACAACTTATCGAATTGCGTAATAAACTGGAAGCGCATTACCAGGAAGTTCAGGACTACGAGTATACGATTGAACGCGGTGTCTTATATTGCTTGCAGACCCGCAACGGTAAAATGAATGCAACCGCCATGGTCAAAACATCGGTTGATATGGTCAACGAAGGTTTAATCAATAAGGAACGCGCCCTGTTGCGTATCGATCCGGAATGGCTGGAACAATTGCTGCACCCGCAACTGGATCCAAATAACACGATTCCCGCCCTGGCTCAGGGTTTACCCGCATCGCCGGGAGCTGCTTGCGGCAAATGTGTTTTTGACGCAGATACCGCTGAACGTCTTGGTCATACCGGTGAAGAAGTCATTTTACTGCGCGAGGAAACCAAACCGGAAGATATACACGGCTTTTTCGCCGCGCAAGGCATTTTAACCAGCCGAGGCGGCAAGACCTCGCACGCGGCCGTGGTTGCGCGTGGCATGGGCAAGGCCTGCGTTGCCGGCGCCGAGGATATCCTGGTCGATGTCAAATCCCGACGCGCTCTGGTCGGTGAAGTTCTGATCCGGGAAGGTGATATCATCACCATCGATGGCAGCACCGGCCTGATTTATCTGGGCCGGATTGCAACCATTCAGCCCACCTTCTCGGAAGAATTGAAAACCTTGCTGGGCTGGGCCGATGAAATTGCCCGTTTACGGGTTTACGCCAATGTCGACACTCCGGAGCGCGCCCGTACGGCCGCCAGTTATGGCGCCCAGGGTATCGGATTATGCCGGACAGAGCGCATGTTTAACAGTCCGGAACGGCTGCCTATCGTCATCGACATGATCGTTGCCGATAGCCTCGAACAACGAAAAATCGCTTTGGATAAACTGTTCCCCTTCCAGCGCGATGATTTTCAACAACTCTTTCAGGCAATGTCACCGCACCCGGTTACCGTGCGTCTGCTCGATCCACCCATGCACGAGTTTTTACCCGGCGAACAACAATTGCTCGACGAAATCCAGGCGCTGAAACAATACGAAATCATTATCAAAGGGCAACGGGTTACACTGGATATGCTGGGTCATGACGCCCCCCAACTGCCCGCCCCCTTTGACCAACTCGATGAAGAGAAGGTAAGTATCGCCATCCGTAAAAAAGAACTGATGCTGAAAAAGGTTCGCGAACTGTTTGAAATCAACCCCATGCTGGGACACCGCGGGGTTCGTCTGGGTATGAGTTATCCGGAAATTTATCAAATGCAGATCCGCTCCATTCTCGAGGCCGCCGCCTTGTGCATGAAACAGCATATTACCGTGCAGCCAGAAATTATGGTACCCCAGGTTATCAGCGTCGAAGAACTGAAAAAAGTCAAGGAATACGTTGCCCAAATCCGCCAGGAAGTGGAGAATGCCCATCGTATCAAGCTGAATTTTAAATTCGGCTCCATGATCGAAACCGTCCGCGCCTGTACCCGAGCCGGCACAATGGCGGAAGTGGCCGAGTTCTTTTCTTTCGGTACCAACGATCTGACTCAGGCGACCTTTTCTTTCTCACGCGAAGACGCGGAAAACAAATTTTTACCGTTGTACAATGAATCCGGTTTGTTGAAAAACAACCCCTTCGAGGTACTTGATGTCAATGGTGTCGGCCAGTTAATGAAAATGACCGCACAATCCGGACGATCAACCCGGCCGGACATCAAGATCGGCATTTGCGGTGAACAGGGCGGTCATCCGCAATCGATCCGCTTTTGCCACCACATTAGACTGGATTACGTGTCCTGTTCGGCGCCGCGTATTCCAATCGCCCGACTGGCCGCAGCCCATGCCAAATTATTGGAAAGCGAATATTGCGAAACCGAGCGCTAAAACCCTATAAAATATATGTGACAATTTGCCGCATTAAATTTCTACAAGAGTACTGCTAGTATTAAAGTCAAGCGCTCATGCTTATCTCTTTGTTTTGAGATAGAGAGGCTGATTAAAGCTGAAGGACTCTCCCTCTTTTGCTTTTTCGTCCAGTCAATTCGATGATGAATTGGCTGGAATTTTTCCAGTCATGCCTCATCCTGCCAGAGGCAGCCGCCCGAAGCCTTTTCAATAGCCGCCAGACGTTGCCGGTGGGCCTGTAATTCTTCTTCACTGCAACGCACAATTTTCAAGGCAGGACGATCTGCGGAAATTCTCTTGATTTGCCGGGATGTTGCCCCGCTCCGTTCATATTCGTTATCGTCGAGTAATGAGGCCTGGCCGCCGCTCATTGCCAAATAAACGTCGGCCAGAATTTCAGCATCCAGCAGCGCGCCATGTAATTCTCTGTGGGAATTATCGATATCATAACGTTTACATAAAGCGTCCAGACTATTGCGCTGACCAGGATGCTTTTTCCTTGCATAAACCAAGGTATCCAGTATTTCGCTATAATCCTCCACTTTACCCATTGGTTCATCGAGTAAAGCCAATTCATGATTGATAAAACCGACATCAAACGGAGCATTGTGAATAATCAGTTCAGAGCCGCGGATAAAGGCGATAAAATCATCGGCAATATCATTGAAATGCGGTTTATCCTGCAAGAATTCATTACTGATGCCATGCACTTCAATGGCCCCATCATCGATCAGCCGTTCAGGATTCAGATAGACATGAAAACGATTCCCGGTTAATCGCCGCTCAAGCAATTCCACGCAACCAATTTCAATGATGCGATGGCCTTCCTCCGGAGTCAAACCGGTGGTTTCAGTATCCAAAACAACTTGTCTGCTCATGCCCCATTAGCCCGATCAAAAAGAATATTCTACTTCAAAAAAACAGCCGCCAATAAAATAAATACTCCGCCGCAACCGGCATTACTGAATTTTAGAAAACCAAACTTTACGACCCAGAGTTTTCCTTGACTTTACATCTGTTTACTGATAGTTATTAGCGCTTGCAGAGAATGGCAAAAAACAATAAAAAACAGCGATTAACCTAATGGGGAGCAATCATGCAAGCAGACAATCTAGCAGAACGCAGGGATTTATTTACCAAACTGGCCCACCTGGAAAACCAGGTGTCGAAATTGACCCGGGAATTGGCGGTTGACAAAAAAACAATCCAAAAACTACAAGCCTTATTAGCTGAAAAACAGAATACAATTTCCGAATTGGAGGCGGCTTTGGCCAATGCCCAGCACACTTTGAAAGACAAGGTATTAATCACCATTCAACAATTTCAGCAGCAGCTCATCAATGGCATCGAGGAAAAAACAATCAAACCTGCCCTGCAACAACTTCAGCATCAGGTCGATAAAATTCAGCAATTAATTGCCGAAACAAGAAAAGTTATCGAAGCGTATTATCAGGAAATCAACAACACCCTGTTGCAATATGTTGAAAAAACCCGGCAAGCCACGCAACAAAAAATATTGCTGCCAGTCAAAACAACAATCGACAAAGTCGCCACCTTTAGCAGAGAAAAATCCGCACAACTCCAGTGGCATGTCGAAGACCGGTTGATTACCAGCCCGCGCGAATCAATCAGTGAATTTCTGGATGACATCGCTTTTATCGGTAAAGAATATTTAAAAGAATTCTTTTATCAATTGCAAAAATTATTCAAACAGCTCTATCAAAAAATCATGGCAATGATTGTAAATTCCAATAGTTACCAATCCGTTCAAAACGCGATACAATCCATCCGCCATCCATCTTCTTCAGAAGAAGTTTACGCTTGATTTTTCCATACAGCTTCCCATAAAAATGCCCGGGGTATCTACTCACCCCCTCACAGCCATTAAGTTAAGCTGTTTTGTTGAATTTAGCGATGGGGGGTAGGTGCGGATTCGTTGCTCCGACATTCAACTCACATTTTCTTAATTTAATGGCAGTGACTCACCCCCTCTGAAAAGCAGGTGCAGGTTGTTGATTTATCAGGCTTGCCCAGCCCTTC
>CAZDXJ010000023.1:0-30988 GCA_964509475.1 uncultured Methylococcaceae bacterium | reverse complement strand
TTGCCTAACCTGGGATGTTATGCCGAACGACAGCGATGTATGCACGTGTCCTGATAAATCAATGACCTGTACCGGCTACAACACAACCGGGTAAATCGTTACAAATTTCCCATCTATTCAATAGGTTCAATGGAACCGGGTATGATACGTGCATCAAAATTTTCTTTCAGCGCATGAATATTCCCATCTTCGGCAATAGCCTGCTCGGCAGCTTGCTGCCTGGCAAGACGCTGTTGATTGATCTGCACAGCAGGCGTCATCAGCGCCTCTGAAATCGCCTTGATTTCAATTTTCAGCTTCAAAGGACTGGAAAGATATTCCTGAATAGCTTTCTGTAATTTTTGTTCCAGCCTTGAACTAAGCAAATGTTTGTGAGCCGGATCCAAAGATAACACACATTGATTATCATCAATTTTTTCCAAAATGCAATGATTGGCCAGCTCCCGGTTCATACTGCCCAGCTTCATGGCCTTGATCATTTCAGCCCAATCATAAGATTTTTGCGCTGTTGAATTCGCATTGCCGGACGCAGGCCCGGCTACCTGTTCCGGTGCAGATTTTTTTCCGATCCGACCGGCTTGTGGAATAACCGGTGTCTGTTGTCCGGCCTCTGCCTGTACTGGCCTGAACGTCAGCATACGCAGCATCACCATTTCAAAACCACCTCGTGGATCAGGGGCGAGTTCCAAATCGCGCTGTCCCAGCAAAGCCATCTGATAATAAAGCTGGATATCCTCGGCCGTAAACAAGCGTGCCAATTCAATGATTGTGTCTGGATGTTGCTCACGCTCGACCGCTTCCGGAACTACCTGCGCCCAGGCCATTTTGTGTAACATTTGTAACATCTGACGCAAAACATCGGCAAAATCCGCCGACAAGTCCGCGATTTCATCAATTCTCGCAAGAATTTTGCCCGCATCCCGCTGCGCCAGGGCTCGCAGTAACAAATCAACCGGATGCTGGGCAATCGTGCCCAGCATTTCCCTTACCGCATCGGTCGATACCTGGCCATTACCATAAACAATGGCCTGATCCAGCAAACTCAGGCCATCGCGCAAACTGCCATCGGCGGCACGGGCCAATAAACGCAGCCCGTCCTCCTCGGCATTGATCTGTTCTTTTTGCAAAATAAACTGCATTTGTCCCGCAATCTGATCAGGTCGTAATTGCTTTAAATTGAACTGCAGACAACGTGACAAAACGGTAATGGGGATTTTCTGGGGATCGGTGGTCGCCAACACAAATTTGACATGCGCTGGCGGTTCTTCAAGCGTTTTCAACAAGGCATTGAAACTGTGCCCGGACAACATATGCACTTCATCGATCAAATAGACTTTATATTTACCGCTCTGCGGCGCATACTGGGCATTTTCCAGCAATTCACGGGTATCTTCGACTTTGGTGCGGGAGGCGCCATCGACTTCGATCAAATCAAGAAACCGGCCTTCATCCAACTGTTGGCATAGCGCACATTGCCCGCAAGGATTGTAACCCTCGCGTTGCAAACAATTCAGCGCTTTCGCTAAAATCCGGGCAAGCGTCGTTTTGCCAACCCCCCGGGTACCGGTGAATAAATAGGCATGGTGCAAACGATCATGCAGCAAGGCATGAGTTAATGATTTGACAACATGTTGCTGGCCAACAATTTCATCGAAATTACGTGGCCGCCATTTTCTGGCGAGAACCTGATAACTCATGGCAGGCTCATGGGTAGATTCATAAAAACAAGACGGGCGGATACCGTGCCAGCTACATCCCGGCACACGAATCCGCTGCTACCGCTGCTCCCTTCCGGGCCTGACGGGGTTGACAGCGTATCGTTGCGAGAGAACCGACACGGTAACCATAATGTTTCAGCAAAATTGCTGAAAGGCCGGTTATTATCGTTGAATTTTTTTATTATTTCAAGCAAAAACAATGTAAATTTATTTGGTATCGACTCACCCCTCTGAAAAGCCGGTGCAGGTTGTGGATTTATCAGGCTTGCCCAGCCCTTCCACGGAAGAGCTGGGCTTGCATAACCTGGGATGTTATGCCGAACGACAGCGATGTATGCACGTGTCCTGATCAATCAATGACCTGCGCCGGCGACAACACAACCGGGTGAGTCGTTACTTTATTTGAATGACTACAAATCCAAAACCACAGCCGACAAGCTGGGTTCTGTTCATTAAAGCGTACTGCTTGAAAAAATGAATTTATTCGATATTATGCCTCAATTCAATCCATTCACCAAAAAGCATTTTTTTCTGCTGGCTGTTTTTACCTGGCTTTGCGGATGTACACCCATGCTCCACCCGCCCGGACAACGCACCACTTCCGGTTCTATTCTGGATGATCGTTTTGTCAGCTACGATGGCACTGCCTTGCCATTAAAACAATGGTCGCCTGAACCCGATAAAACCAAAGCGGTATTGATTGCTCTGCATGGTTTCAACGATTACAGTAATTTTTTCCAGCAACCCGGCAGTTATTTCAAAAACCAGGGTATTCATTGTTATGCCTACGACCAACGTGGTTTTGGCGCCAGCCCCAAGCCTGGATTTTGGAGCGGTGTTGAGGCGTATAAACAAGATCTCCATTTGTTTGTACAACGGGTTCGGGAGAAGCACCCAGACTTACCCCTGTTTCTGTTAGGCGAAAGCATGGGTGGTGCCGTAGCCATCGTCACGGCGGCATTTTACCCGAACCTGCCGATCAACGGCCTTATCCTGGCCGCTCCAGCGGTCTGGGCCCGCCAAACCATGCCCTGGTATCAGCGGTTTTTATTATCGGCATTGGCCCATACCCTGCCCTGGCTGACCGTAACCGGAGCAAGCCTGGAAATACAGGCATCGGATAATATCGAAATGTTGAACGCATTAAGCCGCGATCCTTTGGTCATCAAGGAAACCCGGATCGATGCCATTTATGGCCTGGCCAATTTGATGGATGCTGCCCTGTTGGCGGCTGAAAATACAAGACAAACAACACTTTTGCTCTATGGTGAGCACGACCAAATCATTCCGATGCAGGCAACCACAGCATTTCTACGCCAATTCATGCGCAATAGACAACAATCCAAAACCCTGGCTTTGTATCCGCAAGGGTACCATATGCTGCTGCGTGATCGGCAGGCTCCTCTGGTCTGGCAGGATATTTACAACTGGATACAACACCCCGGCCACCCCCTCCCTTCCCGGGCTGATCGCAGGGGGCTGGAGCTACTGGATACGTTCACAAATTCCGGTACCGGCTTATATCAAAAATTCCGGCTGACAAACCACGATAACGTTTATGTTGAACATTGAACCAATCCATTTGTGTCCAAATATCATTCCGGGTACGCCGGACGCCATAGATTTTATAAAAATTTTCCCGTTCCTGTTCTGTCCGGGCATATTGTATGTCATGAACAAATTCAGCTAATTGCGACTTGTCCACAACAAAGAAAAAATTCGGATAACTGCCGACGAACCCGGAAACAACCGTCACCCGATCTTCATCGGGAAGCCTGCGCATATCTTCCAGAAACATGATGGCGGTATTTTTCAGCGCCTTGTTCAGCAACAAGGTGTAAACCAAATCATCCTCACCCGGATCGGTTTTCACCCGCACAAATGAAATTTCAGGCAATATATCCAAAAACGCGCCGTGCAGCTGCGCAATTTTAGCCATCTGCTGATCCGCCTGACGCTGTACATCGTTCGCTCCAGGCCGTATGCAAGCGCTTTTTCCACAGTCATTCAGGTAATCGACTGCACCGGCAGCCCGGCCAAAACGTGTCCTGAGGCGTGCAAAAAATTCCGTTTTCGGCGCATCCGTTTGATAATCGATGCCGGTTTCATAACCGGCGCTATAGAACGGCTTGTGAAAAACCGTTGCCATCTTTCCGGTAATACCCCGGTACCACTGATCATAAATCGTTTTACGCTGCGCCCTGGGCATAAATCTTAAAAAATTGTTTTCCGCTCCCATGCGTAAATAATCCATATAACTGCGTGTCGCCAATTGATGTGCCAACGAGCCATAAACATTGAACCCGGCAACCAGCAAATAATGGAGCCGCTCAAAAATCGGATAATCAACCACCCAGGCCGTCAACGGTGTTTTGCCGATAAACCCTTGTACAACGGTAGCGCTGTCAAAATGCCGGAATACCGTCAACGCGGCATTACGGTTGTGGCCACCGCCATCCCAGATAGCGCTTAACCGCACGCCGCCATAGTGATTGAAAATCCAGTTGGCAAACTTCTCTTTCTTTTGTAAATAATCGCTGGCCAAACGGTCGAATTGCCGCCATTTGAGCAAACCGATTTGATCGCCATCCCCGGCCGGTAAACTCAAATCCTGTGCCGCCAGAAACTGATCAAATTCCCGGGTGATTTGCAATTTTGCATCCAGTTCCGGATCCAGAAACACGACCCAGAAACGATCCCTGATCACATTCAGCGCCACCTGGCCCCGGCATACCGGACCTTTGATAAATCCGGATACAAAAAAAGCAGCATCGTCCAACAAAAATTTATAACGGGAAGTGCGTGGAATATCCTGAAAGGTCTTGAACGGATTGGCGGCCAATTCTGTTTTATACGGCGGCAAACGGGAAACGCTATAATCAGGCTGAAAGAACAGCGCCTGCCACCGCGCCATTTTTTCACGGCTCAAGGTATAAACAATATGGGTTTTATCAACAATCGTTGCTGTAACCGGGCGCAGACGGTAATAAAACGGCTCAATCCCCGGATCGTCATACGGCCGTACTGTCGAAATTTCTTCAATAGCCGTACCGGGTGGCGTTTTAGAGCGCACCAAACGATAAAACTCCTGATCGGGATGGCCCTGGAAATGCAGATGCCCTAAAAACAAATGTTCATAAATATAACGCGCCACCAGTTTCTGTTTCAGCGAAGCGCCATTGAAAAAGTTTTCCCACAACCTGATCGCCGCTTGCGCCTGTTGCGACAAAGGCGGTTTTACCCCGGTATGAGCGCCTTGTTCTACCCATTTTAGCAATGTGTATTCTTCATCCAGCGTCAGCGCCGGCATCGCATAAGGCATACCCCATAACGGGTGATCGTGCTGAAAACCAGCAAATTCATCGATATCCGGACATTGCAATTCACGGTTGAGCTCCAGATCAAACACATCATCAAGTTTATCCCTCTTCGGCAGCGGATAGAGCCGTTTCAACTGCAGCATCTTGACCAGGAGCGAATTATCCAGATTCGCCGTCACCGATTGCTCGCGCTCATTCAAAACCGGATAAAACCCGCGCTGCCGCCAGGAAAAGGTATCGCCGGCATCAATAAACAACCGGGTCGGACGGGCCGCCTCAAGCCGTTTGCCATCATAAACCTTTTGCCGGCTCGCGCCCCTGTCCAGACCTTCCATGGAATTCAGCTTCAATTGACAAGGCGCATCGTAACAACTGTGACAAACCACACAGCGGGAATCCAGAACCGGTTTGATCTCATCGGCAAATGAAACCTTGCCCTGAGCAAGCTCATGCCGATAAGCCTGCACCGGCAGAATCCGCTGCCTGGGTTCGGCCGGGCCGTACAGTTCGTGATAATCAATGACTTTAAGCGCCGTGGCACAACCACTGATAATCAACAATAAAGCCAGGTAACACTGCCACCTGGAAGCAACAAATTTGGCCATAATTTACGGCCAATACCAATCCAGAGCCGGACTCGGTTTTTTCCGGGCTGATTGCTCCGCAACCGCCTTGAGCGCCTTGAAACGCTGAAGGTTCTGCCGGGTTCCGGTAAACCAGCAATGACAACCCTCGGCATCTGCGTACAAATAATTGAAGCTACCGCCTTGTTCCCGGAAGAACAACTCATGTTGAGGCATGGATTGCAAGTCAGCCGTTTTTTCCCGGCTATCGGCAACATGTTTCTGGAAGCCGGCTTCCAGCAACAATTTTTCACGACTGACCGGGCCATCCGCCGGCGGTGTTATAGCACAGCCGCCCATGTGCATTGCAAATAACCCAAGAGCTATCCGCTTTGTCATATTTTGTAAATCCACTCTTACTCCCTTCATATTTAACCTGGAACAAGCTATCAGTATAGCCGATCACAGCCCCCTGATCGCTGAAGGATTATCCTCCACCACCCGGTTTGAACTGCAATCAATCAGCGCATCATGCAAACCTTTTGACAGATAATCCCGCTGACACATCATCTCCGCACCACTGCCACTGGACTAAAAAAGGCGAATTGGGGACCTGTCCATTGGTCTGCCTGGCGGCATACAGGAGATTCGCACTGTGCGGATAAATCCGCACCTACCCTCCATCACCAAATTCAACAAAACGGCTTAACTTAATGGCTGGCTGTGAGGCATAACAATGGATATCCTGGTTTTTAAAATAACTTAGAGGTATCGACTCACCCCCTCTGAAAAGCCGGTGCAGGTTGTTGATTTATCAGGCTTGCCCAGCCCTTCCACGGAAGAGCTGGGCTTGCATAACTTAGGATGTTATGCAGAACGCCATGGATGTATGCACGTATCCTGATCAATCAATGACCTGCGCCGGCGACAACACAACCGGGTGAGTCGTTACCTCGATACCTAAAAAAACAGGGGGCTGGGTGGTTCCGGCAAGCGTTTCCTGCCGATGGCTGATTCATTTTCCACATTCGTAATCGCGTAAGCCATTACATAGCCATTCAAAGCATCTAAAACTTTCTGGCTTCCCGAATAACCTCATAGGCCTTTCTGATTTTTTGGGTTTTTTCCTTGGCCAGCCTCATCATTTCTTCCGGCAACCCCTTGGCAACCAACTTATCGGGATGATTCTGACTCATCAAACGCCGATAAGCCTTTTTGATTTCATCATTGCTGGATCGGGCATCAACGCCCAATACCGCATAAGCATCATCAAGACGGGGCTGGCGCCGGGTTTTGGCCTGTTGATAACCCTGTCCGTAAAACCGTTGCTGCGCCTGTATCTGTTTTTTGAGCAATTCATATTCAAAACGGGATATCCGTAATCGTGCGCAAATATGCGATAATAACCGGTTTTCCAGCGCATCGATGCGGCCATCGGCAAAAGCCGCCTGAATCTGTATTTCGATAAACATAAGCAACAGGTTTCTATGCTGCTGGCATTCCCTGAGAAATTGTTGCAATACCTCATCCAGAGGAAAGTCCGCCGCTTTCCCTTGCTGAAAAAGATTAATTGCTGTTTGCCGCATCTCTCCTGAGATCATTAACTGATCCATGACCCGTTCAGCCATGTTGATCTCAGCCTTGGTAACCCGTCCATCCGCTTTGGCAATATGGCCCATAACGGAAAATGTCGCGCTAAAAAACGCCATTTGCACACGCCGCTGCTCCCCCGGATTCAGCTGCTCCGTGCCCAGCCTTTCCATATTATCCATACCCAGATCGAATTGATGTCCAACCGCCGCGCCTAACATGGCTCCCAATGGCCCGCCCATAAAAAATCCAAAAGCCCCACCAAGAATTTTACCTAACCAACTCATTGCTCTCGTCGTTCACATCAATAAAAAATGTTAAACTTACTCTATTTGACTCTATAACGGAAGAAAAGATACGCCATGACCGCCCCTGCAGCGCTTTTCGCATCCTCATTGACCCGTTTGCCCTTGTTGAGTCGCGGCAAGGTGCGGGATATTTACGCAATCGACGAACAACATCTGCTCATCGTCACCACCGATCGGCTGTCCGCTTTTGATGTTGTTTTGCCGGACCCGATTCCGGGCAAGGGTAAGGTTTTAACCCAGGTTTCCAATTTCTGGTTTAAAAAAACCGCCTCGATAATCCCCAACCACCTGGCCAATATAGCGCTGCCGGAAGTACTACCCGATGCCCACGAACGTGACCCGATCGAAGAGCGCACGATTATCGTAAAACGATTACGGCCCTTGCCCGTGGAAGCCATTGTCCGGGGTTATCTCATCGGTTCCGGCTGGAAAGATTATCAACAATCCGGGGCTGTTTGCGGCATTGAGTTAGCTCAGGGTTTACAGCAGGCCCAGCAATTACCCGAGGCCATTTATACGCCATCCAGCAAAGCCGAACAAGGTCGGCACGATGAAAATATTTCTTTCGCACAAACCGTTGACCTGCTGGGCCGGAGCCTGGCTGAAAAAGTCCGTGCCATCAGCCTTGAACTGTACACCCAGGCCGCTGTCTACGCAAAACAGCGCGGTATTATCATCGCCGACACCAAATTTGAGTTTGGTCTGGACCAGGAGGGTAATTTATTTCTGATCGATGAAGTGCTTACCCCGGACTCTTCCCGGTTCTGGCCGCTGGCTCAATACCAGGTCGGCACCAGCCCACCCAGTTTTGACAAACAATTCATACGCGATTACCTGGAAACCCTGGACTGGGACAAAACCGAACCTGGACCAAGATTACCGGAAGCAATTATTCGTAAAACAGCGGAAAAATATCGTGAAGCACAAATGCGCCTGACTCAACCCTTGCCATGATGATGACTCAAGCCAGGCAAACAATGAAAACCGGTTTTATCGGCCTGGGCGCAATGGGTATGCCCATTGCCCGCAATCTGGCCAAAACCGGCTGTCTGCACAATGTCTGGAACCGGACAAAAACCAAAGCCGAAACGCTGGCTGGTGAATTTCCGATCCATGTCGCTGAAAACATTGCCGACCTGACCCGGCAAAGCCATGTCATATTTTTGTGTGTATCGGCTGATGAGGATGTTCTGGCAATCGTCAATACCATGCTGGCAAGCCTGCAAGCCGGTACAATCGTCATCGATATGTCCACTATCAGTCCGGCAACGGCAATCGAAGCATCAACCCTGTTGACCGAAAAACAGGCGTTCTTCCTCGATGCGCCGGTATCGGGTGGTGTTGAAGGCGCCAAAAATGGCCGCCTGGTCATGATGGTCGGCGGTGATCGGACGGCCCTGCAAAACCTGAGTCCACTGTTACAAGCAATTACGGCACGGGTTGAATGGATGGGAAAAAGCGGCTCCGGCCAGGGCTGTAAAGCGGTCAATCAGATTATGGCGGCCGGTATCAATCAGGCGGTTACAGAAGCTCTGGCCTTTGCCAAAGCTCTGGATTTACCGATGGGCAAAGTCATCGAAGTCCTTGGCGGCGGCGCCGCCGGCAATTGGTTTCTGCAACACCGGGGGCCCAGTATGGTGGCAGGTTCCTTCGCTCCGGGTTTCAAACTGGCGTTACACCACAAGGATTTGAAAATTTGCCAAAAAATCGCCCGCCAAAACCGCGTTATCAGCGATTTACTGGACAAAACCCTGGACGATTATCAACAGCTGATGCAACAAGGTTACGGTGATGAGGATATCTCGGCTCTGTATCGCAAAAAAAACCGGCCTGGCACCTGATTATACTGCACGCGGCCACATCTGCCTGTTGGCAGACAGGTTTGCGAATTTTGAATATCAAATGGATTAACCACGAAAGTAACTACTCACCCGGTTGTGTTGTAGCCGGCGTAGGTCATTGATTTATCAGGACACGTGAATACATTCCTGTCGTTCTGCATAACATCCTAAATTATGCAAGCCCAGCCCTTCCGTGGAAGGGCTGGGCAACGGAGCGCCGTTCCAGGGCATTGGCCGATCCGCTGCGCTCTTGTCTGTCACCAGGCAGGTGATCGGCTTTGTGCTGTGCCGTATTCAGGGTTCCGCACCTACCCCATTCAGTATTTGTTTTTACGGAATATGCCCTATTCAACCCGGCAGGGCGCGATCCCGGCAAACCGGTCTGCAACAGGCAGGCGTTTCGTCCCGATGTTTGCTTTATTTTCCGCATTAATCCGCTCTGTATCACATTTAAAAGTTCGTTTTTAGGCTTTGTCATAAAACTGTCACAAAACGGACATAGACTGGTACTTTTAAAACAGCTTATTTGCAATAAAACGAACCATGCGAAATAAAAATTTAAATTCTTTTTTACCTGTTATCGTTCTGTTTCTGTCTTTGCTGGCCGGTGCCGTTTCGGCTGCGCAAACCGTGGACGCCGACATTCCTGAATACCAAAAAGCCAGCGGCGTTTCAGGCAATTTATCCAGTGTCGGCTCCGATACCCTGGCCAATCTGATGACACTTTGGGCGGAAGCGTTTCAACGTATCTATCCAAACGTCAACATCCAGATTCAGGCCGCCGGCTCTTCGACCGCGCCTCCGGCTCTGACCGAAGCCACCTCAAACCTGGGTCCGATGAGCCGTAAAATGAAAGACAAGGAAATCGACGCGTTTGAAAAAAAATACGGTTACAAGCCGACTGCAATTCCGGTTGCTATCGATGCCCTGGCGGTTTATGTCAACAAGGACAACCCGATTAAAGGCATGACCATTCCACAAGTGGACGCGGTTATGTCATCTACCCGTAAATGCGGTTATGAAACCGATATCACCACCTGGGGACAACTTGGCCTGGAAGGCGCATGGAAAGATCGCAGCATCCAGTTATACGGCCGCAACTCGGTATCCGGAACCTACGGTTATTTCAAGAAAAAGGCCTTGTGCAAGGGCGATTACAAAAGCAATGTCAATGAACAGCCCGGTTCCGCCTCGGTTGTGCAATCGGTCACATCATCCATCAATGGCATTGGTTACTCCGGCATCGGTTACAAAACTTCCGGCGTACGCACTGTACCTTTAGCCAAAAAAGCCGGTCAGGATTTTATTGAAGCGACGCCTGAGAATGCGGTAACCGGCAGCTACCCGTTAGCCCGCTTTCTGTACATTTATGTCAACAAACATCCAAACCAGCCTTTGCCACCACTGGAAAAAGAATTCATCAAAATGGTATTGTCACAATCCGGTCAACAAGTTGTCATCAAAGACGGTTATATTCCTTTACCAGCAAAGGTTGTTGCCAAAGCTTTGGCGGCAATCGAATAAAATGGAAAAGGAGAATAAACGGACTGATACATCAGGCATGATTGTACAAGGATTTTGCACTGAACTATAAAACCAGGGACAGTCACAGTGACACAAGGAAAGCAACGAAACGGAGTTTCCGGCAACATTGCCGTTTCCCTTTTTGTTTAAGCATGTTGCCGTCAATGCGCCGAGGTCAATACCGACCTCCGGCGCATTGTTTTTTTGATTTACGTGTTATCATAAACAAAAACAAAGGTAACTGTTTGACTGCTTCCAGATGGCTGCGGGATGGGCTGTTACCACAAAAACTTACATTTAGAACTGAGGTTAAGGATATAGCGGCAGAGCCTGCCACAACGCAGTTAGCCGGCATCGTCCCGGAAACAAGGCTATATCAAAAAAGGCTGTTCGATAAAGATGCATTGTGTTTGCCGGAAACAAGCTCTAAAAACAAAAACCCAGACTAAATACCCATTTTTCCACATCAATATTTTCTGATGATTCCGTGTCAAATAAAACAGTATTTTCCGAAACGCACAGCGTAAGTCTTTATCAACGTTGGCGATTGTTCAAGGATCGACTCGCCGCTGTTTTTGTCGTGGCCGGCGGTTTGAGTGTCATCGCCGCGATTGTGTTGATTTTTTTCTATCTTTTATACGTCGTGTTTCCGTTATTTGTCGCTGCCGAAGCCGAACCGGTCAGTCAATACCCGGTACCCGAAGACAAGGCCGGCCAAACCTTGCTGCTGGCCATGGAAGAGCAAAATGAAGTCGGTGTACGTTTCACCGACACCGGAAACGCTGTGTTTTTTACCGTAAAAACCGGCAAAACCCTGTTAACCGAAAAAATCCCCGTTCCCGAAGGTCTGTCCATCACCAGCTTTGCCCAAGGCAGTCCGGCGACAGGTATCGTCATTTATGGTTTAAGCGATGGCCGGGCCATTGTCGCCCAACAAAAATACAAAATATCCTACCCAAATGACAAACGCCTGATTACTCCCGGGCTTATCTATCCTTTGGGTCAGGAGCCTGTGCTGATTGATGAAAACGGTGCCGCGCTGGAAAAAATCGCCATCAGCATGGACGAAGACAGCGCTACAATCATCGCCAAAACCACCGATCAACGCTTCACCCTGAGTCATTTTGAAAAAGAAGAATCCTTGTTTGACGATGAGGCTGAGTGGCAGGCCAGCCATTCGATAATCGATGTGCCGGAACCGGATATCGAGTCTATCCTGCTGGACAAGGAACAGCGTCACCTCTACCTGGCCAATGCGAAAGGTCAGTTGAGCTTTTTCGATATCGCTGACAAACAACGCCCGCAACTTAAACAATCCCTGAATGTTGTCGATGCCGGCCAGCGTATTACCCATATCGCCTTTTTGACCGGTGAAATTTCGTTATTGATCGGCGACAGCAGTGGCCTGGTCGCGCAATGGAGTCTGGTTCGCGATCAACACAACCGGCCAGCCATGCGTAAAATACGCGCATTCAAGGTTTCCGGGCAGGCGATTCGCGCTATTGTCATGGAGCAAAGGCGCAAGGGATTCATCGTCGTTGATGATCAAAGTGTCATCGGTATTTATCATGCCACCGCAGAAAGAGAACTGATCAAGAAAAAAATAAGCCCGGCAAAACCGGTTCAATTAACCCTGTCCCCCCGCGCCAGCGCCTTCATCTTGCAGGATACAGCGGCACAGCTCCATGTCTGGCATGTTGACAACCAACACCCGGAAGTGTCGTGGAAATCCATCTGGCAGGAAGTCTGGTATGAAAGTTATCCAGAACCGGATTATATCTGGCAATCCTCATCCGCCAGCAATGACTTTGAACCCAAATTCAGCCTCACGCCTTTGGTGTTTGGCACCTTGAAAGCCGCTTTCTACGCCATGCTGGTCGCGGTTCCGCTGGCGATTATGGGGGCGATTTACACCGCTTATTTCATGGCCCCCAAAATGCGCCGCCTGGTCAAACCCAGCATTGAAATCATGGAAGCTTTGCCCACCGTAATCCTGGGGTTTCTGGCCGGTTTATGGCTGGCGCCGTATGTCGAGGAACACCTGACGGCCATCTTCTCGATGTTGCTGGTCATTCCAATCGGCATCATGAGTTTTGCATTTGCCTGGCAATTTTTACCCAAACCGGTACGTAATGCGATACCCGAAGGTTGGGATGCGGCTTTATTGATACCGGTCATTCTGTTCAGTGGCTGGCTGGCGTTTGCATTGAGCGAACCGTTACAAAACCTGTGTTTTAACGGCGATTTACGCTTGTGGTTGAGCGAAACCCTGGGCATCAGCTATGACCAGCGCAATGCCTTGGTGGTCGGCCTGGCAATGGGGTTTGCGGTCATACCGACTATTTTTTCCATTACCGAAGATGCCATTTTCAGCGTCCCAAAACACCTGACCATAGGTTCACTGGCCTTGGGGGCAACACCCTGGCAAACCATGGTCAGAGTGGTACTGTTGACCGCCAGCCCGGGTATATTTTCAGCCGTGATGATCGGTTTTGGCCGGGCGGTCGGGGAAACCATGATCGTACTGATGGCCACCGGCAATACCCCGGTTATGGACTGGAGTATTTTTCAGGGAATGCGCACCCTTTCCGCCAATATCGCTGTGGAAATGCCGGAATCCGAAGTCGACAGCACCCATTACCGGGTCTTGTTTCTGGCCGCCCTGGTATTGTTTTTATTCACCTTTGTTTTCAATACACTGGCGGAATCGATCCGTCAGCGCTTACGTAAAAAATACAGTTCATTATGATTCGTGCCTGGTTTAAAAGCGGAGCCCCCTGGGTCTGGTTAAACGCCGCCGCAGTCAGCATCAGCCTGATCCTGGTTTTTGGTTTGTTACTGATGATTGCCGTGCGCGGTTTGGGTTATTTCTGGCCCTCTCAGGTCGCTGAACTGCAATATTTGCAGAACGGCTCAACCATCACGCTGATTGGAGAAATCACCGAAACCGATGAAATATCGGCGCAGCGTGCCCGCGATGCCGGTTACCCGGTCAAGGGGGAAGCCGAAATAATTCAATACCAGCTTAAAACCGGCAACCGCGATATCAGCGGCCGGGATTTTCGCTGGATTCTGGCAAAAAACATTCAACATCTGCAATATCCCGAAGACCTGACCGTTGTTGAACGACGGGAATGGGGCAATTTTTACGGTTTTTTACAAGCCGTCAAAAAACGAGGGCGGATTGTTGCCGAAGGTAAAACCGCCTGGACTGAGGCCAACAAACGTCTGCAACAAGTCTTGCAAATTCATGCCCAGATCGAACATTTACAGAAAAAAGAAATTGGCAAAATCAATTACGCCCTGGAACGTCTGCGCCTGAGGCAAAAAAAACTGCAACTGGAGCAGCGCTGGGATACATCCGCCCAACAGCGCCTGGCCCGAGACAAACAGCAACTGGATGAACAATACCAGAACTTGCAGCGGGAGCTGGCCGAACGCTATCAAAAACTGCGCGGCACAACCCTGGTATTCAAGATTGCCAGTGGACAAGTCCACGAAATTCCTCTTGAAAAAATCGTCCGCCTCTATCAACCCAACACGATGAATGGGTTTGCCAAGATCGGCTATTATGCAGCCAAATTCTGGGAATTTCTGAGTGATGATCCGCGCGAAGCCAACACCGAAGGCGGCGTTTTTCCAGCCATTTTCGGTACCGTCATGATGGTTTTGATCATGTCGGTACTGGTGACACCGTTTGGCGTTATTGCCGCTGTTTATTTACGCGAGTATGCAAAACAGGGTTTTGTCACCCGTTTGATTCGTATTGCGGTCAATAATCTGGCCGGTGTGCCCTCCATTGTTTACGGCGTGTTCGGTTTGGGATTTTTTGTTTATATTCTGGGCGGTAATATCGATCGGTTGTTTTTTCCCGAAGCCCTGCCTTCGCCGACATTCGGCACCCCTGGAATTTTATGGGCCTCGATAACGCTGGCCTTGCTAACCCTGCCGGTGGTGATCGTCTCCACCGAAGAAGGTTTGTCACGCATCCCCAAATCCATCCGTGAAGGCTCGCTTGCCCTGGGCGCAACCAAGGCGGAAACGCTGTGGCGCACGGTATTGCCCATGGCCAGTCCGGCCATGATGACCGGTTTGATTCTGGCCGTAGCCAGAGCGGCCGGCGAAGTCGCGCCACTGATGCTGGTTGGCGTCGTCAAACTGGCGCCTTCCCTGCCCCTGGATGCCAATTTTCCTTTTTTGCATTTAGACCGAAAATTCATGCATCTGGGATTTCATATTTATGATGTCGGTTTCCAAAGTCCCAATGTCGAAGCGGCCAGACCACTGGTTTATGCGACCTCGCTGCTGCTGGTGCTGGTGATCGTTGGTTTGAACCTGACCGCAGTCGCAATCCGCAACAACTTGCGTGAAAAATACCGTGCATTGGAAAATTAACTTATAAACCTGTCCTGATTTTATTTATTTTGCATAAAACTATGGTCACACAACAAGTCCTTACCCACGCTATCGATGTCAATGTCATTTCCCGAAACCGGGACAGCACAGATCTATCGACCGAACAGACCTGCATTCATATCCATGACCTGGATTTGTTCTATGGAGAAAAACAAGCGTTGCATGGCATCAATATGGCAATCCCCGACAAAAAAGTGACCGCCTATATCGGACCCAGCGGCTGCGGCAAATCCACACTGCTGCGTTGCATCAACCGGATGAATGATCTGGTAGACAATGTTAGAATCAAGGGTCAGGTACTTGTAGACGGTCAGGATATTTATGATAAATCGGTCAATGTTGCGGCATTGCGGCGGCGGGTGGGCATGGTGTTTCAAAAACCCAACCCATTTCCCAAGTCCATTTATGAAAATGTTGCCTATGGCCTGCGCATTCAAGGCATCAATGATCGGCGCATACTTGACGAAACCGTCGAAAAAGCGCTGCGTGGCGCGGCGCTGTGGGATGAAGTCAAGGATCGCCTGAACGATAACGCGCTGGGCATGTCGGGCGGACAACAACAACGTCTGGTGATCGCCCGCGCCATTGCCATTGAACCGGAAGTCTTGTTACTGGATGAACCGGCTTCAGCGCTGGATCCGATATCAACCTTGAAAATCGAGGAGCTGATCAATGAACTCAAGGAAAAATATACCATTGTCATCGTGACCCATAACATGCAGCAAGCTGCCCGTGTCTCGGATTACACCGCCTTCATGTATATGGGTGAGCTTATCGAGTTTGGCAGCACCAGCCAATTGTTTACCAAACCCAAAAAGAAACAAACCGAAGACTATATTACCGGGCGTTATGGTTGAGGCTGATATAACTTTCAACAGGCACGCGCTCAAATCAAATTGATACAGGTAATTAACCGATGGATAATAACAAGATCGGGCATCATATTTCCCGGCAATTTAATGAAGAACTGGAAGATATCCGCAACAAGGTTTTGACCATGGGCGGATTGGTCGAACAACAACTGGATAAGGCAGTTAAATCGTTCATGAGCGGTGATATGGAAACCGCGGAAAGGGTCATTCAGCAGGATCAGGAAGTCAACGCCCTGGAAATCAGCATCGACGAAGAATGTATGACCATATTGGCGAGGCGCCAACCGGCCGCGTTTGATCTGCGCCTGTTGATCGCGATTGTCAAAGCCATTACCGAGCTGGAAAGGATCGGTGATCAAGCTGAACGCATCGCCCAAATCGCTATTCATTTATCGGATTTTGAAAAACAGCAGCACGGTTATTTTGAAGTACAGCATTTAGCCAATCTGGTCAAGGACATGCTGGATCGCTCACTGGACGCCTTTGCCCGCCTGAACATCGAGGATGTCATTTCCATCACCGCCCAGGAAGATCAGGTAAACCGCGAATACGTCAGCATCATCCGGCAACTGGTTGCCCAAATGATGGAAGATCCGAGAAATATAAAACGTACCCTGGATGTGTTATGGGCGGTGCGGGCTTTGGAGCGGATCGCCGATCATGCCTGCAACATCACCGAATATGTCATCTATATTGTCAAGGGCGAAGATGTCCGCCATATCAGCCATGAAGAACTGGAGAAAAAAGTCCAGGAATAAAAACCGGCCATTCCCGGTTTGGAAATTTTCCCAAAACAGCCGTTAGCAGACACACGAACTGGAACTGTCGCCCAGGCCGGCTGCCATGTCACATGTACAAATCAAAACCGGGTACGGTGACGATTTCTGGAAAACCAAATGTAGATGTTCCATCTGGAACGTTGAATAGTGCGTTGAAACAAGCAGGGCTAAAACAACGGTAACTACTCACCCGGTTGTGTGTAGCCTGGTATCTACCAACTTGGGCAACGAAGCACCGTTTCACACCCTTGGCCGATCCGCTGCGCTCTGTCTGCCACCAGGCAGGTGATCGACCTGACGCTGTGTCCTGGCTTTTTAGGGCAATCCCGGCAAACCGGTCTGCAACAGGCAGGCGTTTCGTCCCGATGTTTGCTTTATTTTCCGCATTCGTAACCGCGTACAGTATAGTTCAAAACCAAGAATTGCTGATAAAACTTGTTTTTCGACTCCGATTATGCGAAGTTTGCAAACTGGACAAGCCAAGTGTCATATACTTTGGCAAAGGGCTTGCTCTGAATTGATTCTACTCAATTTTCAAACATAATAAAAAGAGGTTTTATCATGCTGGGATCAGTCGCCGCCATCGCTTTGGCCATCTGGTTTTACACAAGCGCACAATCGATAGGAAAAAATCCGGTAAAGTGGGCTGGCATCGGCTTATTGGCTTACTTTATCAGCGCCGCGCTGTGGACTTTTCTGGTCACGCCACCACTGCGCGATTCCGTCGAGCACAATCAAAGTTATATCCTTGGTTTTATCGTGCGTTACGGTTTTGTCATCGTTGGCGTCGCCTGTGCCAGCTGGGTCAAATTCAAACATCTGGATGACGTGGATTAAAGACCCGTAAATACAGCATCATTTATCAAAGCCGAGAAAATCCCAGACTTTATAGGCAAAACTGGATTGGGAACGCTCGACGACGGGCGGGCCATCGGGATAATTCAATGCGTAAATCCGGACCGCGTCACTGGCCAAATCATTCAATTCCAGCTTGCCATACGCCTGCTGCAAAACCTGTAAGGCATAGGGAACCGCTGGTGTGCGTTGATAATGTTCAAGAACATAATTGGCACGATTGGCGGCGGCAATGTAAGCCTGCCGCTGAATATAAAAACGCGCCACATGAATTTCATGCATGGCCAGGGTATTGCGCAGGGCAATCATGCGTTTTTTCGCATCGGCAACATAACGGCTATCCGGAAAACGATTGACCAGTTCGGCAAAATTATCATACGCAACCTTGGTATTGGCGGGATCGCGCTGAGACGTATCGGTTGGCATAAACCGCTCAAGGAAACCGAAACCACGATTGTAATTGACCAGCGCAATCAGATAATAGGCATAATCCACATGCGGGTTACGTGGATTGAGTTTAATAAAACGTTCAGCCGCAGCGATGGCCGCTTCCGGTTCATCATTTTTGTAATAAGCATAGGCCAGATCCAGTTGGGTCTGGGCGGCATAATCGCCAAAGGGATAACGCGCCTCCAGGTTCTCGAACAGTTTAATCGCTTTGGCATAATAGCCATTTTCCATCGCCTCGCTGGCTTCCTTATGAAAACGTTCGGCATCATACTCGATATATTCGTCTTTATCACTGCGGTCAAAGCTGAAGTTACGCAATGTTTCACAACCTTGCATGGACAAACAAAACAGCAATAGAAATAAATTTTTCGTTAAAAATGATCGCATATTATCGGTCACACGTTGTATCATTAATCGTTTTCTATAAAATACAAGTGACAAGGCACTTTAAATGATTCGCCGTTTCCACTCGAATACAGATTTATCTTTGTCCAACCCAAACAACAAGCAAACAGCGCCGCGCCAACCCTCTTATACCTTGTCGGCAAAGCGCCAGGGAAAGTGTGACAGAGTATAACGTAATTACTTCATCCGCAGTAGTGCTTGACATGAACCATTTGACAGCAAATGTACCTGATGACTGTGCCGGACAGCGGCTGGATCAGGTACTGGCCCGTTTATTCCCCGAATATTCGCGCAGTAAATTGCAAACCTGGATCAAAAACGGCCGGGTACAGGTCAATGACCGAACCTTGAAAGCCAAAGACCGTCTGCACGGGGGTGAGTTCATCAGCCTGGATGCACAAGCCGAGGCACTGGCCAATACATGCCAGCCGGAACCGATCGCCCTGGATGTCATCTTTGAGGACGAACATTTATTGGTTGTCAACAAGCCCGCCGGCATGGTCGTGCATCCGGCGGCCGGTAACTGGTCAGGAACCCTGCAAAACGCCTTGTTGTACCGGAATCCCGAACTGGCCTCATTACCCCGATCCGGCTTGATCCACCGCATCGACAAAGACACCAGCGGCCTGTTGATGGTTGCCAAAACCCTGCCGGCTCATAATGCACTGGTCGAACAATTACAGGCACGAACCATTCACCGGCAATACCTGGCCATAACCCAGGGCCGTATGACAGCGGGCGGAACCATCGATGCGCCCATTGGCCGGCACCCGATCGATCGTAAACGTAACGCCATTCGCGAAACCGGCAAACCGGCAATAACCCATTACCGGGTTATTGAACGTTTTACCCACCATACCCTGATCCGGGTCAAATTGGAAACCGGTCGCACCCACCAGATTCGGGTGCACATGCAATGCATCCGTTACCCATTGCTGGGCGATCCGGTATATGGCGGTCGGTTTCGGAGGCCCGCACAATGCGATGACATATTGGCGCTGGTTTTGAAAAACTTCAAACGTCAGGCCTTACACGCCGCCAAACTGGGTTTGTTGCACCCACAAAACCAGGACTATTGCGAATGGGAAGCCCCTTTGCCGGAAGACATGAGACAAGTATTGGATGCTTTACGGAACAATGAACAAAAACTGGCTGCAAGCTGACTGGCCAGCCCCAACCAATATTCGCGCCGGCACAACCCTGCGCAGCGGCGGCATCCGTTCAGGCGCTTACCACAGCCTGAATCTGGCGGCGCATGTCGGCGACCGTTTGCAGCATGTTACATTGAACCGGCAATACCTCGCGCGTTTTCTGAATCTGCCGGCGACACCGGCCTGGCTCGAGCAGGTACATGGCAACCGGGTGTTGCAAGCCGGACACTGGCCCGAACCCCGCCAGGCCGACGCCAGTTATACCAACGCCTGCGCCACCGTTTGCGCGGTATTGACGGCTGATTGTCTGCCAATACTGATCTGCGCCGCGGATGGAAGCTATATCGCCGCCATTCATGCCGGTTGGCGTGGACTGCTTGACGGCATTGTTGAAAATACGCTGAGGGTATTGCCCAAAGACGATTTGCTGGTCTGGCTTGGGCCAGCGATTGGCGCTTGCTGCTTTGCCGTGGGCAGTGAGGTGTATCAGGCTTATGTTGGCAAAAGCCTGGAATTTGCCTGTGCATTCCAGCCAATCGATACTGGAAAATGGCGGGCCGATATCTATCAATTGGCACGGATCACACTCAACCAGGCCAGTGTTACCAAAATCTATGGCGGCAACTTTTGTACTTGCTGTGATGAGCAACGGTTTTATTCCTATCGGCGCGATCAGACCAGCGGACGCATGGCCAGTCTGATCTGGAAATTGTAAACCTGCTCGAATTTCAATCCACAAATGGATAAGGTATGAACCTGTTGTTATTTATCATTGTATTTACCGCTGTTGGCGGTGTGCTCAGTGTATTGGCGGCTTCACTGTTTTTGCTGTTGCCGGACGGCCTGCGTAACAAACTTTTGCCGCATGGCGTCAGTTTCGCCATCGGCGCCTTGTTGGCGGTATCGTTTTGGGGACTGATTCCACACGCTTTTGAAGAAGTGCCGGCAGCGCAGTTTCAGATGCTGTCCGGCACCATACTGGCAGGGCTGCTGGTTTTTTTCGTGCTGGAAAAATTGCTGATCTGGCGGCACTGCCATTCCGGCAGTTGCGAGGCCCATATACACAACGACGATCGCCACTCAAACCCGGGCAAAAGCGCCGGTTCCTTGATCATCATTGGTGACGGTATCCATAATTTCGTTGATGGTATATTGATTGCCGCTGCCTTTTTAACCGATATCAAACTCGGTATTGTCACCAGCCTGGCGGTCGCTGCCCACGAAATCCCCCAGGAAGTCGGTGATTTCGCCATTTTATTGCAAAGTGGTTACGGTAAAAGCAAAGCCCTGTTCTATAACGTGTTATCCAGTTTCACCACCGTCATCGGCGGCATCATGGCTTATTACGGACTGGAAGACATGCATACCTGGCTGCCCTATTTTCTTGCCCTGGCCGCCTCCAGTTTTATTTATATCGCCGTCGCCGACCTGATTCCAACGCTGCATAAAAAAACCGGTTTTAAAGCGGCTTTGCAACAAATCGCCCTGATCGTTGCGGGCGTATTGTTGATTACCTCATTGCACAATATGGCGCACGGACAGCATGAAACGGAAAACCATATGGAACGGTAACCTAGTAGTTCGTTTCATCAAAAGGTTTACAATAATTTGTTCGAAAGTGATTTTTAATAGAGCAAATTTTTCATACATTTACTGACCGAAAGGTTTATCAATAAATGTAAATGTTATAACGAATCGTTCTACTAGCCGGTTATGGTTACGGCTTTTAAACCTCCAGATTTCCATCCCTGGGCCTGGGTTCCGGCAATCCCTGCCGGAATGACGTAGATAATAAGCAACCATGCTTCTTGTCAAGCCGTCATTCCACGATGAATTGGCGAAACCCGGTAACAGGGCGGCCACCACGATCGGCTCTCAAAAGTTCAACTCATTCCCACGCACCTGCGCGAGACTGCACGCCGTATGTGCGGAATGCCGGATTTCATCTCACAGATGCGCCTGTTTTTGCAAGAACCCTTTTGCGTATCAATAAACCAGACTTTTCAAAACAGACATAAGACAAAGCAGCGACCGTCAGACACATAAACAGAATAATGATAAATTGTAAAACGGGATGGGTGGGCAAGCGGTCTTGAAATATCGGGTAATAACGGATAATCAGAAAATGGAATAAATAAAATGAATAACCGATTTCTCCAATGCCTTGCAGAATATTGGCAAGAAAAACAGGCATGGCCTGACTATGTAAAATATACAATACAATAAATGCAATGCTGAAAAACCCGCTGCAACTCAACCAAACAGCCCCCGCCACAGAATATGCCAAAGGATTTTGCCAGGTATAACGCTGGTAACAAAGCATTAAAATGACAAAGAACACCAGCAAATCAATTTTTGCTAATGAATTAAAACTGTAGGTGCGGCTTTAGCCGCAACCCATAAACCAACCCGTCATTCCGCCATGGACTGGCGGAATCCAGTTACATGGACGTAATTGGCCGCTCAAAACACCAGCATGAAGTACAATACTGTTTTTCAGGGCATTCGATTCCTTCCAAACAATCCACCAGGGTCATTAACGCAGATTCATTTCCCGCTTTCGTTACTTCGTTACCATGCAGAGTCTATGTAACGCCACCTGTAACCTAGACCGACACCCGCATCAGCGGCAATGCTTGCCACAACCACCATTGTTCGGGATGGCGTAAAATATGCGACTCCAGCAAACCAACCAGTTGCCACATAATTTCTCGTTCATCCATCCGTTCCGCATCCAGTGCCGGATAAAATCGCGCATCCAGGCCGTCCCTGGATTCAAACACATAAAAAGGCACAATCAAGGCATGAGTACGCTTGGCGATTCGGGCCACCCCCATTGGAAAATATGTATTTTGGCCCAAAAAAGGCAGTTCGATACAGCCGCTTTTTTTCCGGGAATAAGGCACATCGATAAAAACCGCCATCACAAACTCATCCAAAGCCCGATAAATGGGGCGCACTGAATCCCCTTCCACCAAAAACGGGCCACCGAACCGATCCTGCAACCAGGCCAGTTTTTTCAGTCGGAAACGGTATTCGGCATCGGGCAAGCCATGCCGGTTGACTGTGCCACCATCTCGAGTGATCGTACCCACACTGACACCCTGTGCTTTCATACCCACACCGGCCATCCAGAAGCGGCCAAAATGCCCACTGCTGATAATCACCCGCCGGCCCTGCGCCCTTGCTGTTTGCACGACAGAAAAATCATGCAGGCGGATAAAGCGATCGATCTGGGCCTGGGTATGCAAGCTGCGGAAGAAAAAACTGTCCAGAATCTCCCGTTCGACCAGACCAAAAAAATAATCCGCCCAGGTTTCAAGCTGTATTGTATCAGCCTGATCAAACACACAACGCATCTGCTCCATGATCGTCTGTTTTTCCTGCCGGTGCAGCATGGCTTGCAAGCGGGCATACAGACTGACCAGACGATAGGCGGTTTTTTGTGGTAACCGCGATAACAACGGCATCAAAAAACGATATTTAAATTCCAGTGATAACAAAACACTCACCTACGGCTCAAGCCATTGATGCTCGATATAACTGACCCCCACTTCGGTGCTGTCCTGCCGGATCACAAAAGGACAGCAGATAAACATCGAATCATAAATATGTACGCTGGTGCTATCGATCAACCAGATTTCCAGGGCATAATGACCCGATAGCAACGGCAAACGGTCGATATGATACAGCACCCCATAAATCCCTTCTTCCTGCGCGACCGGATATAAATGCACCGCGTCCAGCACCGTGCTGATGCCATAACATTGCACGCCATCATTGCGTTTGATAATCACGCCGATATGCACATCGTCCGGGTTCAGGGAAGGATTGATGCGTGCTGTCACCCGCACCGCAAAAGCCTGGTGGGTTTTATACAAACAACGACCCTCCGTATCGGTTTGCCCGTGCAACAATTCCGCTTCCAGCAAACAGGCCATCAACTTCGTTTCAGACTGCGTGCGTTCAAGTTTTGTAGCCGGCACTTGCACCTGGGCCGACTCCTGCATGCGCACATAATCCTTGTAGGCATCAACCACCTCGTTGGCTTCGCCCAGCATTCTTATTTTGCCTTGCTCCAGCCAGATAACCTGTTGACAAAGCTCCTTGACATGATACAAGCCATGCGAACAGAACAACAAGGTCTTGCCTTGTTCCTTGAACACCATCATGCGATCCATGCTTTTTTTCTGAAAATGCTGATCACCCACCGACAAGGCTTCATCAACAATCAAAATATCCGGATCAACCGAAGTCACCACTGAAAACGCCAGCCGCACAAACATCCCGGATGAGTAGGTTTTGACCGGACGGTTTATAAACTCGCCCAATTCCGAAAAATCGATAATTTCAGGAATGCGCTGCCGGGTTTCCCGCTCATCCAGGCCCAGCATCGCACAACCTAGCTTGATATTATCCAGCCCGGAAAACTCCGGATGAAACCCGGAACCCAATTCCAGAATCGCCGACACCCGGCCATACATTTGCAAAATACCTTCGGTTTGGCTCTGGGTGCCTGCCAGAATTTTCAAAAGCGTGCTTTTACCGGCGCCATTGTCACCGATAATGCCAAGCACACTGCCCTTTGGACAAACAAAACTGACATCCCGCAAGGCCCAGAATTTTTCATGGTACGGGCGCCGGAACAATAATTCCTTCAGGCTGTCCAGCGGATGCTTGTAATTGACATAAGCCTTGCCCAGGTTTTTGGCGATGATCGCACTCATAAAAAATCCCTGGCCCGATTGATTGCCTTGCCGAATAAAAACAGACTGATAAACACACACAGTACGGAAACCAGACCGACTGTATAAATCCCTGGATCGGGCAAACTCCCCTTGATAATGATGGAACGATAGGCTTCCAATAAATAATAAAACGGATTGTAGTGATTGAAGGTTTTCAATTGCGCCGGAATCATTTTTTCAGGATAAAAAACCGGCGTCAGGAAAAGCATTATCGTCAATAACAAGCCCAGGGTTTTGGACAAATCCCTGATGAACACGGTCATGAAACTCACCAGCCAGCCAACGGCCAAAGTCATCGTGAAACGCACAGCCATCAACAGCGGCAAGAGCAATAAATACATCGAAAACTGGCCGGTCAACAGCCAGGCCGCGAACACAACAATAACCAGGGCAATCCATTCGGTTATGATTGAACCCAGCACCACCACCAATGGAAAAATAACCGCCGGTATCGTGGATTTTTTAATCAGATCGGCATTGTCCAGCAAAGCGCTGCTGGACATGATCACCCCTTCCTGGAAGGCATAAAACGGCATCAGCGCACTGATCAAATACAAGGCAAACTGATACGGACTGTCGCCAACATCGCCCAGGCGAACCTTCAATATGACAGAAAACACCAGGGTATACAACACCACCATCAACAACGGTTCCAGAACCAGCCAGAACACACCCAATACCGTGCCCTTATGACGCATGGTAATATGGCGCTTAAGTAACAGCTTGAGCGCGTTGCGGTAACGGTAAATGAGTAAAAGGTTTGCAGTCATTGCCTGTAAAAAGGCCGGTTCGGCAAAAACAGTTTATTCTACGGCTGTTTTTTTACGCTCAATCGCCTGCAAGTTTTTTTCGATGAAGGTATCGATAGCTTTCTCATCAAGTTTGAATGTATGGCGCTTTTCCGCATCTTCCAGCAAAGCCCGTTTCTCCTGCTCAAAATAGTCTTTTTTCAGACTCGCTATAATCGTTCCCTTTATTTCCGAAAACTCCGGCACATGCGACAATATTTTTTTGTTTAATTTAAGAAGATGATAACCCCGCTCGCTTTCAATCACATCACTGATCTCGCCGGCTTCGTTCATGGTAAAAATAACCTTGTCAAACTCGGGAAGTATTTTACCCTTCTCTACCAAACCGATATGGCCTTTATTTTCCCTGGCGCCCCGGTCATCAGAATATTTTTGCGCCAGTGTTTCAAAATCCTCTCCCTTTTGTAATCGGCTGCGTAAATCTTCTATCAATTTGCGTGCTTTCTGTTCGCCCTGTTTTTTCTTGTCCACCATGATATGCGAAACGTCCGCCTGAACAGGTTGCCGGTATTTTTCCTTGTGAACCTGATATTCCTGACGCGCCAGGGCTGTAAAATCCTTTTGCTCAATCTGTTTGTACAATTTTCTCAACAACAGATTGATATACTGATTGTCCATCGCCATTTGTAATTCCGCCTTTTCCCGGGGAGGTTTTCCCAGCCCTTGTTGCCGGGCTTGTTCGGCCAAAACCTTGTTGAGATACAATTTTTTCAAAAATTTCTCGACCTGTTGCCGGTTATGCAAAAAATCGGCACGCTGTTCAACTTGCAAGTTGTTCAACATGATATCGGCATCGATTTCATCAACCTGTATGCCATTATCATTGCTCAGCAAGGTTCCCGAAAATGCCTTGCCGGATAAAAATAAACTTATTATCAATAACTTGTAATTCATGCACAACCCTTTGGATACGCTTAAACAGCAAAAAGGGCGAGTCGTCCCTGACTCGCCCTTTTTTAAAATTTCCGCACAATCAATCCCTGGCGGCGATTATCAACCTATCGGGTGAATTTATTTCTGACGTTCACGCACGATATGGTGTGGAATGATCTCGCCAACGAATACGCCTGCACCTGCCGCCGGGGTTTCACCCAGTGTTGCATCGAAACCAATCAATGGTACACCGGTAAAGGCTGGAACACCAATAAATGCCGGAACCAGGTTAGTTGGTATTGCCGGCGAAACCAGTAAACCGTCACGTGCATTTATAACCGGCGCAACTGGATTAGGTACTGGCGCAACAGGAAAAGCTGATGGTGGAATACCAGTAAAATCAACCCACCAATCCCAACGGCCTGCGGGCGCACCAACGACTAACGCCGGTGCCGGCGCTCGTTCACTATTCGCCAAGGCTCCATATCCTGATGCAAAATTCAGATTAAATGCACTGAAATCCATTTTTGCCCAACCACTTTGAAACAGGTTCGCAAACGCTGGATCGCTTGGATCGGATGCAATTTTAAAAGTCATCGGCGAAGGTGACAGCAAAGTTGCGCTTGGCGCTGTGCCTGGTGGTGTGCCGTCAGCTCTCTGGAACCCGATAACATTGACTTCCCTTGGCAAACTGGCTGCTGTTCCAACATTTGGCGAAAACAGGAACGAAAGTTTGTGTTCTTCCCGATCATACAGCTGAAGCCCTGCGGTCACATCATTAGGATGCGTTACCCCCCAGGACAACGTTGCAAAACCCGATCCCCCCCCTGAGCTAAGATTGTAACTCATGGTATTAAAAATACCCTGCCCCCGCATCGGAAAGGTGATAACCCAATCCGTTTCACCGCTAAAACGGGTATCGATAAAATATTCATTGTCAATCGAAGCCGCCTGCAGAACATGGGCAATCGGGAATGGATTGATACCTATAGGTTTCGCATCGGTTGAGCCATGGCTACCAAAATCATTATTGACATAGGGCCAATAGACCTGCATTTCATCATCATGACCGTTGGCGTTACGCACACTGACACTGCTGACCCGAATATTACCGGAACTCAATGAAGGCAACTGATCCCAAGCATTGTCATTCGGGCTATAATGCTGAGGTTTGGTCGAATAACCCGAAATTTGGGTTGGATCGGCCACAAACGCCGCACCACGGGCAATGTCCATAATAATGGATGTCCCGCCCAAGCCACCGGTTGGCGGCAACATCCAGTTAGGTGAGGCCACACCGTAAAAATAGGCATCCTCAGCGCGTGGCGCCGCCCCTCCGGGGACGGGTACAGTCACATTAAAAGCCCCAGCTCCAGCAGTAGCCGGAGCGGCATAGCTTGGTGCCCGGTTCAAGGAGGCCAATACACCGCCCGGAAGCAAACCGCCACCGCTTATAACGCCCGCATCTGACAGGGCGCCGCCTTGGTTAAACAGTGGTATACCGTTAGGCAACGGCGTGCCTGGATCGCTACCATTGCTGCCGGTCGCACGCGGCCCGCCCCACAAGGTCTCAATCAACTTGCACGACTCACCTTTCGCCTCAATTGCTTCAGCCAGAGTCAGAGTACGCACGAACGTTCCTCCACCCGCATCCGTCATTTCAAGTCGGGCAAAAGGATAAGCGCCCGCCGATATTGTAGCCATTTCGATAACCGTCAGATATCCTTCGCGTATTTCGGTAATACCAGCCGGAAACTTGAATGTTTTTCCATTGATATCACGCGGAAAGGTACATGAAGTATCCTCGGTGGCTATTTTAACCCCGCCCGTTGCCGTATCTTCCATCAAGGTCAAGGTAAAAACATCATGCGGACTCATATAAACGTTGAAATCAAAAACATCGCGTGATTCGGATGCTTCATGAAAACGCAGCCGTAACGCCTTGTAGCCATCGGTAGTATTACGGATATTGAATGATGTCTGCAACAAATTGGTGCCATCATCAATCACATTATAATACGGAAAAATCAAAACCTGCGCATCACCATCCATCGATACGCTGTTACTGGGATTAATGGGATCGACAATGGCTCCATCGTCGTAATAGTAGTCAATAAACGTAGCATCGGCTGTAAAATCCTGACCGGCCCTGTAATCAATAGAACGCATAGGGGCGGCATGAGAAACGGATAATCCCGCCAAACCTATCCCGACAATTTCCATGGCTCGGCCAATCGACTTCGCCAATTTCTTCTTTATCATGATTATTCTCCTTACAGTTAAAAAATACCTTGAAAATTATACCTTATCTATCACTCATCAGGGTTTGGAAAAATAAAACCATTCACCTGTTCCCGAATCCCTGACCCAAGTCTCGTCAATGGCGCCGTGCGATGCCAATGGTTTAAACCCCCTACCTACTTTTATTCTAACATAGAGTTCAACATTGACAAGACATTTATTAGCCGCACAAGTTACTTTGTTGACATCGGCCTTTTGCCACACTCCAACGCCATGCACTGTTCGCCGATAGCGTTTAAAATCATAAAGTGATCGATATTCAGGGGTGAGATAAGTATAAGCCGTTTCCAGCCGTCCTTCAATCAAGGCCTGCCAACGACTGGCGGCTCTGCCCCTGACGATTTGCTCGGCATCCTGCGCCTTTAAAACATTCATGCAGCCTACCATTCCTGATAAAGCTACGATCAGATAAACCGTTTTTTTGAATTTAAACAACACCCCTCTCCCTAAAAAACCAAACTTCAATAAAAACAAGCTACTGTACACAACTTGACAGCTATAAGCCAAGCGCCTGCGGCTCCGGATATTCTGCACGTTATGAATTTGCCAGACCCAGCCGGTTCACGCACAAAGCTCACAACTTCTTAAAGAAGCCGCGAAACATCCCTTCTGTACAACCTGTGTCATTAATCTTAGTGCAAACATAAAAAAAAACAAGCTCATCTGACAGTTTTCCAGATTGCTTTTTTTGACACGGCCAGATTTTGACAGTTCAGAAAGGTTGTCCAGCACCGTATTTTTTTAGCTATCGAGTGATGAAAACCTTTGCCGTAAACAGGGTGTGGGGCTTGTTCCACCCTGCCACACGAATTAAGAACTGGATTCTTTTATTGAAAATCGAGGCCTTAACCCATTAACCCATTAACAAAAGAACTGTTTGGAGGCATCGGATTTATATAAGCCCTTTTGTTGACTGAATAATCTATGGGTGTAGGTGCGGATTTATCCAGCCCTTCATTGAAGAGCTGGATTTATCCGCACCGTACGACAAGTCGCACCGGCACCCAAATCACATTTTCCTAACTTACTGATGTTACGCAGACCTACTGTATTTTGGGCTTCTGTACAGTATATTTCCACAGTATATAGCGCCAAAAATCTAAAACCGCGTAACATCAGTGTTTAATTGAAAACAATACACCTCTCCCTCAGCATTGAGCGGAGTATTGACTGCAAGCCTGATTTACCAGAGAAACAATATTTCCCGTTGTAAAAGGACTGGCCCCCATCTGTTTCATTGACGAATCCTGAAATCCCCAGCTGGTTACGCCCACAATCGTGTTTTCGATCGCCCCCGATCCAGCTACCGTGCCATCTGTCAAGTTGGCTCTTTGCCCCAGATTGACCACCCAGGGACCGCCACTGGCACCGCCGGTTTGCCTGGAACCGATAATGGTATTATTGGCCAGAACTGAATCCCTATATCCTAGGGAATCGGTGCGTTGCATGATTTCTCCACCATCATGGGATACTGGATAGCCTAATTGCGCAACCTGGGTAACAGATTGTCCCAGAAAATTGGCAAAGGAATAACCATTCCATTGATAGCCAAACCAGCCGGTCAGATCCCCGGCATAATAGCGATTGCCCTTTTTCTTTTTTGCCTTTAACACAATGATGGCCACATCATTCTCACAAACAACACCACTGGCACCGGCAGCGCATCTGTCGGTACCATTGAAATAAGAGGAAACCACAAAAGCGTCTATAGATTTCCATTTTTTATACGGTGATTTGCCGTTTGAATAAGCCGGTATGTATTCAAACTGGGTAAAAAATTGCTGACTGCCAAAATCGGTCACACAATGCGCTGCAGTAACCACCAATCCTCTTTTGATCAGGGCTGCCGAACACACAAAAGAGGGGGTGCCGATTTTGAAAAACAATCTGCCCGCCCGTCGAAATGGATCTTTCCGGGAAAGCCGGTAGCCGAATGCATCGACCCGGGATGTGGAAAACGGATGATTTGAGGTTCCGGCTTCCAAGGACACAAACCCATTTGCTGATTGCAGGGATTGCGCTGGCACGATAACTTCAGGCATAAGGTTGCGACCGCTGGAGACGCCATACCCCTTGCCGCCAGGCGCATAGCCCGGTGCCTGATAAAAAGCGGGAACATTGCCTGATTGTGGCTGCGATGGAAACGGCGCCATCGGTAAAGGCATTGGAATGGCATTGGCATAATCAATTTCGCCGGAAGCCGCCGCAGCATTCTGCATCTGCCGCACCGCAGTCATTTGAATGACTGTTGTATCATTTTGCGCCCATGCCGAAGCCGCGACAAATAAGAGCACGAATGAAAAATTAACATAAAAAGTTTTTTTGCCCATAAACCCCACCTCTTTCACCTTAACCTAATAAAAAACACGTCCGACGGATGAATATCCCGGAAGATTGCAGGTAACAATATATAACGCGATGTTCAACTTTTTAATAGAACATTTGAAAGCATGACTTATCTCCTC
>CAZDXJ010000022.1:0-31073 GCA_964509475.1 uncultured Methylococcaceae bacterium | reverse complement strand
GCTGTATTGTAATAATTTAAAATTTATTTTGTCCTTTTTCTTGGGGTAGTATAATGATATGGCTGTAACTGCCCGGTTTGTTTTGAGGTCTTGAGAATACGGCTTATCCAGGTGCGTGAACATGTTCAGGTAAATTTAACCGGAAAATCATCTGGGTTACAAAATTTCCCCTGCTGGCTTCTTCGGCACGTCATGCCGTAACACCGAAATATGATGTCAACCGTTTTGATTGAGACGGTAATTTTATCTGTCAAGGGATGAGATTAATATAAACGCATGGATAAAAATCACTTTTTCACTCTTCTGTGCTATGTACTATAATAATCCGGTTTTATTCTGGATGGTTTCTCGGTATATTTACATTGCGTATAGCTATTAGTCAGTCCTTATCACTTACTGTATTTGGTGTTACGGATGATGGTGTGAGGCTGTTTCCAGAATATGCTGTAGATATTGTCATAACTAAGGTCTCTGCTTTATAAACGCTTGTGTTATTTTTTCGCAGTGATGAAGTAGTGCTGAACTGAGGAGAACAATTATGTGTTGGAGTGGTGAAGCTTCCGGAGTGCTTGCTGCTGTGGGTCTTAGTACGGCTGTGTATGTTGCTCGAAAAGGCGAATCCAGGGAATTATGGATTCCGTTGACTTATTTTGCGTTGATGGAGCTGTTGCAGGCGGCCACCTATGTTTATATTGATCTATGCGATAACCCGAATAACCAGATTCTGACGCTGTTCGGGTATTTACATATTGCCTTCCAGCCCTTTTTTGTCAATATGGTGGCGATGTATTTTATCCCGGAACGGATAAAATTGAAAATCAGAACAACGGTTTATACCATCTGCGCGATGGGATCGTTGGCGATGCTGGTTAAAATGTTTCCTTTTGCCTGGGCCGGGGAATGTGTCATTGGTATTGAAGGATTTTGCGGGGCACAAACCTGTTCGGTGTCGGGAGACTGGCACATCGCCTGGCAGATGCCGCTCAATGGTATTATGTCCGGGCCGCAGGATTATTTATTTGGTTTTGACTGGGGCTTGCATGCCTTCACCTATATCCTAGTGGCGTTTTATATGCCGGTCATTTATGGCTCATGGCGGTTTGTTGGTTTTCATTACTTGATTGGCCCGTTTGTATCGGATTTGTTGACCAATGATCCAAATGAATATGCGGCTGTGTGGTGCCTGTTCTCAATAGCGCTTTGTATGTCGGTTATAAAAACGCCGATTAGAAAGTATCTGCATGTCAAGCAATGGCCTTTCTATAACAAGGTTCCTGATTTGGAAAAACAACCCGAAGCGGTTAGTGTGACGACGTAAGGGGGAATAAATCAGCCGGCGGTGTATCGATACGTGGCCGGTGGTGGGGGGATGAAAATGCGAGGCGTTTCCTGACTGTCTTCAGTTTTAAAAGAGCAGGCAGGAAACAGCCGGTTTGTTTATGCAAATACAGTCAGGGTGTCAAGCCTTCGCCAACCCGGACAATTTTCAAGGCATTGGTACCGCCTTTCACGCCGGTCAGATCACCTTTGGTGATCACGATTTGACTGCCGTTTTCGACTAATCCCCGTTCTCGCATGACGTTGACGATCCTTCTGTTCAATTCAGCATGGTCATCGGTGTAGTTTTTGAACAGGATGGGGAATACACCACGAAACAAGGTCACTTTACTGGCGGTATCTTCATGACTGGTGAACGCGAAGATAGGAAGCGCTGAACTGATGCGTGACATCCATAACGCAGTAGCGCCGGATTCGGTCAATGCGGCAATGGCTTTAATCTCGGTATGATTAGCCAAATACATCGTTGACATGGCAATAGCTTCATCCACGCGTTCAAACTGGGTTGCCAGCCGGTGATCGGATACACGTACGCTGGGTTGTTTTTCCGTTTCCCGGCAGACCCGATCCATGGCCTGAATGGCCTGAACAGGATATTTTCCGGCTGCGGTTTCAGCCGATAACATGATCACGTCGGTGCCATCAACAACCGCATTGGCGACATCAAACACTTCAGCGCGGGTTGGAATCGGGTTTTCGATCATGGATTCCATCATCTGCGTTGCCGTGATGACCACACGGTTCAATTCGCGTGATCGCTTGATAAGTTCTTTCTGTACCGGTGGCAGGTTGGCGTCACCGATTTCCACGCCCAGATCGCCGCGTGCGACCATGATGGCGTCGGAGGCTTTGATAATATCATCAATGACATCCAGGGCTTCGGCGCGTTCGATTTTGGCGACAATAGCCGCGTTGCAACCCGCGTCACGCAGTAACCGGCGTGCCTCATGGATATCATCAGCCGAGCGGGGAAAAGAAACTGCAACATAGTCAGCACCCATTTCGGCAATGGTCAGAATGTCTTGCTTGTCTTTTTCGGTCAGGGCGGAGGCGGACAGGCCGCCACCTTGCAAGTTGATGCCTTTGTTGTTTGATAAATCACCGCCAACAATGACTTTACAATTGACTCGCATGTTTTCGACATTGATCACATCCATAACCACACGGCCATCATCCAGTAACAAGCGATCGCCGGGTTTGACGTCGGTGGCCAGTGGTTGGTAAGTGATGCCGACCTGGGTTTTGTCGCCCTCGTTTTCGCCCAGATTGATATCTAACGCAAAATCCTGGCCCTCGTCCAGAAAAACCTTGTTTTCCTTGAACCGGGCAATGCGGATTTTGGGGCCTTGCAGATCGGCCAGAATGCCGACAATGCGGTTGGTTTTGCGGTTGATTTCGCGTATCCGGTTGGCGCGTTTGATATGTGTTTGTGCATCACCATGGGAAAAGTTCATGCGCACCACGTCCAGACCGGCGGCAAACATATCTTCCAGTATGCCCGGCGCATCGGTGGCCGGGCCTAAGGTTGCTAGGATTTTAGTTCTTCGTAATATCATCAGTTCGATTATTTTGCGTTATGCAATGCGATGGTCGTATCGATCATGCGGTTTGAAAAACCCCACTCATTGTCATACCAGGACAGAACCTTGACAAAGTTACCTTCCAGTACTTTGGTCAATGATGATTCGTAAATCGATGAAGCCGGATTGTGATTGAAGTCCATGGAAACCAAGGGTTTGTCGTTAAATTCCAGAATGCCGCGCAAAGAGCTTTCGGATGCGGTTTTCAAAATTTCATCAATTTCTTCCTTGCTGGTTTCCCGCGCCGCCTGGAAAGTAAGGTCAACAACGGAAACGTTGATGGTTGGCACGCGCATGGCAAAACCATCCAGTTTGCCGGCAAGTTCGGGTAATACCAGGCCAACGGCGGCAGCGGCTCCGGTTTTGGTCGGAATCATCGATTGGGTTGCAGAGCGGGCTCTGCGCAAATCCTTGTGATAAACATCGGTCAAAACCTGATCGTTGGTATAGGAGTGAATGGTGGTCATCAAACCGTGTTTGACGCCCAAAGTATCATGCAGAGGTTTGACCAGAGGTGCCAGGCAGTTTGTTGTGCAGGAAGCGTTGGAAATAATCGTGTCCGATGCTTTCAGGGTGTCATGGTTGACGCCATAGACAATGGTTGCGTCAACATCATTGCCGCCGGGGGCTGAAATGATAACTTTTTTGGCGCCGGCAGCGATATGGGCAGAGGATTTTTCCTTGGAAGCAAAAAAGCCGGTTGATTCATGGACAACATCGATGCCCAGTTCTCCCCAAGGCAGTTTGGATGGATCGCGTTCCGCCAGCACCTGGATTCTGTCGCCATTAACGATCATGCAATCACCATCTGTGCTGGCTTCGCCCGGAAAACGGCCGTGCACGGTGTCGTATTGAGTCAAATGGGCATTGGTTGCAGCATCGCCGAGGTCGTTGATGGCAACAATTTGTACCTCATCGGTGCGGCCTGATTCATACAGCGCGCGTAAAATATTCCGTCCAATACGACCGTATCCATTGATTGCAATTTTAATTGCCATTGTGTCTCTCTCCAGAAATGATGTGTGAAAAAATCCGACTTGCCGCGCAAGTGCGAAAATAATTCAAAGATTCTATAAATCCCGAAACTATAACAGAAATAAGGTGCTTTCGTCTATGATTGCGGTTTGGGCTTTTGCCTGAATTGGCAAAAATTTCAGATAATCAATGCCTTGAAATTATACTTGGCTATGCGGATGGATTGGAAAATAAAGCAAAGATCATGGATAATAGCCCGTTAATTTCATCAACCGGATTGGCTAAAAATAATAATGAAACAAAAACTGGAATCTCTGCTGCGGCAGGCAATCAATCTGTTACAGGAACAAGGAGAACTTGCAGGAAACATTGTCCCAGAAATCATCATTGAAAGAACGCGCGATCCCCGGCATGGGGATTTTGCATCCAATCTGGCCTTGATTTTGGCTAAACCGGCGGCAACCAATCCCCGCCAACTCGCTGAACAGATTGTCAAGGCCTTGCCGTCTGACCGTGCTGTCGAGCGTTGTGAAATTGCCGGTCCCGGGTTTATTAATTTTTTTATTAATCCCCAGGCACAATATCAGGTTATCAGAACCATTCATGAGCAGGGTAAGGGGTTTGGCCGTACTGAAATTGGCAAGGGGCTGCGGGTGCAAGTCGAATTTGTATCGGCCAACCCGACGGGACCCTTGCATGTTGGTCACGGTCGCGGTGCGGCTTATGGATCGGTTGTCGCTGATCTTTTGGAAGCAGTGGGTTATCAGGTACACCGTGAATATTATGTTAACGATGCCGGCCGGCAAATGGATATTTTGGCGACCAGTATCTGGTTGCGTTATTTGGAGGAGTGTGGCGAGGTTCTGCCTTTTCCGGTCAATGGCTACCATGGCGATTATATTCGGGAAATCGCCCGGGATATTTATAAAAGTGTGGAAAATGATTATCGCAGGCCGGCTGATTTGGTTACGGAAGACATTTCAGCCGATGAAAGTGAAGGCGGTGACAAGGAGGCGCATATCGATGCCCTGATAGAGCGTGCCAAAACATTGCTGGGTTCTTCCCAATACCGGGATTTGTTTCAAATTGGCCTGAATACGATTTTGCAGGAAATAAAAGAGGACTTGGCGGAATTTGGTATTGAATATCAGGAATGGTTTTCCGAGCGTCAGTTGATGGATGATGGCTCAGTCAGCGAAGCGCTCAAACGCTTGGGTGAGGCCGGGCATCTTTATCAGAAAGATGGCGCTACCTGGTTTGCCTCCAGTTTGCTGGGTGATGAGAAGGATCGGGTGGTGGTTCGGGAAAACGGGCAAACCACTTATTTCGCCTCGGATATTGCTTATCACATGAATAAACTGGATCGCGGCTTTGATAAATTAATCAATGTCTGGGGCGCGGATCATCATGGTTATATTGCCCGTGTCAAGGCGGCAATACGTGCATTGGGGGGGGATGCCAGCAAACTGGATATTTTATTGGTACAGTTCGCAGTATTGTACCGGGGTGATGAAAAAGTACAAATGTCCACTCGCTCCGGTCAGTTTGTCAGCTTGCGGCAATTGCGTGAGGAAGTGGGTCGGGATGCGGCCCGGTTTTTTTATGTGATGCGCCGTTCGGAGCAGCATATGGATTTTGATTTAAAACTGGCTTCGTCAAAAACCAATGAAAATCCGGTATTTTATGTTCAATACGCCCATGCCAGAGTGTGCAGTGTGCTGCGTCAGTTGGATGAAAAGGGTTGGGAGAGAGATTTGCTGCTTGGCATGGAAAACCTGCACCGGTTGACTGAAAATCATGAAGTTGATTTGGTTGCCACCTTGTCGCGTTATCCAGAGGTTCTGGAAATGGCGGCGACACAATACGAGCCGCACAAATTAATCCAGTATTTGCGTGATCTGGCCAATGAATTTCATACTTATTACAATGCTCATACTTTTTTGGTGGAAGATGCGGCTTTGCGCAATGCGCGGCTTAATCTTGTCTGTGCGGTAAAACAGGTTATAGCCAATGGTATGGAGTTGCTGAAGGTTAATACGCCTGAGTCCATGTAATGGCTAAAGATTATAAAAACAGAGCCAAGGACCGGAAGCGTTATCCGGCGCAAAAACGCTCCCCGCTTTCCTGGTGGAAAGGGGGGGCGTCTGTTTTGCTCATCAGTTTGTTTGCCGGTTTTTTGTATTTTTTAAAAACTGCGCCACAGGAAAAGGAAGAACAGCAAATCAAGCTGCCACCAGCGGCTCGAAAGGCTTCTAAAAAACCTGAAAAAACTCCTAAACCGAAACAAAGCCTGGAAAAGAAAAAGCCTAAATTTGAATTCTATACCTTATTGCCAAAAAAAGAGATCGTTGTGCCAGAGCGTGAGATTAAAACACGCAGCCATGAACAACAGTTTGGTCAATTAAAAACAGCCCGTTACATGATACAGGTCGGCTCTTTTCGCAGTTACCGGGAAGCGGACAGTTTGAAGGCACAACTGGCTTTATTGGGTATTGAATCGAAAATTGAAAGGGCAAAGATCGGGGATACCGTATGGAATCGGGTCAGAATTGGCCCGTTATCTAAAATGACTCATGTCAACAAGACACGGTCATTGCTGCGGCAACATAAAATTGATGCGGTTGTCATGCAGATGAATTGATATTTTTTATTTTTGTTATTAAAGGTTTTTCCATTGGATTCCGGCTTGCTTTGTCTTTGTGGCTCAGGTTTGAGCGCTGATCTGTGCTGTGAGCGCTATATTTCCGGCCAGCAAATCGCACCAACAGCGGAAGCGTTGATGCGTTCCCGATTCACAGCTTTTGCAAAAAAAAATGAAGCGTATCTACTGGCTTCATGGGATAAGAGTACGCGCCCTGGCAAAATTGATTTTTCCAAAAATATTGCCGACTGGACAGGTTTGGAAATATTGATGATCAAAAAGGGACGGCAAAACGACAACAAAGGCGCCGTCGAATTCAAGGCGTTTTACAGGCTCGACGGGGAAGAGCATGTGATGCATGAAATCAGCCGGTTCCGCAAACTGGCTGGGCGGTGGTTTTATTTGGATGGAAAAGTAAAATCGATCGCTAGGTTGGGTAATCAAATTGATCAAGGCAGAAACGCGCTTTGTGCCTGTGCTAGTGGTAAAAAATTCAAGCGCTGTTGTGGCAAAAATTTGCAATAGGTGGCCTGCTGTTTTGGGCTTCTGTAATCAGACAGCAAAATGCATATAAACATGGCATAATACGCAATTTTCGAACCAAAACATCTATGTGGGTCAATTTATTAGCGTTGTTTGTCGGATTAGTGATTTTGGTATGGTCGGCTGATCGATTTATTACTGGCACAGCTTCTATAGCCAAAAATTATGGCGTATCATCATTACTTATCGGATTGACAATTGTTGGCCTGGGAACATCGGCACCGGAAATTTTGGTTGCGGCATTTGCTTCCTGGCAGGGTAATTCGGGTTTGGCGGTTGGTAATGCGCTGGGTTCGAATATAGCCAATATTGGTTTGATATTGGGCTGCACGGCAATTATCATGCCTATTGCTGTGCATTCGAAAATGTTAAAAAAGGAATTACCGATATTATTTGTCGTTTCCTTGTTTTGCTACTCACTGGCAGCGGTCGATTATACACACGGACGTGGTGATGGGCTTATGATGTTGGTTGGATTGGTAGTTTTTTTGGTGTGGCTGATTCATAGTGCCAAAAAAGCTCGGAAAAGCGATCCTCTAAGCCAGGAAATCGAAGAAGAAATTCCCCGGTTGCTGTCAACGGGTAAGGCATGGCTTTATTTTGTCATAGGCCTGATCGGGTTATTGCTGAGTTCACGCCTGTTGGTCTGGGGTGCGGTCAATATTGCCGAATATTATGGCGTCAGTGATTTGGTGATTGGTTTGACCATTATTGCTCTGGGAACCAGTCTGCCCGAGTTGGCCGCATCAATAACCAGTGTTTTGAAAAAAGAAGACGACTTGGCGCTTGGTAATATCATTGGATCAAATATATATAATCTGTTAGCGGTTTACGCCTTGCCCGGCATTATTTCGCCAGGCGTTTTGAATCTTAATGTTGTGCAGAGGGATTTCCCGGTCATGTTGGGATTTACCGCTGTGTTGTTTATCCTGGGCTATGGGGCCGGGAAAACTGGAAAAATCAATCGTTGGGAAGGTGCGTTGTTGTTGATAGCCTATTGTATTTATCAGTGGGTTATTTATCAGAGCGCTATCGCGCATACCTGAATACACTATGAATTTCTTTTGATGGGCATACGGTTTTTTGAACTGTTGGCAGGCAAAGCTAAATTGGATTCGTTGCAATTCAACAGGAATGCAAACCGTATTGTATTTTGATGGCAAAGAGGAGTTTACGGGAGACAGCATTAGCGGTTATCTGCGTTGAAACAGAAGCGGTAACAGAGCTTAGTCGATGTATCAACGAGGATTTTATCAGCGCTTGCCAATTAATGCTGAATTGTAAAGGCCGCGTGGTTGTGACCGGTATGGGCAAGTCCGGACACATTGCAGGTAAAATTGCTGCAACTTTGGCGAGTACCGGAACACCTGCTTTTTTTGTGCATCCCGGCGAGGCCAGTCATGGTGATTTAGGGATGATTACCACGCAGGATGTTGTATTGGCTTTGTCTAATTCGGGGGAAACCAGTGAGTTGCTGACTATTTTGCCGATTATCAAACGTTTGGGGGTGCCGCTTATTGCAATGACGGGCAATGCCAATTCGGCAATGGCAAAGTTTTCCAGCGTACACATTGATGTCGCCGTCAAGCAGGAAGCTTGTCCTTTGGGGTTGGCGCCGACTTCCAGTACAACGGCAGCCTTGGTCATGGGCGATGCGATTGCGGTGGCGTTACTGGAGGCGCGTGGTTTTACTCAGGATGATTTTGCTTTTTCCCATCCCGGAGGCAGCCTGGGCAAGCGCTTGTTGCTGCTGGTATCTGATCTTATGCATACCGGTTCAAGAATTCCATTAATTACGGAGGTAGCCTTGTTGAAAGATGCGTTGTTGGAAATGACGGAGAAGAAACTGGGTATGACGGCTATTGTCGATGCACAGGGTAAGATACAGGGGATTTTCACGGATGGTGATTTACGGCGCTTGTTGGAAAAAAATATGGATGTGCATAATACCCGTATAGCCGAGGTTATGACGCGCGATTGTACTGTAATAGACAGGGAAATGCTTGCCGCTGAAGCGATGCGTATCATGCAGGATAAAAAAATTAACGCCTTGCTGGTGGTCGATGGCGATCGTGTCGTGATCGGTGCATTAAATATGCATGACTTGATCCATGCCGGAATTATATGAGTGATTGGCAATGCAGAAAATAATTGATAGAGCCAAAAAAATCAAATTATTGATACTGGATGTCGATGGCGTTTTAACCGATGGCCGCTTGTTTTTTGATGATCAGGGCCGGGAATATAAATGTTTTCATGCACGCGATGGACACGGTATCAAATTACTGCGTCAGACCGGGGTGGAGGTCGCCGTGATTTCGGGAAGAAAGTCCAATTCTGTGGCGTTGCGTATGCAGAGTCTGGGTATTGCTTATGTTTATCAAGGCCATGAGGAAAAATTATCTGTTTTTGCCGGATTGCTTGAGCAGTTGTCGGTCAAGGCCGGACAGGTGGCTTTTGTGGGTGATGATTTATTGGATTTGCCGATTATGACACGGGTTGGTCTGCCGATTGCTGTTCAGGACGCTCATTTTACCGTCAAGGATTACGCTTGCTGGTGTACCCGATCAGCCGGTGGACAGGGCGCGGTTCGGGAGGTTTGTGATTTACTCATGCAGGCACAAGGAAACCTGGATGCCGTGATCCAATCGTATCTGTAATGCTTGAACATAAGAAAGAATATTATCTTTTATTGATATTGGGCGTCGTCAGTTGGTGGCTGGTTGATGTGTTCACGGTCGAAATTGGGGGCAGCGAAGAGGCGCCTCCGCACAGCCCGGATTATTTCAGTATGGGGTATACAAAAATTGAAATGGATGCAACCGGCGTTGCGGTGAGTAAATTGAACGCAAAGCGTATGCAGCATTTTGCTGATGATGGTACGATTGAAATGCAGCAACCGGTCATGATTTTTTACAATAAGGAGGCGCCGCCTTGGGTTGTCCATTCAGACAAAGGTATTCTTTCCGCAGACAGGAAGGATTTGTTTTTACAGGGCAAGGTGCTTATTATTCGGCAAAAAGCGGAAAATACCGGGTTAATCAAGGTGAATACCACGAATTTGAGCGTCAGGCCGGATGATAAGTATGCGCAAACCGGGGATTGGGCGGAATTGATTGCGCCACCGAATTGGGTGTCAGGAATTGGCATGAAAGTTTTTTTTCAGCAACCTGTTTATATGGAATTTTTTTCCAGGGTACGGAGCCGGTATGAAACAATGTAGGGCAGGCCAAATTTTATACGCGGTTTTATTATGTTTTAGTGTGTCTGCTTTTGCATTGGAAAGCGATGCCCGGCAACCGATTACCATCGATTCCAATCAGGCGACTTATGATGAAAAAAAGGCGGTCAGTATTTATACCGGCAACGTTATCTTGGTACAAGGAAGTTTGCGGGTCAAATCCGACAAATTGATTGTGTATTTGCAAGGGGGGGATGTGCGGAAACTGGTAGCCAGCGGCAAACCGGCCCGATTTCGGCAAATTCCAGCACCAGGGAAAGATGAAATCAAAGGTAAGGCGTTGACCGCTGAGTATTATCCGGATAAAGAGCTGTTGATTTTGCTAAAAGATGCCGTAGTGTGGCAAGGAAACAATACTTACACCAGTGAGATTATAAAATATGACAGCAAAAATGCCATTGTCAAAGCGGGTGAACAGAGTTCCGACAGCAAACGTGTGCGAGTCATTTTACAACCCAAGAAGAAAGCGGAACAATGACCCGGTTGGCGGCCAGAAATCTGATCAAACGATATCACAAACAATGCGTCGTCAACGGTGTGTCGCTGCATGTCGATACCGGTGAAGTGGTCGGTTTGTTGGGGCCTAATGGCGCGGGCAAGACCACCAGCTTTTATATGATTGTCGGTTTGGTTAAGGTCGATGAGGGGGAAATTATCCTTAATGAACAGGATATTACCCATTACCCTATGCATTACAGAGCGCGTTTGGGGGTGGGTTATCTACCCCAGGAAGCGTCTATTTTTCGTAAATTGAGCGTTGAAGATAATTTACGCGCTGTTCTTCAGGTTCGTGGCGATCTAACCGAAGGGCAAATAGAACTCATAATTGAAGAATTGTTGGAAGAATTCAGTATAACAGCGTTACGCAAGCAGATTGCCATTGGCCTGTCGGGTGGTGAACGGCGGCGGGTTGAAATTGCCCGGGCCTTGGCGACCGATCCGCAATTCATTTTGCTGGATGAGCCTTTTGCCGGCGTTGATCCGATTTCGGTCATCGATATTCAGAAAATCATATCGCATTTGAAAGAGCGTAATATTGGTATTTTGATTACCGAACACAATGTTCGGGAAACTTTGAGGATTTGTGATCGTGCTTATATACTGAACAATGGCAGGGTGATTGCCGAAGGGGGGGCAAAAGAAATCGTGGACAACGACGAGGTCAGAAAAGTTTATCTGGGTGAGCACTTTAGTCTTTAGGTGTGCCAATCTTGCTGTGGTTTTGTCTGGATTTACATTGTTACTAATGAATGAACAATTGATAGAATAGCATGAAACAGTCCTTACAACTCCGATTGGGCCAGCAATTGACCATGACGCCCCAGTTGCAACAGGCTATTAAATTGTTGCAATTGTCTACGCTGGATTTACAGCAGGAGATTCAGCAGGTTTTGGATTCGAACATGATGCTGGAGCTTGATGAAGAGGAAAGTAAATCGTCGCAGGCGGAGGAAAATGAAGCAAGCGTACCAAAAGACAACACCGATCAGGTGACGAGTGAAGGCTCGCAGACGGATATTCCAGATGAATTGCCGATTGATACAAGCTGGGAGGATATTTATCAAAGCCTGCCTATGCCGACAGCGACGGCTGATTTCCCTGATTACGATCAGCAGCGCAGTAAAGCTGAAACATTGCATGAACATTTGCAGTGGCAATTGGAATTGAGTCCGTTTTCTGAAAGAGATCATGCAATTGCCGAGGCGATTATCGATGCGGTTGATGAGGATGGATATTTGACAAACAGCATTGATGATATCTATCAGGGGTTATTGACTCAAGTTGAGGGTTTGGAAAAGGATGAAGTGGTTGCGGTACTGCATCAAGTGCAAAATTTTGAACCGGTTGGTGTCGCCGCGGCGGATTTGGGCGATTGTCTTAAATTACAGTTGCTGCAATTACCGGAATCGGAAGAAAGGCGGTTGGCACTGGAATTAGTGACTCAGCATCTTGCTTTGTTGGCGGCTCAGGATAAAGCAAAATTATTGAAGAGCCTGGCTGTGTCCGATCGACAACTGGAAAAAGTCATTGAACTGATTCGAAGTTTGGATCCACGGCCGGGAAGTTCCTTGCAAAACAAGGATTCTGAATACGTCGTACCGGATGTGTTTGTGCGTAAGATAGCAGGTATCTGGCAGGTTAGTTTGAATGCTGATGTCACCCCCAGGTTGCGTATCAATCCTTTTTATTCCGGGATGATTAAAAGAGCGGATAATAGTAAGGACAACGCCTGTATGCGGGAACATTTACAGGAAGCACGTTGGTTCATTAAAAGTTTGCATAGCCGGAATGATACCTTGTTACGGGTAGCTCGCTGTATTGTTGCCAAGCAGACGGATTTTCTGGAATATGGCCAAATGGCTATGAAACCGATGGTTTTGAGAGATGTCGCTGAGGAATTGGAGTTACATGAATCAACGATTTCCCGGGTGACTACGCAAAAATATATGCATACGCCGAATGGCATTGTCGAATTCAAGTTCTTTTTCTCCAGTCATGTTTCAACAGAAAGTGGTGGAGAATGTTCTTCGATTGCAATCAGGGCTTTTATAAAAGATTTGATTGAGCATGAAAATCCGGTAAAACCGCTAAGCGACAGTAAAATATCGGACTTGTTGAAGGAAAAAGGGATCAATGTTGCACGGCGCACCATTGCAAAATATCGCGAGGCCATGTCGATTCCACCTTCCAACCAGAGAAAACGTCTTTTGTGAAAGATTGATTTAACTAAAATATTATGAGAGGAGAAAATTCCATGCAAATTAGTGTAACAGGTCACCATCTTGAAGTGACGGAGGCGTTGAAAGGTTATGTTGAATCCAAATTTGAAAAGCTGGAACGTCACTTTGATCATGTTACCGATGTACATGTGATTTTAAGTGTTGAGAAGGTGAATCAAAAGGCGGAAGCGACTGTTTTTATCAGTGGCGCCAAATTGTTTGCCGAAGATCACCAGGAAGATATGTATGCGGCAATTGATGCGTTGGTCGATAAACTGGATCGGCAAGTCAAACGGCATAAGGAAAAACTGACCCGTCATCGAGCTTAAGTTCTGGCATTCAGCAATATGTTGTTTCAGGGCGGCAATAGCTGCCCTTTTTTATATTTGCGATTATGAAACTTTTAATTATCAGTGGCCTGTCCGGTTCAGGTAAAAGTATCGCATTGGATACCTTGGAGGACTGTGGATATTTTTGTATCGACAATTTGCCGATTACTCTGCTGGAGAATTTTATAAATCATGTCATGCTGGTTGATAAAAGTATTTATAAAGAAACAGCTATCGGTATTGATTCTCGTAACCAGGGTGAAGGTTTTCAGGACTTTGGCCAGATATTGGGTTCTATAAGGCGTAAAGGAATAAGATGTGAAGTCTTTTTTATACAGGCCGATGATGCAATCTTGTTGAAACGTTATAGTGAGACGCGCAGGCGGCATCCGCTTACCGATACGAATCTTGCTTTGCAGGATGCTATCCGTGTTGAAAAGGAAATGTTGAAAACGATTTTAATCAACGCCGATTTGGTGATTGATACCAGCAGGATGCATTATCACCAATTACGTGAATTGATCAAGAATCAGGTTGTCGATAAAAATGCGCAGCAATTGTCATTGCAATTCCAGTCGTTTGGTTTTAAACACGGTATACCGATGGATGTGGATTTTATGTTTGATGCCAGGAGCCTGCCTAACCCTTATTGGGTTCGGGAGTTACGGCAATTGACCGGAAAAGATCAAGCGGTCGTTGAGTTTTTGAGCAAGGAGCCGTTGGTCAATGCGTTTTTTCAGGATATTGCCGGATTTCTGGAAAAATGGATTCCAAAATTTATCGCGGAGAATCGAAGTTATCTAACGGTGGCCATTGGTTGCACCGGTGGCCAACACCGATCCGTTTTTCTTGCTGATAATCTGGCCAGACATTTTCAAGGCAAGCTTATGAGCGTTATTGTCAGGCATCGTGAATTGTTTTGATTTCCCTTTATCAGTTTTTAATTTATGCCAATAACAGCAAAACAAAATATAAACAAGCAGCATTTAACACAATTAATTAACCGCCTGGAAAGTGGTTCGGTATTGTCCGTACGTCAGCTTATCAATGCTTTGCATCCAGCGGAAATCGCGCATTTGCTGGAGTCCTTGAATATGGATGACAGGGTCATTGTTTGGGGCTTGGTCGATACGGATTTGGCGGGTGAAGTTCTGGTCGAGCTTAATGAAGAAGTGCGTGCTGGTTTGATCGATGCGACGGCGGCAGAGGATTTGGTCACTGCAGCGGAACACCTTGAATCGGATGATTTGGTCGATTTATTGCGTGATTTGCCGAATGTTGTCTTGAATAGTGTGCTTGAGTCCATGAACAAGCAGGATCGTTCAAGGCTTGAATCGGTGTTGTCATTTGCCGATGATAGCGCCGGTGGCTTGATGAGTCTGGATACTTTGACTGTACGGCCGGATGTAACATTGGATGTGGTTTTGCGTTATTTGCGGCTGCGCAAAGAGATGCCGGAATTAACGGACAGTTTGATCGTTGTTGATCGAAATGATTATTTACAGGGTATTTTACCGCTGACGACATTGCTAACCAACGATCCGGATAAAACCGTGGCGGAATTGATGGATACCGATATACAGGGAATACCAGCGAATTTGTCATCGGCTGAAGTTGCTTTGTTGTTTGAGCAGCGTAATCTGGTGTCGGCTCCGGTTGTTGATGATGCAGGCCGGTTGAAGGGGCGGATAACCATTGATGATGTCGTTGATGTGATTCGCGATGAGGCGGAACATTCCATTATGAGCCGGGCCGGTCTGGATGAAGAACAGGATATGTTTGCACCGGTTGTATCCAGCGCAAAACGCCGGGCGTTGTGGTTGGGGGTAAACCTGTTTACAGCTTTTCTGGCTTCCTGGGTTATTGGTTTGTATGAAGCGACGTTGGATAAAATTGTGGCATTGGCTGTGTTGATGCCGATAGTGGCCAGTATGGGCGGGATTGCTGGCAGCCAGACATTGACGTTGGTTATTCGTGGTCTTGCCTTACGGCAAATCGGTCGTGCCAATGCTTATATTTTGGTGATGAAAGAGTTTTTGGTCGGGGCGCTAAATGGGCTGCTTTGGGCATTGGTTGTTGCATTGGTCGGTGGTGTCTGGTTCCAGAGTTTGGGGTTGGGGATGATATTGGGATGTGCAATGATTATTAATCTGGTTTGTGCGGCTTTGGCCGGTGCCTTGATACCGATGTTATTGCAACAAATGAAAATTGATCCGGCATTAGCTGGTGGGGTTATATTGACAACTGTGACGGATATGGTTGGATTCTGGGCGTTTCTGGGGCTTGCAACGGTTTTTTTGTTATAAGTTAGGGATATTGGCATCGTTACTCCTTCAGGCTTACCGATGCCAACCTTCTGCGTTTTGCTGAGGATTTGATCGGCTTGCCAGGTTAGTTTTCGTGCGGATTCCCCGGGCGGAGGGCATTAAAAATGCTGATGCTTATAACAAGGATATTGTTTCAGTACGTCCATTTTGCTCAAAAGCAATTTTTTCTTCGCGGGCTAACCAGCCCAATGCCCTTTGCACGTCATTTTTGCTTAAACCTGTTTCTCTAGCAATTTTTGTGCTGCTGGAAGGGCCGTTGATGTTAAGAAATTTCCAGACTTTGCCCGCAGCGGTACCAATGTTATTTGCCATGATATTTACCTGAATATTTTTCCAAGAAAGTTGTGAAATGTTTAATCGCAAAATAGGCTAGGCCGCTTAATTTAATAAAAACACCCGATAAATGCAATTAAACAGTAGTCAAAAAATTCAATTTTTCTGTTGTTCATCCGGAAGGATGATATTCAACTCCAGGATTTCCTGATTATCGTCTTGATCAAAATGGATCGTGATGGCATCCTGTTCAACCTTGACATATTTGCGGATGACGGCCAGCAGTTCCTCTTGTAGTTGAGGTAGATAGGAAGGGCGGTTGCGGTTGGAACTTTCATGAGCGACCAGAATCTGCAGTCTTTCCTTGGCTTTTGAAGCAGAAGTTTGTTTCGTTGATTTGAAGTAATCTATTAAGCCCATGATTATTTACCAAAGAATTTCCCGAAAATACCTTTTCTTTGTTCTTCAATAAACCGGTGTTCTCGCTCTTCTCCCAGATAGCGGGCGACGATGTCCTGATAGGCCTGGCCGGCATCGCTTTTCTCATCCAGAATGACAGGAATGCCTGAGTTTGAGGCATTGAGGACGGATTTCGATTCAGGGATGACACCGAGTAAGTGCAAGGACAGAATTTCCTGGATATCATCTACGCTTAACATTTCACCCATTCGCACCCGGCTGGGTGAGTACCGTGTCAGCAACAGGTATTCCTTAATCGGTTCATCACCTTCTTCAGCGCGGCGTGATTTGCTCGCCAAAATGCCAAGCATGCGGTCAGAGTCCCGGACTGAAGCAATTTCCGGGTTAGTGACTACAAAAGCGTCATCGGCATAATACATGGCCAGGTTGGCGCCTTTTTCTATTCCCGCAGGTGAGTCACAAACGATAAATTCAAAGTCTTTCGATAGTTCATCCAATACCTCGCCGACACCTTCCCGGGTTAAAGCATCTTTGTCACGAGTTTGCGAGGCCGGCAGAATATACAGCTTGTTGCTGTGTTTGTCACGGATCAGCGCCTGATTTAAAGTTGCTTCACCGTGAATAACATTGATAAAATCATAAACCACACGGCGTTCACAGCCCATGATTAAATCAAGGTTGCGCAAACCGACATCAAAATCTATAACGGCGGTTTTATATCCTTTTTTTGCGAGACCCATCGCAATCGCAGCGCTTGTTGTTGTTTTTCCAACGCCACCTTTTCCAGATGTTACGACGATGATTCTAGCCAATGGTTTATCCTCCAGTAAAACGATAAAAATTTAAATAGCATTAACCGATAATTTTTGATTTTGTAAAGAGATTTGCATGGATTTACCGGTTGATGGAATATCCAGCTCTTCACAAGCTTTGTAAATACCGGCAATGGATACCAGCTCGGCTTGTAATGCGCAACAGAAAATCCGGCATTCGGTATTTCCTTTAACGCCGGCCAATGCCCTGCCTCGCAAGGTTCCGTATACATGTATATTGCCTTCAGCCATAATTTCCGAACCAGGGCTGACTTGTGAGGTGATAATCAAGTCACCTGACGAGTATATTCTTTGTCCGGAACGAATGGGTTTGCTAACTATTTTGCTGGCGTTTGTCGGGGGCGGTGTTGTTTTCGAACCGGGTTCAGTCCCAGTTTTTTGCGGCTGCTTTCTGATGGCGGCAATGTTGAAACCAAAATCTGAAAAAGCGGCAAGTTTAAGTGCGAATGCTGCGTTTTTCTGTTCTTCTGAACAGCCTCGTATGCCGATTGGAATTAATTTCAAACTGCGCACGGTTTCAGTCAATATTGATAGATCCAGGTCTTGTTTTTTTGCGCGTATATTATTCAGATCAAAAATGACTGGTGAGTTTTCGAAAAATGCAGGCGCTTCAGCTATTTTTGCTTCCAGATGGGCCTCGATTTGTTTTTGATCGTTACTGCGTAAAACCAAAACCGGAATAGTCAATGAACAACTCTTGAATTCAATGACAGGTGGACGATAAGAATCGTTTTGTGGCTCTGTTGTCATCCGTTCGCTATAGATAATGAGAGAAATTAGTTCAATTTTATCATTGCTTTATCAAAAAAGCATAGCGGAAATGTGATTAGGTTTATATTTGGGGTGATAGTGCTATATCTGGAAATATTAATGGTTGTGTTTATGTGTGTTTGTGGGTTGTTTTACCGCGGCAACGCCGACGCCATATTTGTAAACCATAAGGCCGCCTAAGTCCATGCCCAGTGCCAGCACAATACAGGTCAGCACAGCCAAGCCAAGATGCAATGAGGTTGTCAAAAAATTAAATGAAGTTTTTGATACAAACCGCCATATCGACAAAACAAAACTCAAAAAGGCAACAGTAAAACCATAGGTTTCATGTTGTTCCATGATCTCGTGTACTGCATCACTGTGTGCAACGGTTGCGGCTGCTTGTAATCCGGCGGCAACAGTCATGAACGCACTTACAGTGCCCAGATAAAGAAGCCAGCTTGCCGTTCTGCGTAATTCATCGTTTTTAAATAGCCTGCCCAGAATGTCTGTGAAAACGAAAGCCGTCAAAAAGGCTATGGGAAAATGCACCAATATCGGATGGATATTCGGCAGCGTACTGAGACCCGGAAGCAGCGCAGTAAATATTTCCTCGGGTTCTTTTGTCAGTAAAATTTCCAGGTTTTTCAGGTAGTGTCCCAGTTGTTCGGCAAAACCACTACCGTGTCCTATGCCACCGTGAACCCTGAAAAATAAATATTCATTGATACTGAACATCTTAGATAACATACTTTTGTCAAAAGATTGGCTATCCTACCACAGATATGGGGATTCATTGCATTGCTGATAAAATAAACTGTTTCTATAAAGTAGAATTTTGTTTATCAGTGTAATTATTATCGGGGGTTGGAAATCCTTTTGAGAGTGTTATTGGTATCTTTCATTAGTCCGAAGGTAACTACTCACCCGGTTGTGTTGTAGCCGCCGTAGGTCATTGATTTATCAGGACACGTGCATACATCCCTGTCGTTCTGCATAACATCCTGAGTTATGCAAGCCCAGCTCTTCCGTGGAAGGGCTGGGCAAGTCTGATAAACCAACAACCTGCACCTGCTTTTCAGAGGGGGGTGAGTAGATACGTCCGAAGTAAGGTTGAAACCACCGCCTTTTAGGCGGTTAGATTTATCTATCAAAAAAATCTGTGTCGGATAATGTTCTAAAAAATTGGGGATATTATGGAATACAGACAGGGTAGCCCTACAGTCTTTAAAATTCAATATCACTAGGTATTGAAAGGCGATGTTGGGTTGAAAGTGCGGGAATTGATCCGGCAAACCTGTGAAGCATTTGAAATAGAAATTCTTAAAGGAGTTATCAGTCAAGATCATGTCCATGTTTTGGTTTCTGCGCCGCCGAATATGGCTCCAAGCAAAATCGTGAGAAGGATAAAAGGGCGAAGCGCAGCGAAACTTTTTGAAAATTTTCCAGAGTTAAAAAAGCGATATTGGGAGCGTTATTTCTGGGTGAGAGGTTATTTTTGTGTAACTTCGGGCGAGCTTACGCTAATTTAATGCCTGTATGGGTTCCCACGGAAAACCGTGGGAACCAGAGAATATTTGTTTTTACGGGATATGCCCTACTCAACCCTGCAGGGCGGTTTCGGCAAACCTGTTTGCAACAGGCGTTTCGTCCCGGTGTTTGCTTTATTTTCCGCATTCCTAACCGAGTAGAGTATATACAGCTATGAACAAAGAAAAACGCTTGGCCATTTTTGAGCGTCTGGCCAAAGCTATTCCCGAACCTGGCACGGAATTGAATTACCGGACGCCTTTTGAATTATTGATTGCCGTGGTATTGTCGGCGCAGGCTACCGATAAAAGTGTCAACAAGGCAACTGCCAAGCTCTTTCAGGCCGCATCCACGCCGGAAGCAATTTTGGCGCTGGGCGAGGCCGGCTTGAAACAATACATCAAGACGATTGGTTTGTATAACAGCAAGGCGGCCAATATTATCCGTTTATGCCGGATATTGCTGGAACAACACGCCGGCCGCGTGCCGGATAAACGCGATGCTTTGGAAGCCCTGCCGGGGGTTGGGCGTAAAACTGCCAATGTTCTGTTGAATACTGCATTTGGACAGCCGACCATTGCGGTTGATACCCATATTTTCCGGGTGGCGAACCGGACCCGTATTGCGCCTGGAAAAAACGTTCTGGAAGTTGAAAAAAAATTGCTTAAAGGAGTGCCGAAACAATATAAACAGGATGCGCATCATTTGCTGATTTTACATGGGCGCTATACCTGCATTGCCAGAAAACCGCATTGCCCCCGATGTGTCATTGAAGAACTTTGTGAATATCCCGATAAAACTGAAAAAATCTGACCTCAGCCGCGATAGCGTTCCAGCTCGGCCAGGGCCATTTTTTGATAGGAGGCGTTATAGAGTTTTACCCAAAGATTCATGACAAAATAGCCATACGGCAATTTCGGGCCATAATCGGAATAAGCAATGTTTTGAAAATGTTGCCTGGCATTTTTATGATGGCCGGCATGATTGGCGAGTCCAATCAACGCGTATTGCGTGAACCAGGAATCATTGTTCCAGGCCAGTGCCTGATCCTTGTTGCCGTCGCTCAAGCCCCAATGTTGATAATAATTTATTGTCTCCAGCAAACGTACCGCCGCCAATGCCTGGTATAAAAAGATAAATGCCGCCGCCCAACCGTAAAACAGAATAATGTCCAGAACCAATGCCAACTCAACGATTACGCCTTGTAATACCCGGTTGCGGGATAGCTTTGATAGCGGCGATAAATCCGCTTTTTTCGCCAGCCGGTGTTGTTCAAAATTCCAGGCGTAACGAAATTGATCGATATAAACTCGCCGCCAGTAAGCCGCAAAACTTTCACCCCGTTTTGCGGTGGCAATATCCTCCGGTTTGCCAACACTTGGATGGTGACCATACAAATGGCTGATTATGAAATGCTCATAACAGACGCTGTATAATAGCCATTGCCCCAGTTTCTGCATGGTCTTTTGCGAACGGTGAATCAGTTCGTGGGCAACAATAATCGCGGAACTGCCGGAACTGGTTCCCACCAGGATACGGATTACGATCAGGTTGACGATAGCCGTTATGCTTTGCTGTGGCGTATGCCATTGCAACCGGCTGGCATATTCCAGCATGGCGGCTATATTTGAAAATTGTAACAAGGCCAGGCCGTACAAGACAAAATCATAATAGCGGTTTGCCAGTTTGGCCGGTGGGTGTTGTTTTATTTTAGGGCCTAACCCATCAACCAGCAGCAAGCTCCATAATGGCAATGTCCACAGCAGGGCCGTAGCGATATCATGCGGCCCTGTGATCAGAAACAGAAAAACACAAACCGGAAGGATATAACTGCTTAAATAGCTTAAAAAACTCGACATCGATCAGTACCCCCAACGAATGGTATTGTTCAGATTATATACCATTGTAACAGCCTGATTCGCTTTGTTATTTACTAAAGTGCGCACAGAGCCGGATCGTAGATTAGAGTCGTTCCGGTCGGCAGGCTGCCCGTTGGATTTCCGTCCATGGGCCTGGATTCCGGCAATCCCTGCCGGAATGATGCTTGCCGGCCCGTCATTCCAGGCGGTACATCAATAGCCGCCATATTTTGCCTCATTGCCCCATTAAGTTAAGCCGTTTTGTAACGGCTCATCCGGTTGTGTTGCAGCCGGCGCAGGTCATTGATTGATCAGGATACGTGCATACATCGCTGTCGTTCTGCATAACATTCTAAGTTAGGCAAGCCCAGCTCTTCCGTGGAAGGGCTGGGCAAGCCTGATAAATCAACAAGCTACACCGGCTTTTCAGAGGAGTGAGTCGATACGCCGTTTTATTGAATGGTTTTACTGAATGGTTTTACGGGTGTAGGTGCGGATTTATCCGCACAGTACGACAAGTCGCATCGGCACCCAACTCACATTTTCTTGACTTAATGGGTAACCGTTTACAGGCTTGAAACACAGCATATTGTATATCTATAAAATATAGCCACCTATATGTTGAATCAAAAGCTGGTTTTTGATCTCCAAAACATGTATTACGGAAATTCAATGCCTTATGAATCAATTAGTTAGCCCCGTGAACGGTTACCGCTGCGCTCCTGTTTGCCACCCGGCAGGTGATCGGCTCTGCGCTGTGCGGATAAATCCGCACCTACCCTATTGAATATTTGTTTTTACGGGATATGCCCTGATCAACCCTGTAGGGCGGTTCCGGCAAACTTGTCTGCAACAGGCAGGCGTTTGGTCCCGAGGGTTGCTTCATTTTCCGCATTCATAACCGCGTAGAGTATATTTCCTAAAATATTTTTTCAGAAGATAGTTGAACGGCAGCGCATATTTAAAACGCCAAAGGGCGGTTTGCAAGGAACAATAACCGTTATGGATGCGCCGCCAATGCTGTTGCAAGGCATGGTTTCCATACCGGCAGGCGATATCATCCAGATAAAGCTGAATGGCTTTTTTGGCCAGCGCGGCATGACCTGAGGCAAAATTATCAATGGATATATGCAGATCGACGATACTTGAATCAATCCCCCAATAGTTTAATTCATCCGACAAGCGCATGTAGACCCGGCCCAGGCCACTCAATTCTATCGCCATGTTGAGACCCAATATTTCCGGTAAAAAAGTGCTGGGAAAGTGGGAAATGGAGAGCAGATAAACCGGTAAATCAAAAGCGCTGCCGATAAACCCCTTGTGCTGGCAAAATTCACGGCTATGTATGGGTGCTAAATCGATATTCAGACTTTCCAGTAAGCGCCGGTAAATATGTGGATGATTCTGTTGCAGACGGCCATCACCGGTTTCATCGGCATAAATACGCCATAACAAGTCCACTATCGTTTGTTGGCTTGTGGTCGTCAGGGCGCTGATGCCTTGTAACCAGCAACCATCGGCCAACACCATCGGCGCCAGTTGCTCGATACCCCAGATATAAGCGGAACGGGACAGGGCGGGTCTGCCGGTGAGCGGTTGATAGGCTTCGGTTTCCCGCCGGTAAAGCGATTCGATGTAATCGTCAAAAAGGCAGTGTTGATAGCGTGCAAATGGCAAACGGTTCAGACATTGCGTGATATACAGCAAGCGTTGCACGGAATGAGCCGATGTTTTTTTGTGCTGCGGGTACAAATCGGCATTGACCAAATAAAAATAACGTTCCCGATTATTGACTTTGGTGTCATCGAGCGGGCGCCGGTTGGCGTTGATAACAGGACTTGCCGGGACCGGCTTCGCGATTTCACCGGCCGATATACGGGTTTCGCTTTGCCCCGTCAGCCAGTCTTTCAGTATCTGTTTTTCGTTGGTGTCAAGCACCCCAAACATCGGCCCGCCAAATTCAAACAAGGCCAGCAACGGGCTTTGGCCTGGATGGTCTTTATGGATATAAGGCGATCGTTTAAGCGCTGTCAGAAAGTTTTTACCGTCAAAGGGTTCTTGCCGGAACCATTCATCCAGACAACGGCCATCGAGTTGGATTTGACCATGATGGCCCCGTGCGGCCCGGGCCTTTTGTTGCAGGATTTGCAACAAGGCGGTTTGTGTGCTTGTGTCTTGTGGTTTTGCCAGTTGCCGCAAACAGTTTTCCGTTTGTTGCCGGTACAGTTGAAAGCCGCTCTGTATACGTTGCCACAGGTCATCCCTGTTTGCCGTAGCACAGGCAGGGGCCTGGCCTGGAAAAAGATTCAGATAATTGACCAGGATTTGCCGAATCCGCGTTTGTTGCGATATGAGCTGCTTATGCCGGATCGTAAAGAAATCATCAGCCTGTTGCCGGTTTGTAAAAAGATTGTCCAGTAAATTGCCGGCAGAGGCATGCGCCAGGGTAAAGCCCAGTATTTCAGGCAACAGCACCCTGGGGAAACGGGCCAAGGCAAGTTGCAAGGCGGCGAATTGAAACAGGCATGGGAGAATGGCCTGTTGGCCGGCAAAGGCCCAACTGTTCACAGGGGAAATTTCGATACCGCAAGCGGCTAATTGACCCCGGTACAGTCCGATCAGACTGGGCTTGGTCCATTTGCAGTATAGCGCCATCAGTTGTAGCGCGATTTCGGTTTCGCTGGTCGCTGCCTGACAAATACCTTGCAACCAACAAGGCTCGGTTAAAACCACCGGGGCAACCTGTAACAGCAACCTCTCCCTGATGCTGCGCTGGCTGCTGTCCAGGCTAATGGCGATATCGGGACCACGTTGCTGCAAAAGCGAAATCTGCTCCGGTTGATAATGGTAAAAGTTGTTGGCTTGTTTTTGGATTATGTTGGCCAGTTGTTGTTTGACAAAACCGAAAGCCGGCGTGATCGCCTGCCCCGGATCGACGTTATTCAAAAGAGCATAAAACAACTGCCGGGAATCTGCCGGTACCGGATCGGTCGGGCTGTCAACCAGGCTCAGGCCGGGATCGAAAGGGTGGGGTTCAGTGGGCATCGCGGGGTTTGCGGATTAAATAATCGCCGATCACCAATACGTCCAGGCCGCAGCTGATAAAAACCGACAGGGCATCCTGCACCGAATGCACCAGGGGTTTTCCCATCACATTGAAACTGGTGTTGAGTAAAACCGGTGTGCCGGTCAATTGGTGGAAATGACTCAGCAATTGATGAAAGCGCGGGTTCGCCTGTTTTTCTACCGTTTGTAAACGCCCGCTTCCATCCACATGACAAACCGCCGGTATTGCGGATCGACGCGCTGGACGAATGCTCAAGGTTTTGTCCATATAAGGCGAAGGCTGGTAATTTTCAAAATAATCGGCGCCGTATTCCGCCAATATCGACGGGGCGAACGGGCGGAAGCTTTCCCGGAACTTGATGTTATCATTGATCCGGTCTTTCATGGCCGCATCACGGGGATCGGCCAGAATCGAGCGATTGCCCAGGGCTCTGGGGCCGAACTCAGCCCGGCCCTGAACCCAGGCAACCCGTTGGCCTTGTGCCAGTAATTTTGCCGTCGCCTGGCAAATCGTATCCGGTAAATATTCGATGTCCAGGCAGCGGTTGAATCGCAGCACATTATCCAGCGCCGCCATATCCATTGATGAACCCAGATAAGGCGACAAGCGGGCGGCTTGTTTGGGTAATTCAGGATGTTCCTGATGCAAGCCAAGCCAGGCCGCCCCGAGTGCCGTGCCATCATCGGCCGGCGCTGATGGAATATGGACGTTTTGAAAACCGGTGCGCTGGGTGATTTGTCCGTTGAACGCGGAGTTCAAGGCGCAGCCACCGGCCAGGGTCAGTTGTTTGCAAGCGGTGACCTCGTGCAAATGCTGCAATACTTTGGCCATCAACTCGGCAAATACCCGTTGGCCGGTATAAGCCTGGTTCGCGGCTTGTTGATCCGGTGCCTGTTGTTGTCGCCGGAAACGTTGCAGCTGGTCGAGTTGTTGGAATAAACGCCGTGATGAATGTTTGCAAACAAAACCGTCAACACGAATAATGTCGGTCAACAGCCCGTACAATTCCTTATCCAGTTGGCCATAAGGGGCAAGCCCCATGACTTTCCATTCTTCGCCTTTTAACCAGTCGAAACCGCATAATTCGGTTATTTTCATATAATAAAAACCGAGACTGCCGGGGCCTCGGCTTTCATGCAGACATTGCAATTGCCCGTTCCGGTAATGGTAAAAAGCCATTGAGCCGTTTTCGCCAAATGAGTCGATAACCGCGCAGGCCGCTTCCGTGAAAGGACTGCTGTAACACGCCATGGCGGCGTGGGTGCGGTGATGATCAAAATCGGCGAAGGCAATCGTACAATCGGGAAGCTGTTCCTGGATAATGCGCACCAGATTCACGGCGGCGCTGTGTATTGCGGCACGCTGGCAGGCTATCATATGGTGTAATTGATAATTTTCCAGCGGTGATCGCAATCGTTTAAAACCCTTTTTCAACAGGCCGGGTGCGCTTAAAAAACCGGAATGGGCCAGCAAGGTTTCATAAAGCGGGCGTTTTTTGCGCCAGTTGAGGGCAATCGTAATATGGCCGGCTTGCGGGCAATATTGCTGTAAAAGCGAAGCCATGCGTGTCAATGAGTCCGGTGGGCAGTTCAAGGCGCGTTTGTTTTGCAAATGGCGTTCTGCCGCTTCGGCAAACAGAACCCGGCCTTCGGCATCAATAATCGCCAATGCCGGATCGTGGTAGCTTACTGACAAACCGATATAATATTTTTTCATGACCCACTGTAGCTTGAATCAAGTATATTGAGCAATGGCCAAAGCCTTTCGGTAGCGCCGGCGCATGTTTTGCAGATAATCCGCTGGCCGCCGTTTTCCGTCTCTGAGAAAATGCTCCAGTTCCGCGAATGAACTCAGGATATTGGGCCGGGTTGTGTACACACGGCGGAATGCGTTGATTTCGATATCGATAAACTGTTCCAGACCCGGAAGCTTGTGATTGGGCAGGTTTTTAAACCCTTCCAGAATATAGGGTTCGGCCAGATACTGAAATATTTGCAGGCGGGTTCCCCGCAACGGGTATTGGATGCGAGTGTGAAGCTGAATTTTGTCCAGTAGCGGTGATGATGGATCGGCAGCCAGCAATTCAACACGATCGATATCGGAGGCAAGAATTTGCAACCAGGAAATTTGTTGCCAGGGTTGCCAGGGTTTGTTTGTGAACCTTTCTGCCAATTTCCGGATTTGGCCGACGAAATGCGTGTATTGACCACAAAGCGCGATGTATTCGGCGAACAAGGCATTGAATTGCGGGCTGTTGACGGCAAACCGCCTTTTTGCGATACGCAGGGCCTGGGGCAGATAATGCCAGTAAATGGCCGCGTTTTCCCGGCTCATAATTTTAGCCAGAAAAGCCAGTTTTTCAGACAGCGGGCGCGGGTTGTGTTGTAAGTTCGGGTCGATCAATTGCAGATGCCGCATGACCCGGGCAAAATAAGCCTCGGGACTGTAAATGGCCTGCATTATCCGAAGATAATTCCGTTCCGCTTGCTGGACTGAAAAATTGTACGGTATGAAATTGATAACCCCGTCTGAATTGTTGCGGCTGCTGGCTTCCAGATAACGGCCTTCACGGCGCAGGCGGGTCAGTAAATCCGTGCCAGGCAGTGCATTTAACAAACCGGCCATAACGATGGGCACATTGCTTGCGTTGACAAATTCGATCAATTCATCGGCACTGGTCTCGGTATCGTGATCAAAACCGTAGATGATGCCCATCATGACCCCGGAACCGGTGTATTGGGATAGGGCGGTCAGTTTTTCGGTCAAGGTTTTGTCACCGCGCAAGTTCTGGCGTTTGTCGGTTTCCTGAAGCGCCGCTTTGTTCGGTGTTTCGACGCCGTAAAAGCCGTTAAAAAAACAGCACCGGCGCAGCCAATGACGCAATTGCCGCATAATGGGTAAGTCATCCGCCAGTCTTAAGGTCAATTCGGTATATTTACTGTGATGAAAACCCAGTGTTTCACCGATCTGGTAAAGTTTTTTCAGTACTTCAAGCGCTATTTTTGGATTGCCGATAAAATTGTCATCGACAATGAAAACCGGTCCCTTCCAGCCCAGTTCCAGCATTTGCTTGAAGGCGTCGGCGGTTTTTTCCCAGGGGGTTACCCGGTAACTTTTGCCAAAGCGTGCCGGGGCGTCACAAAATTCACAGTTCTCGGGGCAACCCCGGCTGATTTGCAGCGCCATATGCACATAATTTTGCATATTGATGGATGAAAAATCCGGTTGAAAAAAATTTTCCGCATCAACATAAGCGCTACGGTAGAATTTTTTCCCTTCTCCTGTTCTTAGTGCCTGCAAAACCTCATCAATCACCTGTTCGGCTTCATTTTCGACCAGATAATCGGCGATATCGGCGATTGGCGAGTCCCGGGCGACAACCGGTCCGCCAACGATAATTTTTTTGCCGGCCTGTTTGGCCAGGGCGGCGTATTTTGTCAGTGCTTTTTCCTGGGTCAGCATACCGCCCAGATAGATGTGATCGGCCGAATCAATCAGGCTGGAAAAAGGTCTTGGATCGACATTTCTGTCGATCAACTGGATTTGTTCGTAAAACGGTCGCAGATACCGGTACAACCCCATCAGGCCTAAAGGTGGCAGCAAACGCTTTGGCAGGCCAAACTCACCGGGTGGCGAATACATCTTGAGACTGCGCTCATAACTCCAGAATGTATCCTGGGTGTCAAATTCAGGATAAATCAGGATGGCTTTATGAGCGATTGTTTCGGGCATCGTGATTGTGACGGTTTTGTAACATGCGATTGTGCCGGTTATCCGGTTTTGAACCAGAGAGTTATTTTTGAGACAAAAAATTCCAGATCAAATTCAGCCGAAGGCAGTTGTATGAATAAAATCGCAGCCAGAACAAACATCAATAACGAAGCGCCTGGATTATTGAGGCTGAACAATTTCAGAGCCGTACCAAACGATCGCTTTATCCGGGCATTTTTTAAATCGATGCTGTACAACTCATCCAGGCACAAATGTACAAAATATCCAAACCCAATAAAATAGCCGTGTAACCAGGCAACATGTCGGTTGTTTGCCAATACGAAATAGCTGAGATATGCGGCCAAAAGTGTCATGAAAACAACTGCTAGCAGGGAATGAAAAATCCCACGATGTTTTGTAAGACGAATAAAAATCGCGAACACCAGGTAACGAACCAGAATAAAGACTGTAACCCACAATGCCGATAACGTCCATATGGTAACTTGGCTGTACATAAAAAGCAGCGCAAAGGTCGCGCTGGCGTACGCCAAAAGGATAAATACCAATCTGACCGGTATGGAATTATCGGCATCGATATCGGGTAACAGGCCGCCAAATGTTCCCAGCAAAAAACAGATACCGGCTTCGTTCCAGCCTGCATACCGTAAATACCAGATACCGAAGGCCGCGGCGGCGCTGGTGGAAGCCGCGACTGTTAAATGTATATTGAAGTTTGCCATTGCTTGTTTGAATTGTTTTCTGTACCAAATTGAGCAGTATAACGTACTAATTCGAGCAACATTGCCGCACTCATCCAGCCCTTCAATGAAGGGCTGGATAAATCCGCACAGTACGACAAGCCGCATCGACACCCAAATCATATTTTCTTAACTTAATGATGGCGCGGGCTGATTTTCCGTGAATATCACTGACAATGCCCGTACTTTCCATCACGACTTGTTGCGGGTTAAATGAGGCGACCCATTCCGCCATCGCTCTGCGATCCCGTTTGAAACCGCCAAACTCCCGTAATTCAACCCGGGTTTCCCCGGCATCGTCCTCATACAGAACGCAGACCGTGAGTTTGGCCTGATGAACCTCCAGAGCCGCTACGCAACGATAGATTGGTTCGAGTTCCATGGTATTCCTCCTATAGTGTAAACCAAGTGATAAGGAGACAGCGGATGTGACCCTTGATTTTGCTCTGAGGCGCTACGCACCTCGACCCTATTACTGTGCGCTCTTTTTACGATGCATTCCGGGGTACGGGCAATGGCCACGGGTCACGTTAGTTATCAGGATTAAATCGCTAAAAACTTGATCGACCTCGCTCCGCTGTCTCCTGTATAGTATCTTTCATTTTCCGGGGTGATGGCTGCCAGCTACATGATCGTTAGTGATCAAGAGTTCAACATCTTTTATTTCCCAAGCCGATTTCAATCCCAAGGCCAACGTAAATATTTCCGTGCTGTTCATGAGCAGATCCCCCCTTATCTGTAAAATATGATATTCCATCGCTTAGAATATATTATCCATGCAAATCTTCATAGACCCGCTGTTTGTTTTGCTGGTGGGTGCGGATTTATCCAGCCCTTCATTGAAGAGCTGGATTTATCCGCACAATGTAACAACCCGCACCGGTCTGGCTGCCGTCAGGCAGGCATCGAACGCACATTTTATTAACTTGGTGGCCGTGATATTCTGTACGGCTATGGATGTGGAAAATGAACCGGCCGGGAAACGCCTGCCGGAACCGCAACGCTTGCCCGGTGCCGCGCGGTATAACCGTATGTGCATTTTTGTGTGTTTTGGAGACTGACAATGGCTGAACTGAAAAAATATCAATGTCTGGAATGTGAACATATCTACGATGAAGCAAAAGGCGATCCCGATAGTGGCATTGCTCCGGGAACTTTGTGGGAGGATATTCCTGAAGATTGGGTTTGCCCGGTCTGTGGGGCGCCAAAAAGTTTTTTCAAGGTGATACGGCTGTAGTTTATTTTTGTAATGCGTGTATTGCTGGCGTATATCGGAGTGGTTCTGCTTTGGGCGACAACGCCATTGGCCATTAAATGGAGCGGCGAGGGGCCGGGGTTTTTATTTGGCGTTACCGGCAGAATGTCGATTGGCGGCGTCTGCATGTTGTTACTGTTGCTGATGTTACGCAGGCCTTTGGTTTGGCACAAACAGGCGCGTAAAACCTATTTTGCTGTTGCTTTGCAAATTTATGGTGCAATGGTGTGCGTTTATTGGGGCGCACAATTTATTCCCTCCGGCTGGATTTCGGTTTTGTTTGGTTTGACACCGCTGATGACCGCCTTGCTGGCCGCTCTTTGGTTGGGAGAGAGAAGTTTGGCCTGGGGGAAAATAGCAGCTTATTTTTTTGGTATTAGTGGTTTGTCGATAATGTTTGGTTCGGCCCTGCAACTGGGCCGGTCGGCGGTTTTGGGGATGACCGCCGTCTTGTTGGCGGCTTTTTTGCAGTCGGCCAGTGCGGTTTGGGTCAAGCGTATTGGTGCCAAAATACCGGCTTTATCCCAAGTGGCGGGAGGGCTGCTGTTCGCCGTTCCGGTTTATTGGATAAGCTGGTTCTGGGCCGATGCCCATTGGCCTGTTGATGTAAGCGGCAAGGCGCTGTTTTCCATTGTTTATCTGGGGGTTGTCGCGACTACGGCGGGATTTGCCATGTATTATTATATATTGACCCGACTCAGTGCTACCCGGGTGGCGTTGATTACGCTGGTTTCGCCTGTGCTGGCCTTGTTTTTGGGGCATTTTATCAATCAGGAACCGGTTTCCTCCAAAGTTGTGGCGGGAACGTTGCTGATTTTATCCGCATTGTTACTGCATGAATTTGCTGAACGACGGGGGAAATTGAAAAGTTCGTAGATACCATCTCTCCATATCAATCGCAAGATGGAAATTATCCAATTTGC
>CAZDXJ010000021.1:0-31529 GCA_964509475.1 uncultured Methylococcaceae bacterium | reverse complement strand
ACCGATGGCGACAGCCACAACGGCGGCAATAACGGTAACGGCGGTTTGCACGATGCCGATGGCGATGGCGATCTTGACAACGGTACCGGCGCCGATACCGACGGCGACAGCCACAACGGCGGCAATAACGGTAACGGCGGCAATGGCAATAACGGTAACGGCAATTTGGGTATTCCAGCATTGCCTGTTGCTGATCAGAAACTTAAAATTCGCCTAAACTCAACAGGTATTGAACCGCGTGTTCGTGGAAAAGCCGTTTACAAAACCCATAATGGCAAAGAGAAGTTCGAAGCCGAGCTGAAACTGTTGGTTCCAACTCAGAATCTTGGGCTTTCTGTCAGTAATGCGGATTTGGCATCTGTAACGGCAACATTGAGTAACGGCACTCCATATGCCGTTTGTACGCTTGATTTGAAAAAAATGCGCCGGGGTAAAGCCAGTTATGAAATCAACGCAAAATCTTCCAAAAAAGGCATTCGTGAAAAATGGGGTTTTTGTGATGTTGATTTGATGACGCCGGGCATTCAATCCGGTATTCCAGCGCCGTCAGCAGGTGATACTGTAGAAATTGATGTCGATGGCACAGTTGTTGTGACCGGTCAGTTCTAGTAATTCTGGATTTTTATCACCTTGTATAACCTGTTCCCGTTGGAAGAGAATCTTCCAACGGGATTTTTATATCTGGATTGCTATGTATATTGCACGCCGCCATGTTTGCGGCTTTTGCATGTCAAGGGGAACTTGCCAGGCACCCTAGTAGTTCGTTTCATCAAAAGGTTTACAATAATTTGTTCGAAAGTGATTTTTAATAGAGCAAATTTTTCATACATTTACTGACCGAAAGGTTCATCAATAAATGTAAATGTTATAACGAATCGTTCTACTAGTTATGCAAGCCTGATAAACTAACAACCTGCACCGGCTTTTCAGAGGGGGTGAATCGATACCAATTGTGTAAATAAATTATAGCACCTTCAAAAATTTATCGCGCAGCCGGTTGACAATACGCTGTTTGGCTTGTTTGCTTAATTTGATGTCCTGATAATGTCCGTCCATTGTCAACAATACTTTTTGGATAAATTTAAGTTGTTTTAAATAGGCAGAGCAGGAATGACACATTAACAAATGCAGTTTTATTCGCCAACGTTGTATCCAGGGAATCGGTGTGTCCAGGTTTTGGGAGATCAATTCCGTTACTTGTTTGCAATTGAGCATATAACCTCACTTATTGCCGAACCAATTTGTATCCAGGCATTGCCGGAGTTTCATCCGGGTGCGTGACAAGGTGACCCACAATTGATTCGTGGTGCTGAATCCGAGCAATTTACAACAATCTTCAGTCGATACTTCTTCAATTGTGCGGAGCATAAACAAATCCAGCATACGTGCGGGTAACCGGGACAGGCAATCATGGAAGACTTTTTGAAATTGCTGATCATTCAGGTATCGATCCGGTGCCGGCCATTCGTTTAAATCAAATTTCCAATGACCTTGCTCGTTGAATTGATACGCCAGTAAATCTTCGCCTGATTCCGAGGCGTTGAGTGATACCATTTCATGCCGGTTTTTTCTAAAGTGATCAATAATTTTGTGCTTTAGAATGCCGGTGAGCCACGTCCGGACTGTGGATTGTCCGGTAAATTTGTCAAAAGACTGAATACCGGCTAGCAGGGTTTCCTGTACAAGGTCTTCCGCCGTTGCCTCCGAACGGACTCGCAGCAAAGCGTAACGGTATAACAAATCACCATAATCGTTGAGCCAGTTTTCCGGGTTGTCTGTTGTTGAATCCGACATGGAAGCTTTTGTTCAGATGAATGGATCTGAAGTATAACGGATTTAAATCTTCTATATGAAATTGATATGTTACTGGATGTTTGCATTATATCCTCTTTTACCTATTGTCAAGGGGGGGTGATGCGAAATATCACTTTCGTTGCCAGGCATGATATTTTTCGAGCCAACGTAAAAGTTTTTTCGGTGTATGCTGTTTTTTCCAGACACCGGCGACATATTTATTGGCTTCACTCATTGTCGGGTAAATATGGATGGTACTTAACAGTTTGTTCAAACCCAGTTTGTGTTTCATCGCCAATACAAATTCAGTGATTAAATCACCGGCGTGGGCGCCAACAATGGTGACGCCAAGAATTTTGTCCTTACCGGGTTGGGTCAGAACCTTGACAAATCCTCGTGCTTCACTGTCAGCAATCGCACGATCCAAATCGTCCAGTCCATAAACACTGACTTCATAAGCGATACCCTGTTGTTTTGCCTCCTGTTCATTCAGACCGGCCCGCGCCACTTCCGGTTCGACAAAGGTAGCCCAGGGAATGACCGAATAATCGGTTTTGAATTTTTTAAAGCGGCCAAACAGGGCGTTTACCGCAACATACCAGGCTTGGTGGGCGGCGGTATGGGTAAATTGGTAAGGCCCTGAAACATCGCCACAGGCATAGATATTGGGGTAATTGGTTTGTTGAAACGCATTGACCACCACGGTTTTACGGGGTGATAATTCAATGTCCATCGCTTCAATACCATAACCCGAGACATTGGCGGTGCGACCAATCGCGATCAGAACCTGATCGAATTCAATACGCACTTCCTGCCCCTGATGTTCGGCAAGCAGGGTTTTTATACCCTTTTCAACAATAAATTGCCTGGCCTTGTGTTCAAGGCGCACATCGATGCCTTCCCGCTGAAATTGCGCCATAACCGCATTGGACACCTCTTCGTCTTCACGAATTAAAATACGGGGTAACCTTTCAATTTGGGTGACTTGAATATCTAAACGGAAAAAAGCCTGGGCCAGTTCACAACCCATTGGACCCCCGCCCAATACCAACAGGCGATTGGGTTTATCGCGCAGATTCCAAATCGTATCGGAAGTCAGATAATCAATTTTTTCCAGTCCAGGAATCGGTGGAACAAACGGTTTGGCGCCGGCAGCAATCACAATGGAGCGGGTATTGATAATCCGGGTTTCCTGATCCATGTTCACTTCCACCTGCCAGGGCGATACGATTTTGGCGCTTCCGGTCAGAACCTCAACCCCCAAACCGGTATAGCGGTCTATGGAATCGTGCGGAGCCACGGTTTGTATGACTTTTTGTACTCGCTGCATAACCTGGGCAAAATCGGCCTGGACTTGCGCCTGGATGCCGAATTCTTCGGCACGCTGGATTTGGGCTGCGATCCGGGCTGATCGAATCAGTGCTTTTGACGGGACGCAACCGGTATTCAGACAATCCCCTCCCATTTTGTGTTTCTCCACCAAAGTGACTTTGGCTTTTAGCGCAGCGGCAATATAAGCGGTAACCAATCCCGCGGAACCGCCACCGATGACCACAAGGTTATTGTCGAAGTGCTTGGGTTTGTTCCAGTTTGTTTTCATGATTCAGACTCATTGAAGGCGTGCGCCATAAAGATTGTACGGATTTTTGCCAACAAAAATTTGGCGAGCAAGGGAAAAATACCCAGTAAAATGAATGATCCGATTAATGCCGGTGACAATATACCGGACAGGCTGTTCAATTTACCCAGTTGCGTGCCGGCGTTGACATAAACAAAGGTGCCGGCCAGCATACCGATCTGACTGACCCAATAAAATGTCCAGGTTCTCAACCGGGTCAGGCCCATGGCCAGATTGATCATGAAAAATGGAAATAACGGTACCAGACGTAATGTGAAAAGATAAAATGGACCATCACGGTTTATACCGGCATCAATGACTTGCAGGCGATCGGCAAAGCGTTTTTCGATGCTGTTGCGGAATAAAAAACGTGCCGCCAGGAAAGCCAGGGTGGCGCCAATACTCGAAGCGAAGGAAACAATAATCATTCCCCACAGCAAACCAAAAACAGCGCCGCCCGCCAGGGTCAGCAGGGTCGCGCCGGGCAGGGACAAGCTGGTCATGGCAATATAAAGCAGAGCATAAAGAAACAAGGAAAGGACAGGGTGCGCCGCATAATACATTTCGATTTCCTGATGCTTGCTTTTTAGCCTGTCCAGGGTGAGAAATTGTTGTAAATCAAAATAGAAAAAAGCACCAATAACGATGATGATACTGATGAACAAAGTAATTCGTGAGGCTGTCATAATATTTTCCAGTCAATAAAGTTTGGGCTATTCGACAAGGCCATTTACATCCCAGTCGTAGTCGATATCGGCAATGATGGGCAAGTTTGGCAAATCCTTGCGATATTGTTTGATAAACGCTTCGACACCGCCAACCGCCTCAAAGTCCTTTGCAAACCATTTAAAGATTTTCGATACATGAATTTCGTCTTTATCAACACGCAGGCCTTTTTTAGCATTATGTAAAAAGGCTCTGGCCTGATCATTGAGCTGCTTATCCAGTTTTTCTGCACGATAAGGTTCTGTACGTAAATCCGGACAACTGACCGAGGCGCACACAATCGCCAGGTGAATACGGGGTTCTTGCATCGGTCTCAAGTAATTGTTTTCGATATCATCCAGAGACAGTTTGCGGCCATTGATAATACCGGCCGGTTTATCCCAGACCGGACTGAAGAGATGACCGATATCCTTGATACTGGATACCGGCCAGTGATCAGCGATCATTTTCAAAGCCAGGATATTGTATAGATTGATGTAAAATGCGAGTTTCTCTTGGCGGCTGTCCAGCTCTTCGGTTTTGAAGTGCTTAATTTGTTGATAAACGATATTCAGTTGCGAGGATGCTTTTAATGCGGAATAATCCACCAGGGCAACGGGAACCCCATGTTTAATGCCGGGTTTTATCTGCTGTAACACGACGGCGTAGTTTTGCCAGTCCGGGGATTTGGCGCATGGGGCGAATGAAAACAAGAATAAAACGCATACAGTCAGTATTCTGGACATAAACGACCTATCGGAACCTTTGTTAAATTGCTTTTGATGATAAGTCGTTGTCGGCGCTTGAAACTTACTTGACTCAGTTTCTGGACAAGCAAAAAACCGGTTTCTCTTGTTTCTTGTGGCAATCCGTAGCAGCGGCTGCCGCCGTGATGGTTCCTGTTATCGATGCAGGCAGGCGGTCAAGGTATAGCGGACGATATAAACGTTCATCAGTACAGGAAACAACAAGTAATGGCCAGGTAAACCGATACTGACGATCAGGGCCGTAATGATCAGGGCGGGGTGAAAACGATCCATTTCTGAATAAAAATGAATGGTATCCATACTTTCTTGATCAAAATAGTGGCGTTTACTGATAAAAACTATGGAAACCAGGGCTGTGATGAAAGCAAAAAACAAAGGGAACAGATGAAACATGGGGGCATCATCGAGAAAAAATTCATGCCAATAGGCAAACCAGGTCAATACCAGGCTGCAAGCAAGTGCGTCATACCATAGGTTATAGGATATTTTGCGGCTGAGTGCGCAAAGCAGGCTGATGACAATTCCGGCCAGACCGATATACAAACAAACAGAGGATGTAAAAAAACGGATATAAGGACTTCCTGTCTGCACCAGATAACTCAAGGCAAGATTAAGTGTAATAAAGGTCGGCATGGTCAAAGTGACATGATGATTTGCGGGCAGGCCGTTAAATCCCTATAAATGGCGTCCAGCTGTTCCTGATTGATTGCCTGTATCGTGACGGTTACCGAGGTGTATTTACCACCTTTACTTTGGCACGTTTTAATAGCGCCTTCGGAAATATCGGCAACGTGGCGGCGTATGATACTAACCACGATACTGTCGAGTTCCGGTTGGGTTTTACCCAGGGCTTTGATGGGGAAAAGGCAGGGAAATTCAATGGCGGGCGGTGTTGTTTTCATGAGACAGATTTTTTATAGGCTTGGAATAGTCGCTGCATTTTATGCCATAGTGGTCCAACCTCGCCGCCGGCAACGGGGTTTGCGTCCAGATCGACAACCGGTAAAATTTCTCGGGTGGAGCTGGTCAGCCATATTTCATCGGCAATTTTTAATTCTTGTACGGTGATTTCCCGTTCCGCGTAGGGAATATGATTTTGTTTGGCCAGTTCAAGAATCAGATCACGGGTGATGCCGGGTAATATCCGGCTATCTTTAGGGGGGGTAAGCAACAGGCCGTCAATTACCATAAATAAGTTACTGGCCGCGCCTTCAGTGACGGTGCCGTTTTTGATTAAAATAGCTTCCGTGCAATCTTGTTCAACCGCTTTTTGCCTTGACAGGATATTACCCAGCAGGGTGATGGCTTTTATATGACATAGATCCCAGCGGCGGTCTTCAACCGTGATTGCCTTGAATCCACTGTCCTTATGCGAAGGATGTTGAATTGGAGAACTCATCGCGAAGATGGTAGGCCTGATGTTTTCCGGAAAGGCATGATCCCGGTTTGGCGCCATACCCCGGGTAATTTGCAGATAAATATATTGATCCTGGCTTGCGGATAATAAAGGTTTGAAAATTTCCTGCCACTGGTCACGGTTGTGCGGGGAATGTATGCCAATATCAGCCAGACTGCTTTCCAGACGCTGTAAGTGTTGATCCAAACGGAACAATGTTCCGTTGTAGGCCGGGATGACTTCGTATACGCCATCACCAAACAAAAATCCCCGATCCAGAACCGAAATACTGGCTTCATCAATCGGCAAATAATCGCCATTTAAATAAACGATTTGAGTTTCTGTCATGAAGTTTATAATTTTAATTTCAGCAATAACAAGGCTTCATCATAGAGCTGACGCAGCAGATTACCTTTTTCAATATTCGATAAAGCGATCAGTGCAGCTTTGGCGATTATTTTTCCGTTCAGTTTGACTTCGATAGTTCCGACTTTCTGGCCTTTGGCAATCGGTGCGGTAATCTGATTATCGACATTCAGAGTGGCTTTTAAATCCTGATAATGCCGCCTTGGAATGGTGACATAAAAACCTTCCCGCAGGCCGATTTTCAGATTCTTTTCCTTGCCTTTCCAGACCCGGGTTTCGGTCAATACATCATTGGCTTTATAGAGCCTGTGCGTTTCGAAAAAGCGGAAACCATAATTTAACAGGCTTTGGGTTTCATTGGCGCGGGCATTCTCGCTTTTGGTACCGAGTACGACCGAAACAAGGCGCATATCGTTGCGCTTGGCAGAGGCGACCAGACAATAGCCGGCTTCTTCGGTATGGCCGGTTTTAACGCCATCAACGCTGGTATCACGCCATAATAATTTATTACGGTTTTGTTGGGTGATGCCATTATAGGTAAATTCTTTTTCCGAGTCCCAGCGATAATACTCAGGAAATTCCTTGATCACCGCCCGGGCCAAAATAGCCAGGTCGCGGGCCGTGGTGTGGTGTTCGGGATGCGGCAGGCCGGTACTGTTGACAAAATGGGTGTTTTTCATGCCCAAACGGCGGGCATGTTGATTCATCAGGCCGGCGAAGGTTGATTCCGTGCCGGCGACGTGTTCAGCCAGAGCCACACTGGCATCGTTACCGGACTGAATAATAACGCCTTTGAGCAAGTTTTCGACCGTGACCTGTTTATTGACTTCGATGAACATACGCGACCCCGGAGTTTTCCAGGCTTTTTTACTGACGGTAACCTTTTCATCGAGTGTCAAATGGCCATTTTTCAGTTCATTGAAGATAACATAAACCGTCATGATTTTGGTCAGACTGGCGGGGGGCAGAACCTGATCGGCATCTTTTTCGGCTAACACCCGGCCACTGTTAAAGTCTTGCAGGATATAGCTCGTTGCCGCAATTTTTGGGCTGGGTACGACCAGAATAGTCTCTTCAGCCAAAATAATTTGCGGGCATAAAAGAAAAATACTTAATATCCAGAAAAACAGTATCTTGTGAATTGAGTTGTTCAACATATCGACTGTTAAAATTGTAAGTGAGAAACGATTATTAATTGTAGCACGCTGCATAAATCTATAATTTTTTTACGGCCTGATACGGCTACCTTAAAAAACCGGTTTTTGTCTGGACAAGCGTGATTTGTTAAATGCGATTTCCTGACTTAATTGAAAAACGGCCATGGCGTACAGCGGACTGTGGTTATAGCGGGTAATGACATAGAAATTAGGCAGTCCAATCCAGTATTGCCAGCCTTTTTCCATTTCAAATTGCAACAGCCGCACGGGTTGCGAATCAGGTAACCGGGCGGGTACCTGAATGGCAAGCGATTTGAGTTTGGCGACGGTAGTGTTGGGTTTTAAGCCTTTTTGCAAAGGCAAGGCATGTTTGTCTTTCGGAATGGCGACCTGAAAGGCGATAGCTTCTCCGGCTTGCCAATGATGGCGGACAAAATAATTGGCAATGCTGGCAATGACATCAGCCGGATTGTCCCAGATATCCTTTTTGTTATCACCGTCAAAATCGGCGGCATAACTGCGGTAACTGCTGGGCATGAACTGTGGCCAGCCCATGGCGCCAGCGTAAGAGCCGGTCGGCTGCAAGGGATCGATATGCTGTTCGCGGCAAAGTAACAGAAAATGTTCCAATTCGCCAAGGAAAAACGTGCTGCGTTTTGGGTAGGCAAAGCCCAGCGTGGACAAGGCATCAATGACCCGGTAATGGCCGGTGTTACCACCGTAACGGGTTTCCACACCGATGATTGCGACAATAATTTGTGCCGGAACGCCGGTCTGTTGTTCAACTTCAGTCAATACGCTTTCGTGTTGCCGCCAAAACTCGACGCCCCCTTGAATACGCGATGCGGTCAGGAAAATATTACGGTATTTATGCCAGGGCAAAGCTTCCGCAGGCCGCTTCATCGCTTTTAAAATGCTGTCTTTTATTTCAACCGAGGTAAATAGCTGTTTCAGCCGCTGGCGATCAAAATGATGTTTTTCGACCATTTTGTCAATAAATTGATGGAGTGTTTTTTCTTGTCCAGTGAGCGCGTAACTGTTCGTCAAGGCAAGACAGCCAGTGATAAAGACCAAACAGGATAGGAGTTGATTGAATTTCATGTCAGTTGGGTAATAATTGTTTGTGAGTGTGAATCGACATCAACAGGCCAAAACCGGCCAGCAGCGTTACCATCGACGTGCCGCCATAGCTGATTAAGGGTAGCGGTACGCCGACAACGGGCAAAATACCGATAACCATGCCGATATTGACAAAAACATAGACAAAAAACGTGAAGGTCAGGCTGCCAGCCAGCAAACGAGTATAACTGTCCTGGGCCTGCAGGGCAATGTACAGACAGCGGCCGATAATCAACAAATACAGGCTGAGTAAGCCAAGACAGCCAGTCAGGCCGAACTCCTCGGCAAATACCGCGAAAATGAAATCGGTGGAACTTTCCGGCAAAAATTCCAGATGCGCCTGGGTACTGCCCAGCCAGCCCTTGCCGTAAATACCGCCAGAGCCTATGGCAATTTTGGACTGGATAATATGATAACCCTTGCCCATCGGATCCGCTTCCGGATTAAGAAAGGTGTAGACCCGCTGTTTTTGGTAATCGTGCATGAAAAAATTCCATACCACCGGCGCCAGTGCAGCCAGCGACAAGATACAAAGGGTCAGAAAACGCCAGGAAATACCGGCAAAAAACAGCACCGCCGCGCCGGATGAGGCAACCAGCAAGGAAGTGCCAAGGTCCGGTTGTTTGGCAATCAGCAGGGTAGGGATAATAATGTAGACGCCTGCCAGTAAAATCTGTCGCCATTTGGGGGGCAGCGGATTTTCCGACAGATACCAGGCAATCATCATGGGGGTGGTGATTTTAATCATTTCCGAAGGCTGGAAACGAAAAAAACCCAGGTCCAGCCAGCGTTGTGCGCCTTTGCCGATTTGTCCCATGATTAAAACCGCAATCAATAAAGCAACGCCGCCGCTGTAGAAAAATACCGAATAACGTTGAAATTGATGCGGATGGATATAGGCCAGGCCGGTCATCAATATAAAAGCGACCGTCATGCGCGCACCCTGGCGGATTAAGACACCGGTATTTTCTCCACTGGCACTGAAAAGAATCACGAAACTGAGTGCCGCCAATAATAACAAGCCTATAAATAATGGGATATCAATATGCAAATGGCGCAGGAAATTGCCGATTAACGAAGGTCTTATGAATTCTTCACGACGTGTTTCTGGCATGGGCTTTAAAGAACAGAGTCAAGATATTGAGTGATTATTTTTTTGGCGATTGGTGCCGCAACCGAGCCGCCATGACCGCCGTGTTCAACGATAACGGCTACCGCGATTTTGGGTTGATCGGCCGGAGCAAAAGCGATAAACAGGGCATGGTCACGTAATTTGAAAGCGATTTCGTCTTCATTGTATTTTTCTTCCTGTTTTACTGTAAAAACCTGGGCCGTGCCGGTTTTACCAGCAATTTGATAAGGTATATCAACCGCAATTCTTCGTGCCGTACCGCGCGAACCATGTACGACATTGACCATTGCGACGATGATCTGCTCAATATTTTTTTCTTTTACGGGTAATTTTTTTTCGGGTCGATGCAATTTTGTCGTGGTTAAATCCGCGTTGATCATGCGGTTGAGTAAGATGGGGGTAACGACATGACCATGATTGGCCAATGTTGCTGTCGCCCGGGCCAGTTGCAATGGCGTAACCTGGGTAAACCCCTGGCCAATACCGGTTATGACGGTTTCTCCCGGGTACCAGGGTCTGTTGCGCACCCGACGCTTCCATTCCCGGGAGGGCATCAGGCCGGATTTTTCACCGACCAGATCAATGCCGGTTTTTTGGCCAAAGCCAAAGCCGGTAAGAAACTGATGCATGCGATCAATGCCTAAACTGACCGCCAGTTTATAAAAATAGACATCGCAGGATTGGGTAATGGCTGTCTTCAGGTTGACAAAACCGTGGCCACCCCGTTTCCAGTCGCGGTATTTGTGTTTGGAATTGGGTAATTGAAAATAGCCTGGACAACTGATCCGCTGCCGGGCGTTGATGGCGTGATTTTCCAGTCCGGCCAGGCCAATAAAGGGTTTTAAGGTTGAACCCGGCGGGTACAAGCCACGGATCGCCCGGTTAAACAGCGGTTGATCATCAGAATCCCGCAAGGCTTTATAGGCCTTGGAACTGATTCCGGAAACAAACTGGTTGCTGTCAAATCCTGGCCGGCTGACCAACGCCAGCACATGTCCGGTTTCGATTTCAATAGCGACTACTGAGCCGTTATAAATATCCAAAGCATCGTAAGCGGTTTTTTGTAGATCAATATCCAGGTCCAGGTACAGATCCGAACCGGGCAGCGGATCGGTCCGAGTGCGCGTACTGATCAGTCGGGCTTGTGCATTGGTCAGGTTTTCCGCGTAACCGACATGCCCGTGTAATTGCTTTTCATAGGTTTTTTCGATACCGGTTTTACCCACATAATACGTGCCCCGATATTCTGCTTCGGGCAAGGATTGAAGTTCTCTTTCATTGATGCGGCCAACATATCCAACCACATGTGAAGTGAGTTCCGGATAGGGGTAGTAACGGACCAACTGGGCATGGATATCAACCCCCGGGAAATAGGGTCTGACAGCGGCAAATCGGGCAACTTGTTCATCATTCAAGTTAAACAATAAAGGGGTGCTGGAAAAACTGCGGCGTGTTTTGCGTAGTTTATGAAATCGTTTGATTTTTTTATCGGGGATGGCTAATAATTTTTGTAATGCTAGCAAGGTTTTTTCCATATCCTTGACTTGTTCAGGGATGATTTCCAGACTGTATGCAGGAATATTGTTAGCCAGTATGCGTCCCTTGCGGTCATAAATAAGACCACGGGTTGGGGCAATGGGCGCGATTTTGATACGGTTGTTTTTGGAACGCGTCGCGTAATGCTCATGTCCGACGATCTGCAAATAAACCAGACGGGTCAACAAGACCAGTGTCAGCACCAGCATAAAACCGCCAATAAATACAATGCGGCTAAAAAATGTGCGATTTTCGGAATGAGCGTCTTTTATCGAAACGGTGCTGGACATGAATCAAGCCGGTCTGGGCATCAGATAATTTTTCGCGCGATACAGATACTGTGCATTGCAATATAAATGACAGGCCAGAAAAACAAGCCTGAAAAAACCGGGTACCAAAAAGCGAGTTCCAGCATCGTCGGGCCGTGCTGATTTTGTGTCCACGAAATTAATGCGTTGGATAAAATCAGGCCAAAAAATATAAACAAGGATTGCTGGAACAGCTCGAATTGACGTAATTGTCTGTGCAAGCGGATACAGCAATAAACCACCAGGGCATAAGCCAAAGCATGTTGTCCCAATAATTTTCCGGTCAACACATCGGTAAATAAACCGATTAACCAGGCATTCAATACACCATAACGATGAGGTGATGTCTGTGACCAATAGATCAAAACCAGTAAAATCCAATCCGGTGTAAAAACGCTGAACGATCCAAACCATGGAGCGATTCTGAGCGCCATCGCAATGATGATACTGAGCAGAAAAAGGATATAACCACTGCGCCTATTGTGCATGATGTTTCTGAGGCTTTTTTTCTGCTGCGGGAGAGGGTGGCCTGGTGGCTTGTTTGCCTGGATGGGTCAGAGGTATTGGATCACGGTTGCTCCAGACAATCAGGAACTCGCGACTTCTATCCAGGGAGGCACTGGGTGTTGCTGTAATGCGTGCAAAGGGTTTGCCGGGTTGGGGGGTAAATTCATTGACCACACCAACCGGATAACCTTGTGGAAAAACCCCGCCCAGGCCGGATGTGACCAGCAAGTCGCCTACCCGGATATCGGCATTATTGGGCAAAAAAGGCAAATTGAGTTGATTGGGCTGACCGCTGCCCACGGCGATGGTGCGCAGCCCGTTGCGGTTGACCTGAACCGGAATCGCATGATTGGGATCGGTGATCAACATGATTTCCGAGGTCAATGGGTTGGCACGAATGACCTGACCGACAATGCCATTGGCATCCAGTACCGGTTGTTTGGGGTAAACACCAAAACGACTGCCTTTGTTAACCAGTACAACTTGCTCATAAGCATCCAGGTTGACCGATATCAAATCAGCAACCAGAAATTGTTCGCCCAGTTTAAAAGAATTTTCCAACAATGCACGCAAGCGGATATTTTCTTTTTCCAGGGTGAAAAATTTTAACAGTTTTGATTTATAAATCAGCTGTTCGTGTTTCAGTTTGCGGTTTTCTTTCAACAGTTCGCTGTAACTGAGCCCCGTGCCAAAAGCATTGTATGACCAATTGGAGGGCAGACTGGCCAGATATTGAACCGGATAAATGATAACGGACAGGGTGTGGCGCAAACCATCCAGTTTGTGATCCCGATGCTGGATAAACAACAAGGAAATGGACATCAGCAGAGCAATCAATAGCCGGGTATTGACGGAGGACCCGGAAGCAAATAGCGGGTTTATGGTTTTTTACCTGTTATAGATTAGTAAGTGTAAAACAACTTTATTCCAGAGAGAAAGCTGCTGAACCTTTTTCTTCCAGCATTTCCAGGATCATGCCACCTCCACGCGCAACACAGGTCAGCGGGTCATCGGCAATATGTACTGGTAGTCCGGTTTCTTCCTCGACCAGGCGATCAATGGAATCAAGCAAGGCACCGCCACCGGTCAATACGATACCCCGGGTTGCAACATCGGCACCTAACTCAGGCGGCGTCTGTTCCAGGGCGGTTTTAATCGATCCAATAATACCGGATAAAGGCTCCTGCAAGGCTTCCAGTATTTCATTACTGTTCAAGGTAAAACTGCGCGGTACGCCTTCGGCGAGATTGCGTCCCTTTACCTCGATTTCCTTGATTTCATTACCTGGATAAGCCATGCCGATTTCGTATTTGATGCGTTCGGCGGTCGTTTCTCCAATCAGGGTACTATAATTTCTGCGGATGTAATTGATAATGGCTTCATCAAATTTATCGCCGCCGATGCGTACCGAGGAGGAATAAACGATGCCATTCAAGGAAATGACCGCGACTTCCGAAGTGCCGCCGCCAATATCGAGGACCATGGAACCACAGGCTTCATCGACTGGCAGGCCGGCGCCAACCGCCGCCGACATGGGTTCTTCAATCAGGAAAACCTCGCGGGCGCCGGCCATCGATGCGGATTCGCGAATGGCACGCCGTTCCACCTGGGTCGAACCGGAAGGAACGCAAATCAAAATGCGTGGATGCGGACGCAGAAATTTGCTTTTATGAACTTTTTTAATGAAAAAGCGCAACATGCGTTCGGTTACCGCGAAATCGGCAATCACCCCGTCTTTCATAGGGCGGATCGCGGTAATGTTACCCGGTGTGCGTCCCAGCATCAATTTGGCGTCCACGCCAACCGCAGCGATGGATTTTGAGCCGCTGATTTTATCTTCCCGGATGGCAACAACCGAAGGCTCGTCAAGAACAATGCCCTGACCGGGGATATATATTAGAGTATTTGCGGTACCCAGATCGATCGATAGATCAGTGGAGAACATGCCGCGGACTTTATTGAACATCTTCTATCCTAATAATGAAAAAATAAAATTATACTACTTTAACAATCAGGCGGGTATTTGAGCAAGATATAAAGTATCATATTTATTCAAAAATGAAATAGTCAATGTTTATGGAGTTGAAAAATGGCATTAACGGCTGAACAAGTTAATAAAATTGCCTATCTTGCCCGCTTGGGAATCGAAAACCAGGATGTAGAACGTTATGCAAACGATTTATCCGGTGTACTGGATTTGGTTGCACAAATGAATGATGTCAATACGGAAGGTGTTTTACCGATGGCGCATCCCTTGGATCAAGGCCAGCGCTTGCGTGACGATGTGGTTACGGAGTTTGATCAGCACGAATTGTTCCAGTCTCTGGCACCCCAGGTGGAGTCTGGATTGTATTTGGTGCCAAAAGTTATTGAATGATGGAGTAACAATGTTTAACAAAAACCTTGCGGAACTGGCGGCGGATTTGCGTGCCGGCCGGTTTTCATCTGTGGAGTTGACCAAAGCTTATTTGCAGCGTATCCGGCAACATCAGGATCTGAACTGTTTCATCACGATAGAGGAAGAAAAAGCGTTGCAACAGGCGGCAGAGGCCGATGAAAAAATTGCCTGTGGTGAAACCGGATTATTGACCGGCATACCGATTGCGCATAAAGATATTTTTTGCACCAAAGGCGTTAAAACCAGTTGTGGCTCGAAAATGCTGGATAATTTTACAGCGCCTTATGATGCGACGGTTATTGAAAAATTCAATACTGACGGTGCTGTCATGTTGGGTAAATTGAATATGGATGAATTCGCCATGGGTTCATCGAATGAAACCAGCTATTATGGCGCCGTTAAAAATCCCTGGGCGATTGATTGCGTGCCGGGGGGGTCTTCCGGCGGTTCAGCGGCGGCGGTTGCCGCCCGTTTGACACCCGCAGCGACGGGTACCGATACCGGTGGTTCCATCCGGCAACCGGCCGCTTTTTGTGGTATTACCGGCTTGAAACCCACTTACGGCCGGGTATCCCGCTATGGCATGATCGCTTATGCCTCCAGTCTTGATCAGGGCGGGCCGATGGCGCGTTGTGCCGAAGATGTGGCCTTGTTGTTGCAAGTCATGGCTGGATTTGATGAGCGTGATTCGACCAGTGTCAAAAAAGATGTACCGGATTACCGGCAGGGTTTACAACAGCCTCTTGCCGGATTGAAAATCGGTTTGCCAAAAGAGTTTTTCGGCGAGGGCCTGGACAGTGAGGTTGCGGCCGTTATTGACAGCGCTGTGGCTGAATATCGCAGCCTGGGCGCTGAAGTGCGGGAAGTCTCCATGCCCAACCTGGATCTGGCAATACCGGCCTATTATGTGATTGCACCGGCGGAATGTTCTGCCAATTTATCGCGTTTCGATGGTGTGCGTTATGGTTATCGCTGCCTTGAACCTGCGGATTTGACAGATTTGTACATCCGTTCACGCGGCGAGGCGTTTGGCGCGGAAGTCAAACGGCGGATTCTGATCGGCACTTATGCGCTATCGGCCGGTTATTATGATGCCTATTATCTTAAAGCGCAGAAAATCCGGCGTTTGATCAGTGAGGATTTCAAACGTGCCTTGTCGGAGGTGGATGTGTTGATGGGACCGGTGGCGCCCTCGGTTGCTTTTGGCATTGGCGAGAAAAAAGATGATCCGGTTCAAATGTACTTATCGGATATTTATACGATAGCGGTTAATCTGGCGGGACTGCCGGCGATGTCGGTTCCGGCCGGGTTCGTCGATGGCAAACCGGTAGGTTTACAGATTATTGGCAACTATTTTGCCGAACACCGGTTATTGAATATCGCCCATCAATATCAACAGATTACCGGTTGGCATCAAAAGATGCCTCGGAGTTTCGAGTAAAGAGGTACAGCAATGCAGTGGGAAACCGTGATCGGGCTGGAAATCCATGCCCAATTGGCGACAAAATCGAAAATTTTTTCCGGCGCCGCAACGGCCTATGGCGCTTTGCCGAATACCCAGGCCTGTGCGGTTGATTTGGGACTGCCCGGGGTTTTGCCGGTGTTGAATCGGGAGGCTGTGCGGATGGCGGTCAAATTTGGTTTGGCTATCGATGCGGAAATCGCACCGTATTCGGTATTTGCCCGAAAAAATTATTTTTATCCGGATTTGCCAAAAGGTTATCAGATCAGCCAGTTTGAACTGCCGGTCGTGGGACGCGGACATCTGAATATCAACATTGACGGGCAGGACAAACGCATTGGCATTACCCGTGCCCATTTGGAGGAAGATGCGGGCAAGTCCCTGCATGAAGATTTTCATGGTTTATCGGGTATTGATTTAAACCGGGCCGGCACACCCTTGCTGGAAATCGTTTCCGAACCGGATATGCGATCGGCCAGGGAAGCGGTAGCGTATATGAAAGCCTTGCATGCCTTGGTGCAGTATCTGGAAATCTGCGATGGTAACATGCAGGAAGGTTCTTTTCGTTGTGATGCCAATGTGTCCGTGCGTCCTGCAGGAGCGTGCGAATTGGGTACCCGGGCGGAAATCAAAAACCTCAATTCGTTCCGGTTTATCGAAAAGGCGATCAATTACGAAGTGGAACGGCAGATCGATTTGCTGGAAAGCGGCGCTGAAGTGGTTCAGGAAACCCGCTTGTACGATTCGGCGAAAGATGAGACGCGTTCGATGCGCGGCAAGGAAGAAGCCAATGATTATCGCTATTTTCCCGATCCAGACTTGTTGCCGCTGGTGATCGACGAGGCCTTCAAAAAAGAAGTTGCCGCCCAATTGCCTGAATTGCCGGATGCAAAAAAACGACGTTTTATTCAGCAATACGGCCTGGATGAGGAATCAGCGATAATTCTGACGGCAAGCCGTGAACTGGCGGATTATTTCGAAGCGGTGGTGGAATATTCAGCTTGTCCGGCAAAACGGTGTGCCAACTGGGTAACCGGCGAATTATCGGCAGCACTGAACAAGCAAGGTCTCGATATCACTCAAACACCGGTCGAAGCCCGGCGTCTGGCTGGATTGCTGAAACGTATAGAAGATAATACGATTTCCGGCAAGATCGGCAAACAGGTGTTTGAACAAATGTGGTGCGGTACTGAAAGTGCCGATGCCATTATTGAAGCCCAGGGCTTGAAACAAATTACCGATAGTGGCGCCATCGAAGCCATTGTCGAGCAAATTATTGCCGACAACCCAAAACAGGTTGAACAATATCGGGCTGGCAAGGACAAGTTATTAGGTTTCTTTGTAGGGCAGGTCATGAAAGCGACACAAGGCAAGGCAAGTCCTGGTGAAGTCAACAAATTACTGAAAAACAAATTGAGCTGATCGAAACAAAAGATTGATAAACGGCATTGATTGAACCGCACAATGAATGATCGTTCCTATCCGGCTTCGCCGTTGTTGACACTGGCCTGTCTGATCATTGTCATTGCCGGCATGAAGGCGGCGGCGCCGATTCTCAATCCATTGTTTTTATCGTTGTTTATTGCGATTGTTTGTCTGCCAACATTGGCCTGGCTCAATAAAAAAGGTGTACCGAAAAGTTTGTCGATATTTCTGGTTATCGCGGTATTGCTGCTGACCCTGATTTTCCTGGGCGCTTATCTGGCCGCTGCGATACGCCAGTTTACCGCAGCTTTGCCGGATTATCAGGCTAGTTTGTTGCAACAATCGTCAGCAGTGTTCGAAAAAATACAGGGATATGGCCTGAGTCTGGACAGGGATTTGCTTACCGAATTTGATGTTGGCAAGCTCATGCGTTTTGCCGGATTGTTGATTGCCGGTCTGGGTGATGTGTTCACCAATCTTTTTTTCATTTTGCTCACGGTTTTGTTTCTGTTGTCCGAATGCTTCATTCTGCCCCGAAAATTGCAACGGGCATTTGGCAGGCCGGTTGCTGGAGAACGTACCCGCAAAATCATTAAAAGCCTGAACCAGTATCTGGGTATCAAGGTATTTACCAGTGTGCTTACAGGCTTGTTTATCAGTACAAGCCTTTATTTTATCGGCGTGGATTTTCCGGGGCTTTGGGGAGTTATTGCCTTCATGCTCAATTTCGTTCCCAATATCGGCTCGATTATCGCTGCAATTCCCACGGTGTTGCTGGCCTGGGTGCAATTGGGAAGTTCCGGCGTCTTTTGGGTGGTTGCCAGTTATTTTGCCGTCAATATGCTGATCGGTAATATACTGGAACCCAAAATCATGGGCAAGGGCTTGGGTTTGTCAACGCTGGTGGTTTTTTTGTCATTGGCTTTTTGGGGCTGGGTGTTTGGGCCGGTGGGTATGCTTTTGTCGGTGCCGTTTACGATGATCGCCAGAATTGTTCTGGAAAATGATCCACAAACCCGCTGGATTGCGGTATTGCTTGGCCCGGAAGTCGATTTAATGGCATATTCTGAATGTAACTACTCACCCGCTTGTGTTGTAGCCGCCGTAGGTCATTGATTTATCAGGATACGTGAATACATCCCTGTCGTTCTGCATAACATCCCAGGTTATGCAAGCCCAGCGCTTCCGTGGAAGGGCTGGGCAAGACTGATAAATCAACAACCTGCACCGGCTTTTCAGAGGGGGGGTGAGTAGATACGATCAGATAACAACACTATTGAACCCTAAATTTTCAATTATTTTCAAAATCCGCATCCGTGACTACGTGAAGTATAATTGCAACTGCATGTTTTTGTATAAACATGACGGAAAAAGCGCATAGAAATATTCTGTTTGGTGAAAAATAATGAATCAACAATGCTTAATGCAGGCTTACCGTTTTGCCTGCGATGTCGATGTGCAGGCCTTCAAGCCAGGTAATGTTAGTGTTTATTCAGAAGGTCATGGTATGACCGTAGCTGATTTTCGCCTAAGTGCTCATGTTAGCTCCAAACCCCTTACTTCCAGCCAATATTCACTGGGAGAAAAGATTTATTATGCGGTCAAGGAAACCCGGAACGCTGTTGGCTGTAATACTAATTTAGGTATCATTTTGTTGTGCGCCCCAATATTGCATGCAGTCATTAAAAATACGGCGCGAAAACCCTTGAGACAAGCTCTGGCTGAAGTATTGATGACAACAACGGTTACCGATGCGGAATGGGTTTTCAAGGCTATTGCGCTGGCATCTCCTGGAGGGTTAGGGGTTGTCGATGATCAGGATGTACATGCCCCTCCCAGAGTTACTCTGAGTCAAGCGATGGCAATGGCGGCTGACCGGGACAGAATTGCATTGCAGTATGAAAATAATTATAAAGATATTTTTAATTTTTCAATTATTAGGTATAATAGAAATATCGTTCAGTGGAGGGATCATAATTGGGCAGCTGTTGCAGTTTATGCTGCATTCTTGTGTCAATTTCCTGATAGCCATATTGAAAGAAAATATGGTACCCGATATACCAGGATGGTGTCTGCCAGAATGGCTGTGCTTGACCGGGAACTGTCAAAAACGAAACGGCCTGAACAGCTTGAAGACATGCTTTATGAAATTGATAGCGAGTTCAAGTCGTTGGGAGTCAATCCGGGTACGACAGCTGATTTGACAGTTGCTACTGTATTGGTGGCGTACCTGGAAAAACGGGGCAGTGAGTAAATTTTACTGATCCGTATTTTTTACCAGGCATTACTTTAATAACTGATGTTACCAGACCTACTGTATTTATGCTTCTGTAGAGTATATTTCCACAATATAGAGTGCCAAAAATCTAAAACCGCGTAACATCAGTTAATAACATTAATGATAATCCAGATAATGCCTGATTTTGCTTGGTCAAACTTTTCATTTTATTTTCCACATAGGAGATAGCTGTAATGGCAAAAATTAACAACACACGTGTCGGTGAATCTTTAGTTGGTGATGGTAACGAAGTCGCTCATATTGATTTGATGATAGGCCCTAGAGGTTCTGCTGCAGAATCCGCTTTTGCCAATTGTCTTACCAACAATAAAGACGGTTTTTCAAGCTTGCTGGCTGTTGTTGCCCCAAACCTGATGGTCAAACCCGCTACTGTCATGTTCAATAAAGTTACCATCAAAGGTTCAAAACAGGCCGTACAAATGTTTGGGCCTGCCCAGCGCGGTGTTGCGATGGCGGTTGCCGATTGTGTTGAGAACGGTACGATTCCTGCCGATGAAGCGGATGATTTGTTTGTTTCCGTTGGTGTCTTCATTCATTGGCTGGCTGAAGATGATGCAAAAATTCAGCAGTACAATTACGAAGCGACTAAAGAAGCGCTTGAGCGTGCCGTGGCGGGTACACCGACAGCCGCTGAAGTCGTTTCCAAAAAATCTACAGCAGAGCATCCTTTCGCAGCAAATAATTAATTTTTGCCAAAAACGACGCTACTGGATTGATAAAAAATGCCCCGTTCTGCGGGGTATTTTTTTGTCTGGTGTTTTTTTATGGCTTTTCAGACCCTTGACGGAAAGGCAGGGTTGGCAAAGATTGCGTTGGAAGTTGAGCAATCTCACTTTTTCCAATTGCACCGTTATGTAATGCACTGGCAAGCAAAACCTTCCGGATACCCTTTTTTTCCAGATTCCGTATGTCCTTGATGTTGCGGATGCCTCCTGCGGCGATAAATTGTTTGTGAGGAGAAATTTTTTGATAATGCTGTATTTTCTGAAAATCCGGACCCGTTCCACTGCCGACTTTTGCAAGTGTCATGACAATGATCGATTTTGGCCAATAGCCTGGGTTTTCAAATAACGCATCAGGGCCTAAGCGACCCTTTAAGCCATGATCCAGGGATAAAATCCAGGCATTTTCCTGTTTTGGTAAAACGGATAATTGGCTTTTATGTAAGGATTCGCTGCCGATAACCGGGGTGAAATTGGGATATTGTGCTAATTCGGGAATTATTGGATACCCCCGGTCTATCCAGAAAGCAATATCGGGATATTTTTCCAATATCGCAATCAACAGTTCTATATGGCCGGTACACCGGGTCATAATTGCATCCAGATCGGCGATATAAAAACATGTAAAGCGGGCTAAATCCAGTAAGCAATTGATGACGATAAAAGGGTTGCTGGATGACGCCAAAGGGCTGTGCAAGGGCTGATAAAGCATACGCTGCCCTTTTACGGCATGCACGACCTGGTTGTTTTTGATATCGATAACCGGGATTAATTGCACAACAGCCACTAAATCAATGACAAATAGCCTTGTTTATAATCCGGGTACTGAAATTGATAGCCCAGTTCCTTAAGTCTTTTGTTACAGCAGCGTTTGTTCATCGACATACCGGTTTCGCCTGGTTTTTCTCTTGGTTGGGTGATATGCAGCTGCGTTGCCAGCCAGGAGACCACATCCCATAATGTTGCCGGATTGTCGTCACTGGCCAGATAACACGATTGCAGGGAAACACCTTGCAACCGTTGTTCAAGCAAGAAAGACAGAATGCCGACACAATCCCGCTGATGTATACGGTTCGTGTAATAGGGTGGGTGCTTTTGCAAGGCCGGGATTTGTTGGGTTTTCCGGATTAACCATTCGCGGCCGGGCCCGTAAATCCCGGATAAACGGACTATGGTGTGTTTAGCCTGGGTTGACAGCAAAAGTTTAAGTTCCGCATCCCGAATCAACTGACTGGTGATATTTTTGGGTTCTGCTGGTGAGGACTCATCAACCCATGCGCCATCGGTTTGTCCGTAAACACTGCTCGAAGAAACAAAAAACCAGTGGGGGACGTGCATTTGACCTGCGAAATGTTCAAGCAGATTGTCCAGGCCGGTTTGGTAAATGGCCCGGTAAGCGGTTTCAGTGCGTTGATCCGGGGAAACGATAAAAAATATCTGTTCGAAATCTTTAGGCAAATGTTTCAGATCGGTTGCCGAACGAATGTCCGCGCTAAAATAATCCATACCGCTGTTCAGGATAGGGTCTGCCAGATGCCGTTTAAGCGCGGTGACATGATGTCCTTTTGTGATCAGAACCGTTGCCAGTTCGAAGCCAATCGAGCCACAGCCGACAATTAAAATTTTCGCCATAATATTTAATAACAGGTCAATAGGTTCAAAACAGAAGTCGGGCTAATACAGCAACATTTTTATTCTGATGGATAAGATTGCAATATTTTCTTTATATTTCAACTTCTTATAATACAGCCGGTTCAACAATGGAAAATGGATGCTGTACTAATGCCGCATTTTGATATTTTGCATCAATTGCAAAATATAGCGTTCGGCAGTCTGTGCCAGGTTGTTTTTATTCAAACCAGCCAGTATAGCCTTTAAATTGTAACAATCGTTTGAATCGGTACAGCTTGATTGATAGCACTCATGAAAGCTATGTAATTTACGGATGCTGAGTCCAGCATGTAACAGGTTTTTCCAGTGGTATAACAGGCGGGCCCGAAAGATAAAATTCTCACGTAATGGCTTGCTATGCAGTTGCCCTTCCTCTTCAACAGGCATTAAGGGTTCCAGGATCATGATTTCCTGGGTGAAAAGGCCCGTGCCTTGTTGGTCAGGTTGGTTTTTCACAGGAACATCATGCATTCCGCAGCTGGGTGAGCCGCGTTTTACGATATAAGCACATAAATTTGTCTGTTGCCGGCTGAATTGTCGGGCATAGCCGCGTAGTGCTCCGCTGACATCCCGGCAAGGCAAATGAACACCCTGGCAACGAACACCCTGATCGGTATGAACCAGATGTATGGGTTTTCGGGGAACACCTAAACCGATAGCCACCTCGGGGCAAAAAGGGTGAAATTCAAAATATCGGCTTAATGTTTCGGTAATATAAGCATCGTGTTTATGGCTGCCATCATAGCGTACCTTATTACCCAATAAACAGCTGCTGATGCCGACCGGAATTTTTTCATAGAATTGCATGATAGCGTTTTGTACAGTATCTATTTTTAGACCTGTGACCGCTTTTAAAGTATTGGTAATAAAAACGGTGCCGTACTTGCAGCGACTGAAAAAACAAGGGAAAATCAGCTGCTATGGACAGTAACGAACTGGTATTCTACGGAAAAACCCGATGAATTGGAAATTATTAATCAAAACGGCTTTGATCATTATGACAACAAGTTGTACCTCAAAGGTTTCATCACAACCGGCGCAAAAACTGCCTTTATGCCCGAAAAGCCCGAATTGTGTATCCAGCCAGGCCAGTGATAGGAGTCATTATATTGAGCCTTTCAAGTTGCAGGCTGCACCGGAACAAGCCTGGCAGGTATTGATTGACGCCTTGAAAAACCAGGCCAGAACCCGGATTATTTCGCAAACGCAATACAGCTTACACGCCCAGGCAAGCAGCCGGATATTTGGTTTTATTGACGATATTCATGCCTTGCTCGACAGCGAAGCCCGGGTCATTCACATTCGTTCGGCATCGCGTACCGGTTACAGTGATTTTGGCGTCAATCGTAAACGTCTGGAAACCCTGCGCCGGCAATTGCGCGAGGCCAACGTCATTGATTAAAGGCTCTTCAGTGGGAATCGCCGATAGGTGCCGCGTAAGCATCGGCAATCAATTGATCGACATTGGCGCCGGTCAAGGCTTGTAAAAACTCCACCAGTTGCGTCACCTCCGTGTCGGTCAGATGCAACGGTTTGATCAGCGGATCAAGGTTTTTATTGGCAATACCGCCATGATTATAAAATTGCACAACCTCTTTTAACGTTGCCAGCGAACCATTGTGCATATAGGGGGCGGTCAAGGCGATATTGCGCAGGGAAGGGGTTTTGTAATGCCAACGGTGCTCCGGTTTTTGGGTGATTTCATAACGGCCCAGATCGCCCGGCTTGTCTCCGGCAACGCTGCGGATAATTTCTGTTGGAACCTCGACGGCAACACCGGGGGCGATTTGGACGGCTTGTGTGGGCGGATTGGATAACATGGAAGCGGCATAACCGATACCGGTATTATGCGTTTTGTTATCGGTAAACAGGGCATGATTTTTCTGGATTAAATGACAAGCGGAACAGCCGGCCTTGCCTTTGAACAATTGCAAGCCTTGTATCGCATTCGGGCTGAGCGCCTGCTTTTCATGGCCGAAATAATAGCGGTCAAACGCCGAATTGGCCGAATTCAGCGTACGTTGGTAACTGGCCAGCGCCATGCCCAAGGTTTCCATGCTCGGCCCTCGGCCAAACGCCTGCATGAAAAGTGACAGGTAATCATCCATCCGGCGGATTTTTTGCAAAACAAAACCAACGCTGGGATTGGCCATTTCATTCGGCGCCAGTAAAGGACCCCAGACTTGTTGTTCCAGGGTATTTTCCCGGCCATCATGAAACAACAAGGTATAGTAAGCGACATTATAAATTGTCGGGCTGTTACGGCGTACACTGCGGCCTTCGATACCGACGGCGGTTTGCATGTCATGGCTGGTAAAACCTTGATCCGGAATATGGCAGATGGCGCAGGAAAGGGTATGGTTCAGAGATAAACGGCGATCATAAAAAAGTTTTCGGCCCAGCTTGATTTTTGCCACTGAAATCGGGTTATCGCCAGGATTGGGAACCGGCGGTAAACCCAGCGGCGGTGTGTTGAAAAAAGCAAGTAAATCGGCGGGTTTGCCCGAACGGATCGTTGTAGATTCGGTGTTGTCGGTGACTGGTATTGTGTCAGCAGATAACAGCAAGGTTTCGACATCGTTGAGCAGGGTTTCAGGATGCAGAAAATCGACACTGTAAATATTGCGGATATTTTTTTTGCGGTCGATCAAATAAACCCGTAACAAATGGGAAAACGTGCCGGTGAATCGACCCTGCCTATCATAAACCTTGTCTACATTTTGTTGATACGCGGCCAGAATGGGTTGTATAGCCCGCTCCGATGCCGTAGTCAAAAAATGCCAGTCCACATCGGGACACGATAAATGACCGGCGTATTGGCGCATTTTATCCGGCGTATCCTGTTGCGGATCAAAACTCAAGCTGATCAGACGAAGCTGTCTGGCCCGCTCCGGCTGTTGGCACAGCCGGGACGCAAGGCGATGGAATACAGCGGTTGCCAACGGACAGCCGTTGACATTGCTACAGCTTGTATAAATAAAACTCAGCAGGACAATTTTATCGCCCATCAGATCGAACAAACGCAGTGCTTGTCCGTGCCGGTCTATGACCTGACCGTCATGGGCACGGTCAATGACGGGTAACGGGTAAGAGCCTGCAGGCGGCGCTGTAAAATGCAATCGACCATAACCCGGAGCCAGGGGAGGCGGTTTGTCCCTGGCCTGACCCATGGCCATGAAACTGCACAGCACGGCCATCAAAACGCAGCCTGCCGGTGAATGCTGTTTCATCAATGACAAATTACTTTCCAGCCAGGGCAACCGCTTGTTCAGGCTGTATTGAACTATACAACGAATACGCGCCGAAGCGCATTTGATGCGGCCGGCCCAGTTTTTGAGCAATGAAATCAATACTGAACTGTTCGGTCAATTTTTTTCCATCCCAGCGGTAGGCTTTGAAAAATTGCTCGTTGTCCTTGCCTTTTTTATCCCAGTTGGCCAACAGGGAGGAGGTGTAATAAAGGCGTTTGCCATCCCAGCTTGACGATACCATGTTGACCTGGGCGCCGATGGTTTTTTCATAAACCGGTTTGGGGTTGAACGGGTCGGAAATGTCAAAGGCTCGGGTCTTGCCATCCATGAAGGTATTGACCCACAGCAGTTTGTCATCACTCTGAATGGAAATATCGACCGGTAACGGAATTTTCGCCGGATCGCCAATATCGGCTACCGCTTTGGCTTGCCATTGACCTTGCGGGTCTTCATAAATCAACCAGATTTTTGAAGTCAGTGCGGTTGATGTGAAACAGTAGTTATGATTGGGTTGCCAAGCGCAGCGGATTTCAAGAGGCGCACCGGGGACATCGAAAATTTTTCGGGGTTTGCGGCTGTGTAAATCCCACTGCACCACGGTATTGCCAAAACGTTTCATCGCTTCCGGATCGGCCAGCATTTTGCCAAAGTCCATCATGTAATTGGACCAACCGGTAAACGACGAGGTCAACATCAGATTACGGCGCGGCAGCACACGAACATCATAATTGTAACCATCGGCGTATTTTCCGGTTTTGATCGCACCCTTTAAGTCCTTGCTGGTAGGTATCCAATGGGTGGTTATGTAATCGCCGGCATTGCTGTATTCAACCAGAGCGGTACGGCCACCGTGATCCTGGTTGTTGGACAGGCCGGTAATCATCATACGGCCAGGCAGGGCATAGGTGGTATGGGGACCGACAACGCCACCGCTTTGGGCGGTAAAGTTATCGATGGTTTTGATTAATTTGGGTTTGGCCGGATCGCTGTGTACATCAAAGATAAAAATCTTGCTGGTATCCAGGCCGCCAGCCCACAAAAAACGCCGATCATCGGTAAACCCGGAATGATGGGCTTCATTGCGGCCGCCAACCGAAATACTGTGGACGATTTTACCGTAAGCCGGTGCATCGGGATTGACGCTGATGGTGACCAGTTTGTCTTGCTCATCGCCCAAGCCCTTCATGCCCAGGGTCCAGACATAGACATAATCTTCCTGACCGGTAATTTTGGCCATGTAAGGGGATTGACAGGTTTCATCGGCATGGGTGAAGCCTGAAAATAGCAGACTTGAAGCGACAGTCAAGCTGCTGAACAACGATTTGATCTTAAACATGGTTTGTCCCCTTCTTTATTCCGCGCTGGTCGGGTCAATAATGGTTTTGATTTCAGCAATGGCATCGGCGGGAAAGCCGCCTTGTTTGGCATGATTGCGTATGCTTTGTTCATCCGAAGCGATATAGACACAATAAATCTTGTTATCGGTTACATAGCTTTCGAGCCATTGTATTCCGGGACCGAGTTCTTTCAAAATGCAGCAGGATTTTTGTGCGATTTGTTGCAGCTCTGCTTTCGATAACTGGCCTGCGCCAGGTATTTTTCGTTCAATGATGTATTTTGGCATGGGCTTTTCTCTTGATTATTAGACCGGTCGTCTTATTATAGAGCCAAGAAAAATTAACTGCAAAAAAAATCACCCAGCAGTTCATGACAACAACGCTTTAAAGGCGTGGTGGATTTTTCAATTTTCATTCTCAATAAAGCGCCTTGAAAGCCGTCAATCAGCAAATCGGCCATTACTTCAGCCGATTTATCGGTGCGAATACGGCCTTGCTGCTGGCCTTTGGATAGGGCACGGATGTACAGATCACGATAGCGTGCAAGCGCTGATTTCAGTGACAGACGGCAAGGTTTGCTGGTATCACCCATTTCAGCCATCAAATTGCCCAGCAAACAGCCGCCTTCGTAACCGGCTTGTTCCAGATCGTTGATCAGATCGTTCAGATAAATTTGTAAAGACGTTATCGCATCCCGATCCGGTACATTCAAATGCGCCTCGAGACGTTGGATAAACGGCTCGATATAATGCTGGACAACCTCGGCGGCAAAGGCTTCCTTGCTGGTGAAATAATTGTAAAAAGAGCCTTTGGGAATTTGCACCGCGGTCAGAATTTCTTTCAAACCGGTGCCGTGATAGCCTTGTTTAATCAATAAATTCACCCCTTCGGTTAAAATCCGGTCGCGGTTAAGTGATTTTTGTAGGGTTCTGCTCATGCCTTTGTCAAAATTGAATCGCTGCGGGTAAATTCAACCAGGCTTCATAAGCCGCGAAACCAGCCAGGCCAAGAAACACGATACCACTGAAACGGTGTAGCAGAGTCAGTGGAATTTTTTGCAGCAGCGTGCGGCCCGCCAGAACGCCGAGCATGGAGGTTCCGGCCAGGGCAGCAGTCGAACCCAGCCAGACGGCAGCCGGTAATGCGGTACTGCTCAAGGCGACAACGGCCAATTGGGTTTTATCGCCAAATTCGGCCACGGTAATCAAAACAAAAGTGGTGAAAAAAATACTGTGACCGCTTTTTTCAGTAATTTGTTCGTCATCGTCATCATCCTTGAAAAACAGGGCTTGCAGGCCGAAAACGGCAAACAATACCGCGACGGTTGCGGCGACAATGTATTTAGGCAGCCAGCCGGCAATCGCGGCGCCAAAAACAACCGCCAGGGTATTGAGCAGGGCGAAGGCGAAAATGGCTCCGAAAATAACCGGCCAGGCCCGATGCCGCGCAGCCAGCGTCATGCAGACCAATTGGCTTTTATCGCCGATTTCGGCGGCGCTGATCAAGGCAAAGCTGGTTATTGCCGGGGCCGTCCATTGGCCGGCATCACCATCGAGCAGGGTACGGCCAAAGGCTTGTAAAAACTCGAGGATCAGGGATAAGGATTCCATTCAATTCGCTCAACCCAGCATATTATCCAGAACCATCATGATGATAAAACCCAACATCAGGGAAAAGGTAGCGTGCCGGGAGCGGCCCTTGGAATGGGTTTCCGGGATGATTTCCTCGGAAATGACAAACAGCATGGCACCGGCGGCAAAACCCATTGCAACAGGCAGCAGAGGCGTGAAGAGGGTTACTGCGGTAACACCCAGCAAACCGCCAACCGGTTCGACCAGGCCGGTCAAGGTGGCAATACCGACCGCTTTCCATTTGTTATAGCCTAAACCCAGAAGGGGTAAGGCAACAGCCAGACCTTCAGGAATATTCTGCAAGGCGATGGCAATAGCCAGAATGGTACCGTTTTTATAATCCCCGGCACCAAAACTGACACCCACCGACATCCCTTCGGGAAAATTATGAATGGTGATGGCGATAATGAACAACCAGATTTTTTGTAATGAATCCAGGTGTTGCTGATTGTCCGCTTCAAAGTGGATGTGCGGTAATTGTTGATCGGCGTAATGCAAAAACAAGGCGCCTATGATCATGCCGCCGGAAACCACCCAGATACCTTTGCCGGGCCATAACAAATTGCCGTAATCCATACCCGGCATTAATAGCGAGAAAGCAGTTGCCGCGAGCATGACACCGGCGGCCGCGCCCAGCAGGCTGTTGAATAATTTATCGGAAATGGTTTTAAAAAAAACTGCGGGCAGGGCGCCCGCGCCGGTGGCCAGACCAGCCAGAATACTGGCAAAGAAACCGACAACAACGATTTTTCCAAAAAACAAATAGAGTGCGCCGAAAATGATGATTTGCGAGATAATGAACAAACCCAGAATGGCCGACCATTTTTGTACAAATGGTAAGGCGTTGATTTGTTGGTAATAACGGCAGGATTGAAGTTTTTCGGTTTGCTGTATAAAAAATTCTTGCAATTGTTCGCTAAGATTGTTTGTTGTCATAGGGTTCGCCCTGGTAAAAAATAACTTGATTTGCAAAAGGGTTATTATATCGGATGACGGGCAGAAATTGGCTGAAATATAAACGGAGCCTTAGAAACTGTTTAGAAACTCTTGTTGCAGACCAGAAACCTTAAGGCATTAGGATTCCTTGTGGATTTAACCGTCATTCTCGCAGCCTGGTAGGGTTAGGCGGTAGCCGTAATAACCCAACAATTCTGTGACACGTGTTGGATTACGCTGTGCTAACTCACCCTATCAACCGCAAATTGGATAATTTCCATTTTGCGATTGATATGGAGATATGGTATCTACGAACTTGGGCAACGAAGCATCGTTCCACACCCTTGGCCGATCCGCTCCTGTCTGCCGCCAGGCAGGTGATCAGCCCTACCCCATTTGATCCGTGCCAGAATGACGATAGCCCGGTAAACGCCATTCCGGCAGGGATTACCGGTGGAGACGGATGCAATGAATATAGGGGTTACGCATTGACAAAATGAAACAAGCTATCCTTCAAGCAAAATATGGATGGGGTGTTTAAACAATGGCTCTTCCCGACTTTGTGGGGTAACCACTACTTGTTCAGCGTAGGGGCGTATTGCGTACGGGCGTATTGCAATACGCCCCTACACCCAAACGAGTGCCAAATATAGGGTTTAGCCCACGAAATCGGGAAGAACCTAAACAATTCTTGCAAAGAGGATCGAAATTTGCGATGTGCAGAATGACAGCTTCAAGGGTCGATTAGAACTTGAAAAACCGGGTTTTTATAAAACCTCTTTGTGATTTTTGTTCTTGTAAAGCAATAAGTTATTTATAGTGCGTAAGTCCTGGAATAGACGTTGGATTATAGGAGCGGCTTCAGCCGCGACCTATATAATCGAGGGAGTCATAACCTTTGCATAAAACATGACGGGAGACGGATGCAATGAACAGACGCCGTTTTTTACAGTATTTAAGCCTGTTGGGTTTATCGGCCAGCACAATAAATGGTTGTATCGATACGCTCCAAAAACGCTATCGGCTGGCCGCTTTTGGTAATGTACGTTTGTTGCATTTTACCGATAGTCACGCGCAATTGTTGCCGGTGTATTACCGGGAACCGGCGATCAATCTTGGTGTGGGCCGGCAAAACAGCCAGCCACCGCATCTCGTGGGTCAACAGTTGCTGGATTTTTGGGGGATTGCCGCCAACAGCGCCGAAGCCTATGCCTTGAGCCATTTGAATTTTGCCGAACTTGCCCGGGTGTTTGGCAAAATGGGCGGATTTGCACATTTGGCGGCGCTGATCAAGCAACTGCGTACCGAAAATACCTTGTTGCTGGATGGAGGTGATACCTGGCAAGGATCGGCAACGGCATTGTGGAGCCGGGGCCAGGATATGCTGGCAGTCTGCAATCAATTGGGTGTTGACGTGATGACCGGACACTGGGAGTTTACCTATGGTGAGAAGCCGCTTATCGATAATCTTGCCCATTTCAGAGGGGCGTTTGTCGCCCAGAATATCCGTCTGACCGAGGAGGCGCAATTTGATCGGAACGCGGTAACGGATCAGGTTTTCAAGCCTTATGTGATCAGAACCCTGGGCAATACCCGGGTTGCAATTATAGGCCAGGCGTTTCCTTATACACCCATTGCCAATCCCCGGCGTTTCATACCCAATTGGGAATTTGGCATACAAGAGGCGCATTTGCAAACCATCGTCAGTACCATTCGCAAACAAAACCAGGCTCAGGTCATTGTATTGTTATCGCATAATGGTGCGGATGTGGATTTAAAACTGGCTGCCAGAATCCAGGGTATTGATTTTATTCTGGGCGGGCATACGCATGACGCGCTGCCGGAAATGCTGATGGTCAAAAATCCCGGCGGCAAAACCTGGGTAGGGAATGCCGGCAGTCACGGCAAGTTTTTGGCCGTTCTGGACATTCAGGCAGGCGGTAAACGGGTCAGTGATTTCCGCTATCGGCTCTTGCCGGTATTCAGCAATCT
>CAZDXJ010000020.1:0-31585 GCA_964509475.1 uncultured Methylococcaceae bacterium | reverse complement strand
GTACTATGCGGATAAATCCGCACCTACATCCATAAATCCATTCAACAAAAGGGCTGAACTTAATGGCAATGGGTAAGGGCAAGCCGCCTGCCAACAGTTCCCAATTGCCCAATCATTTTCCACCTTCATAACCGTGCGGCGTGTAAAAACACTCTTGAACCCCAACAACAGCTATTTTCAAAATCCGCAACCGTGACCGCGAAGTATATTGATAAGATGTTGGTGTTACCGCTGGAAACGATGAATACCCGGCAATTGGCGGATGAACTGAACAGGATAGGCAGAGTTTAGCCGAGTCTGTATCGCGTGATGAGCAGACTCAAGGCCAGAAAGGCAAATACCGCACCGCAATAGAAGGTTTGCTTAGCACCATAATAATCCCATAAGCCACCGGCAATCAGACTGGCGAAGAGCATACAGCCGCCGCTGATAAAATTGAATACGCCGAATGCGGTGCCTTTTAATTGCCGGGGTGTGGTTTCGGCGACCAGCGTGGCCAGAATACCCTGGCTAAAGCCCATGTGCAGTCCCCAGAAGGCAACACCCAGCATAAGTGTTGTCCGTGTTGTTGCCTGGGCCAATACCAGATCGGCAATGATTAAAAAAAACAACCCGACAATGAGCAAGTGTTTTTTGTTACGGTTATCGGACAAAACACCGGCTGGATAGGCCGATAAAGCATAGCTGATACTCATGACCACCATGACCAGGGGTATCCAGGTCAATGGCATGTGCATTTGCTGGGCCTGTAGAACCAGAAAGGCCTCGCTAAAACGCGCCAGGCTAAACAGGGCGCCGATGCCGACAACCTGCCAGTAGCTCCGGGGAAATTGCTTGAGGACGGACAATTTCAGTGGTGAATGGAAAACCTGATTTGATGTTCGGATATCGGGTTCTTCGACGTTGATAATGATTAATAATACCGCGATAACGGATGGAACGACCGCAATCCACAGAACCGCCAGCAAGTCGCCGTTCAATGCGATTAACAAAACGATTGCCGCCAGCGGCCCGAGAAATGCGCCAATGGTATCCATGGATTGGCGCAAACCGAAGCAGGCACCACGTATCTTTGCTGGTGCGACATCGGCAATTAGCGCATCACGTGGCGCACCCCGTATGCCTTTACCGATTCTGTCCAGAAAGCGGGCCGTGAAAACCGTGATCATTGAATCGGCCAGGGGAAACAAGGGTTTGCTCAGGGCGGCTAGTCCATAACCTATCAACAAAAGCAACTTGCGGCGGCGAAAAAAATCGCTGATGGCACCGGAAAAAACCTTGACAACAGGGGCGGTCGCTTCGGCAATGCCTTCAACCAAACCGATGGTGAGCATGTTGGCACCGAGTGTTGAAACCATGAACACCGGCAGCAAAGCGTGTATCAATTCAGAGGATAAATCCATGAACAGGCTGACAAAGCCTAGCGCCCATACTGTTTTTGGGATATTGTATTGCATCTGTGGAATTTTAGTATTTAATTGATTTGTAAGTGAAAAATTTATTTTTTCATGTTTTAAGTGTTCCCGACTATCAGTGAAATCCCAGGTAGGCATACAGCAATGATGCGATAAACAGGAAAACCAGCCAGGCGGCAGCCGGTACAACCGAGCCTTTACGCGCCAGAACAATGGCGTAAATGCCTTTAAGCAGATTGTTGCTGCCACTGGCTACCAGTACGGCGGCAATCAGGGTTTCCTGGGTGACTTCGTATTTTCCGGCCAGCACCGACAGAATGAAAGGGTCGATATCGGTGAAGCCGGTTACGAAAGCCAGAACCTGCAAGCCGGTTGTGCCGTAATCACCGACCACGTAATGGGTCAGGGTAGCGAAAAAAACGAATAAAAAAGCGAACATCAAGGCAATTTTCAATTCCAGCGGGTGTCTTATCGGCGGTATGTCACCGATGGGTGCGTTACGGTTTTTCCAGCGCAGCAATATAAAGGCCAATAAACAGGAAAGCCCGGCTGCTCCGAGAAAAGGCGGCAGCAGCCAGGCGGCGGCGTTTCTGTTGAACAGGCCCACAACGACGATAAGACGTAAATACATCATCGCCGTGGCCATGATCAGCGACGAGGAAACCACATGTTCATAGCTGGTCTCGCGGGCGCGGCGGCCAATCACCACCGTTGCCGCAGTACTGGAATACAAACCACCGAGAATGCCGGTTAGCATCAATCCCTGTGATTTGAGAAAATAGGTCTGGACAAGATAACTGACATAGGAAATACCGGATACCACGATAACCGCCAGCCAGACTTTGTAATAAGTGACGGTAATCATCGGTGCGATCTGGCTGTCCGGTAACAGCGGCAGGATGATGCCCGACATAATCAGGAACTTTGCCAATGTGACCATTTCTTCGCTGCTGACCTGATCGGACAGACGCCGGATTTTGGGTTTCTCGCCCAGTAATAAAATCAGCGCGACGACAAACAGAATCAGAAACCAGCCCGGAAAACAAATGGCAACCGGACCGATGCTGTAAGTGGCCAGTGCCAGCAATATAATCGCCAGGGAAAAATGTTGTTTTTTGGTACTGCGCCAATAAAACAGCATCAGCAATATACCCAGCAGCAACAGGCCAACCGTAAATACAAGATAACGCTGCGGGTCGATGCGAAACAGGATGAAGCCCAGTATGCCAATGAGTACGAAGGTCCGGGTCGAACCGAAACTGACGCTGTAATCATTGGCGCGTTGATAACTGTGCAGCTCCAGGCCAACCAGAAAACTGAACACGATGGTGGCGATGAAGTGGGTCAATAACGGGGGCAGGGCGCTGATCATGTTCATGGGTTTCAGGGAGGCTTGTTTGAAACTATACTGCACGCGAGCGTGCCTGTCTGCAACAGGTTTCCGCTAGTAGAACGATTCGTTATAACATTTACATTTATTGATTAACCTTTCGGTCAGTAAATGTATGAAAAATTTGCTCTATTAAAAATCACTTTCGAACAAATTATTGTAAACCTTTTGATGAAACGAACTACTAGTTGCTTTATTTTCCGCATTCGTAACCGCGCAGACTCTAGCCGGTCAGGGTCTGGATGCGGATATATTGTATATCCATAACACCAGGCTATGTATATTTTTTATACGCTGGCGAGAAGAAGGCTTTTGTCCCGGCCGGATCGCCGGTATATCCGGGCTTGTTCCGCCCTATAGGGCGCTGTCATTAAATCATTAACTGTATCGACTCACCCCCTCTGAAAAGCCGGTGCAGGTTGTTGATTTGCCTGACTTGGGATGTTATGCCGAACGACAGCGATGTATGCACGTGTCCTGATCAATCAATGACCTACGCGCCGACTACAACTAGGTTAATGAAATGGGCTTTGGGTGGTTGTGCGGATAAATCCGCACCTACGATATTCATAGGTCGCAGATGCGATCAAGCGCAACGGCATCCGGTTGCCGGTGTAACCGGATGCTACCCTGTTTTTCAGGTATCGATTTTATTGGGCATGTACCCGATAGGGTCCATAAGATCGCCGGTTACCCCAGGCTTCCTGTTCAATAATGCGGTATTGCTGATCGGCACCGGTTTCAGCTTCGGGATCGGCCAGTTGGTATTGCCCTCCCAGCGGCGCGGTAATCAAACCCGGTAACATTTGATCATTGATACGCCGCCAGCCGCTGTTATCCAGACGTTCAACATAAAAACCGATGGTGCCGATCTCGTTCAGTGTTTCCCAATGCAGCACCGCGACTATCCCGTCGCCATCCGGATCCAAATAGGCCGCCAAAGCGGCTTGTTTTTCGTTTTTAACAGGCGCTTGTTGTATGAATCGGGACACGGGCACGGCGGATAATGTGACATGGAGGATTTTTGCCAAAGTCGGCGTGGGGTTAAAAAAGCCAAAAACCAGGCCGCTGACATTGCCGCCGGTTGTATTTGCCGGCTCCTGGCCATTCACGCTGCCATCTCCTGAGATGGCTGGCGAACCGGTGCCTTCGGCGGTAGCGTTGAAACCGTTTAACACGGCCTGGGTATCGGTAATTTTTACCGTGTAGGCGTTGGCAGGCAGGCCGGTGAAACTGTAATAGCCGCTGGCATCGGTAGTTACATGGGCCACAACCGTGGTGCCGTTCAATATATCCAGGCTAACATTCTGGATACCGGCTTCATTGGCATCGATAATGCCATCCTGATTCAGATCATTCCAGATTGTTCCGGAAACCGAGGTTGCCGCCGATGTCCGATAACCGTAATCAACAGCAAGCTGGCTGATACCGCCGCTCAGTGTAACATTGCGGGTATGCGGCGAACCGGCAGGGCCATCATCGGCTGTAGTCAGGGTGTAACCGGACAGGGCGGTTTGGGTACCGTCGATGGCTATGGTGTAAGCCCCATCGTTCAGACCGGAAAACAAATAGTGTCCATTGTTGTTGCTGATGACGGTGGGGCAATTGCTGCCAGGTGTACAAACACCATCTTGAAGTTCCACCGTAACCCCGCTGATGGCCGGCTCGCCGTTGTCCTGTATACCATTGCCATTCAGATCGTTGAATATTGTATCCCCGATACTGCGGGTGAGATTGTAGCCAAAGCTGGGTGCGCTGGTGTTGTCCAGATCAGAGGCCAGCGCGGTAATGCTGTATTGGTTATTGATCGCGGCGGTCGTGGTGCCGTAGTAATCGGTCAATATCCCGCCAGTATCGGTAATGTTCACGGTGTAGTTGCCGCCCGCCACGCCAGTGAAACTGAAATTGCCGTTGCTGTCCGTGGTTGTGCTGGCAATGACATTGAGGCTGGCATCCAGTAATGCGACGGTAACTCCGGCAAGACCGCCTTCCGATCCGTTAACGCCGCCGCTGCCGTCTTGATCAAACCAGACGCGGTCGCTGATACGGTAGGTGCTGGCCGTATTCTGAAAGCCAAAATCGGCCGTAACAATGACATCGCCGGCGTTTACAGTTTGGTACAAAAAGGCGCTGTGGGTGGTGTAGCTATAGCCTGCCGGTGGATGGGCCGCATCGGTGACCAGCCAATAGTCCTCGATTCCGCTGGCGGTAACGCCCGCGAATAGATAAGCGCCGCTGGCAGCCGAAACGGTCGTGTTTATCAAGGTATCCTTTGTGGAATCAAATACTCCGTCGCCGTCATCTTGCCAGAGCTGTACCGTAATGCCGGCCAGCCCCGGCTCGCCGGCATCCTGGATACCGTCGCCATTGGCATCGCTCCATATCCGGTCGCCCAAGGCAGCGGTTCCAGAGGATGTGTAACCCAAATCGGCATCAATGTAGTTTTGGCCGGCGTTCAGGTTAAACGCATTGGTACGGTTATCGGAACGCCCGGCGGGTGCCGATTGTGTCAAGCCGGATGGCAGGCCGGAAGTCGCTTCGACATAATAACCGTTGCCGGCTTGCACACTGCTGAAGAGGTAGAATCCGTTGCTGTCCGAGGTCGTTGTGGCAATGGGGGTGCCGTATTGATCCTTCAGGGTCAGGATGATATTGCCCAGCCCGGGCTCGCCCACATCCGGCGTTCCGTTGCCGTTAGTGTCCAGCCAGATGCGATCACCCACGCGGGCGGAGGCAGTGCTGGGGTTGTTGACTGTATTGGTAACCGTAGCAGCCAGGGGAACCACGGTTTCTACCGTAGTAACCGAGACCGTGTTGCGGATTTGATCAATGCCTGTGGCCAGCGGGTTATCGACGCGGATCTGGTAGCTTAAGGTCAGGCTTTGACCCGGACCCAGCGCATATTTCTGGGTGGCATCGACCCAGTTGGGGGGTGATCCGGCCGCAACCGTTGCCGTGCCAGGACCGGGAGCCGTGGTTACATCCACGCGCACATTGGTGAACCCGAGAGCATCACCGTTTGCCGTATCGAAACCGCTGGTAACCTGAAAGCATACCTTCGTATTTGCAGTAAGATAGCTTGATGGAATGGCCTGGCTTATAGAGCCACCGCCATTTATAGCGCCATTGCTATCGGGCGTTTCGTGGCTGGCGATCAAGCGATCAGGCTGGCCGCCCGCCTTGATATAAACGTCGATGTGGTTCCGTGGATCGGGTGAATTACCGGTGCCAGTATAAAGCTGGTAATCATAGCTCAGGTTTGCGGAGACATAAGCGCTGGCATCGATCGTCCGGCACAGTGAGCGCGGCAAGGCGGTATTGCCACCAAACCAGGCATCCAGAAACAAGGCGTGCTGCACGCCGTATTGCACGCCGATATTGCCGGTCGCCGCCGCTCCATCGTCGCCGGTTTCAATCCAGTTACCGGCCCAGTTGATGTTACCGTCATTGTTGTTATAGGCAGCGATCGAGAATGTATCCAAAACATTAGAGGTTGTTCCCGCAACCGGCGCCGTTACCTGGGAAGTGCCTGCCACATAGCTGATACCGGGCGGCAGAGGATCATACAGGGCGACATTGTTATAGGTAGCCGTGCTGCCGGAAGGATTGGTCACCGTTATGGTATAGCTGTAATTATCGCCCGGAAACAAGGGAGTGCCAGCGGTGCTGGTTTTATTGATTTGCAAATTGCCAAAGGTGTTGAAAGCGAAAGCCTTGCTGGCAAATGTTTGGGTAATGCCCTGGACGGTTCGGGTACCGGTAGCGGTAAAGCGGTTCTCGGTAACATCGCCAACCGTATGCGTTGCCGAGGTTTGGGCCTTGTATTGGATGGTCAGGGTTTGCCTGGGCGCCAGGCTCAGCAATTGGGCTGAGGACCAGGACAGGGTGCTGCCGGTTATAGCCGGATCGGCGGCAGCGCCGGTTAATGTCGTCAAGTCGGCGCGGGTAATGGTGGTCGAACCTGATATATAAGTCCAACCCGCCGGCAGCAAATCATCGGCCGAGAGGTTGTCAACGGCATATTGACTGCTGTCTACCGTCAATGTGAAGGTGGTCTGGCTGCCTGATGCCGCCGGCACCATGACCGGATCGGCGCTTTTACCGGTTTTTATGACAATATCGGTATCAAGGCTGGGCAGCATGGTATAGCCCACATCAATGGCCGGTGCGCTGATGGCGGCTGTATCGGCATTTTGCCCATAGGCTGCCACATAAGGTCCTGTCGCCCAAATATGGGCATTCGACATGTCGCCATCGTTGGGATCAAAAATATACTGGCTTTGCAAGCGCCCCAGGTTATAGGTCTGATCGACTGTTCCGTTCGAGTCATAATCGACGAATACCCGGATGGCATCCTGCGCTGGTGCGATGAATACGCCGGAATCGTTTTCATCACCCGTGCCACCGCCCGTTGGCGCGTTGGTCGAGCCGGGCGCCCAGGCCAGATAATGTTCGTTGGTCAGCATGGCCCGGGGCACCAGGCTGTAAGCCCAGTCGTACACGACATTGGCCTTGTCGATGGTCGAGATGCCCCAGAATACATCGCTGGCATTCAGGTAAATGGCGGAATTTGTCGGTATGCTGGCGCCGCCGGCTGCCGTAGTCAGGGCAATGGTATCGAGCGCGGGCACGCTGACGCTGCCGGTCGTGCCATTGCCCATTTCGTAATTGATGGTCAAGGCGGTTGAATGGGGGTTGTACAGATAGATTTCGGTCGTTACATTGCCAATCGCGGCATTGCCGAAAGAAGGCACCGGCGCATAGTATTCTTTGCTCCAGAAGCCCCTGGGAAACGCCGCCAAACCGCGAATTTCATATTGGGAGTTCAGCTCGCCGATGACATAGTGCATCTGAATGGTTTTATCGGCTTCGATGCGGGTGCCGGTATTCAGGGTGGCTCCGGCAGCGAGTTTGCTGTCGTCAAGGCGGTAAACCTGACCTTGTTGCAAGACGATATTGCTGATCAGCGCGGCGCCATTTTTGTCATAGATATTGATCGTGGTGTTGTTTTCAGTCGCCTGGATCAGCGCGAATACACGGTTGAAGTCCTGAAGGTTGGGTCCCGGAGCAGGTGCCGCCAGATCCTCGCCAAACGGCAGGATGTAGCTTGTTAGTTGCGGGGTAACCGGATACACTTCCCAGGCCAGCGCCAATACCGTGCCCGTTGTTTCTGCCCAGCTGCTGCGGCTGACCGTAACAGCGCCGCCGATGGCGTAAATGATATCCCGGCCATCGTAGTTGCACGTTCCGGTGGTGTTGCAGTTGGCGGGGGGCGGGGCAGCCGGATCAACGTTCGCCGATTCAAACGTATGCGATGGCGCGGCAGCCGTCAGTGCTACGGTTTCATCGCAAGTGGCAGAACCCGGGTTGAGTGGATCGTATTCGTAGCCATCCTCCCAGTGATCATAACAAAGGGTGGTGTTTTTCGACCAGCTGGTCACGCCAATGATCACATGCGTGGTGCTTCCCTGGCTGCCCACGCCGATGGCTTCAAGAATTGTCAGCATGTCCGTTTCAGCGCCCGGGATGAAGTATTTGCTGTATCCCGCTGGTGCGGTAAGAACCGTCTGGCTTGAAAGACACAATACAAGGATCAGAAAAATTCTGGAGAAGTGTTTTTTCAAGGCAAAAATGTTCGTCAATTTTATATGATTTGAAATCATTGTTTCACCTCGATTTCTATATTTGTGATATATTTAACACTTTTTTAAGAAAATTACAAGGCTTGACAAAATAAGCGTATGCCAAAAATAAAAGCAGCAGATCGATTGACCATGATCCCGGACATTTTACTGATGCTTAATGCATCACAGGCTTCGGGGCAGGCGTCCTAGGCGTTTTTCGGCATCGAGAATACGCATTGTGGTTTGGATGACGCTATCGGGGTTCAGACTGATTGAATCAATGCCGTTTTCGACCAAAAATTCTGCAATTTCAGGGTAATCCGAAGGAGCCTGACCGCAGATACCGCAGTGTCGATGGCTGCGTTTGGCGCCTTCTATGGCCAGGCGGATCATTGCCTTGACTCCAGCATCGCGCTCATCAAACACAGCGGCGACCTGGCAGGAATCCCGATCGATGCCCAGGGTCAATTGCGTCAAATCGTTGGAACCAATGGAAAAGCCGTCAAACAATTCAGCGAAAGCGTCGATTTGGATAACATTGTTGGGAATTTCGCACATGACGTAAATTTCCAGGCCATTGGCACCGCGTTGCAGACCCAATGCCGCCATTTTATCGAGAACCCGCCGGCCTTCCTCAATCCGGCGGCAAAATGGAATCATCAGTTTCAGATTGGTCAAACCCATTTCTTCCCGTACCCGTTTCATTGCCGCGCACTCGAGGGCAAAACCCGGCGCGTAATCGGGATGTGTATAACGGGAGGCACCACGAAAACCCAGCATCGGGTTTTCTTCCTCGGGTTCAAAAGCACGACCGCCCAGCAAGGTGGCGTATTCATTGGATTTGAAATCGGACAAGCGGACAATAACCGGTTTTGGGTAAAAGGCCGCCGCAATGGTACCCACCCCTTCGGACAGGCGCTGGATGAAAAATTCAGCCGGGTTGTCATAGCCTCGAAGTAATTGCTGGATGGCCGCACGTTCGTGTTCTTCTTTAATCTTGCCGGGATACAACAAGGCCATTGGATGGATTTTTATGTATTCGTTAATGATAAATTCCATACGCGCCAGACCGACGCCGTCATTGGGCAGAAAGCGGGTTTTAAACGCCCGTTCCGGATTGCCCAGGTTGATCAGGATATGGGTTGCAGGGCGCGGCAAGCTGGATAAATCGGTGCGTTTTATATCAAAGTTCAAGGCATTGCGGTAGACCTTGCCCATATCGCCTTCGGCGCAAGATACCGTAACCGCTTCTCCGTTTTGAATGCGTTGACTGCCGTTTTCGGTGCCGACAACGGCCGGGATGCCAAGTTCCCGGGCGACGATGGCCGCATGGCAAGTGCGGCCGCCCCGGTTGGTAACAATCGCGGCAGCGGTTTTCATTACGGGTTCCCAATCCGGGGTGGTGTTGTCAGCGACAAGTACTTCACCCGCCTGAAAATCTGCCAGCCGGGCCGGGTTGTCGATAATATGCACCAAACCACTGGCGATTTTGCTGCCCACAGCACGTCCTGTTACGATGGCTTCTCCGGCTTCCTGAAGCCGGTATTCTTCCAGAACCGCTCCCTGTTGCTGCGAGACCACGGTTTCAGGACGTGCCTGAACCAGATAAAGTTGACCGTCCAGGCCATCCTTGGCCCATTCCATGTCCATAGGCCGGTCACTGTTTGGGCTGTACAAATGCTCCACCTTAAGGGCGTAATCAGCCAGACGCAGAACTTCGGCATCGGTTAGACAAAAACCTTCCCGTTCCGACGGGGATGTCGGTACGGTTCGTGTGGTCAAACGATCCTGTCCCCGAGCGTAAACCATCTTGATTTTTTTGCTGCCGCGTTTTCTGCGCAAAACACAGCGATAACCCCGGGTAAGCGTAGGTTTATGTACATAATATTCATCCGGATCCACCGCACCCTGGACGACGGTTTCACCCAGACCGTAAGCGCCGGTAATGAAAACGACATCACGAAAACCGGTTTCAGTATCGAGAGAAAACATAACCCCGCTGCTGGCCAAATCGGAACGCACCATTTTCATAACACCAATCGACAAGGCGACCTTGAAGTGTTCAAAGCCTTGATCGATGCGATAGTGAATGGCGCGATCAGTGAACAGGCTGGCAAAACAGCGCCGGCAGGCTTCCAGCAAGGCTTGTTCGCCGGATATATTCAAATAGGTGTCCTGTTGTCCGGCAAAACTGGCGGTGGGCAGGTCTTCAGCGGTTGCGGAACTGCGGATGGCCAGGCTGACACCGGAACCGTATTGCTGCTGCAATTGCCGGTAAGCGGCGATAATTTCAGTTTGCAGGGTTTGCGAAAACCCGGCGTTATAAACAATAGCGCGGGCGCGTTGACCGGCTCGTTCCAGCGCCTTGATATCGTTGCCATCCAGATTGTCCAGGGCCTTGTGCAATGCAGGCCAGGCACCGGCTTGTTCCAGGGTATCGCGATAGGCGGCGGCGGTAATTGCAAAGCCGTTGGGTACCGGCACGCCTTCGGGATTCAGTTTTCGGTACATTTCTCCCAGCGAGGCGTTTTTTCCACCGACCAGAGGAATATCGTCCATGCCGATATCTTTAAAAAAACGAATGTAGTGGCCGTCCATAAAGTACTCCGGTAATTGTATGGAATGAATCTTTTCAATGGTTATTGTAATGACGGTAATGTTTCCTGTGGCTGTGCATCGAATGCTTGATGCTGGACAAAAAGCGTCGATGGCGTGCGGTTTTGTGTTCCAGTTGCCGATAGACCAGTAATTTAAGCCCATCTTCGATAAACACCCAGATCAGGCAATACAGCCAGATTAATCCGACATAATTCCAGGAAATCGGGCTAATCAGCCAGCCCATGCCGGCCATCATGGCGGCGGCGATTTGGGTGCCGATAATGGCGGATAACAACAAGGGCGCTGGAAAAGGGCGGAACAGAAAAAATTGCCGGGTTCGGGCGACGAACAAAGTCAGGTGACCGGCAATGGCCAGTTTAAGAAATATAATCGTCTGCAGCTCGGCTTGACTGACCTGAAAATATTTTTCCGCGATCACCATTAACAAAAATGTCTCAAGCACACCAATACCGCCCAAAACCGTTGCCAGTGTCAGCACTTTGTGCATGTTCCAGCGTACCGGTCTTGGGTCCAGCCAGGTATTGTCCCTGGCAATGGTCAGGATAGGCAAATCGTTCAACAGAGCCAGTAAAATGATCATGACCGCTGTGATCGGATAAAAATTATAAACCAGCATGGCCAAAACCATAAACAGCATAATACGGATGGTTTCGGTAATACGGTAGATAGCATAGGCATTCATGCGTTCAAAAATACGCCGGGCTTCCTCGACAGCTTGTACGATGACGCTCAATCCCGGCGCGGTCAATACCAGGTCGGCCGCCGCACGAGCGGCATTGGTGGCACCGGAAACGGCGATGCCAACATCGGCTTGTTTCAAGGCCGGCGCGTCGTTTACGCCATCGCCGGTCATGCCGACCAGGTGATGATTGGCCTGTAAATCCTTGACCAGCCAATATTTATGCTCGGGGAAAACCTGGGCGAAGCCATCGGCGTGTTCAGCGCATCTGGCTACCTGATGGGTAATGTCTTTCTGTTGCTGGCCTTTTATGATTTGATCAGCATCGAGAATATTTTGGCCAAGACCGAGTTCACCGGCAATTTGGCGGGCAATGGCAATATTGTCGCCGGTAACCATTTTGATATGAATGCCTTGTTGCCGGGCTTGCGCCAGGGTTTCGGCGGCATCCTCCCTGGGTGGATCATAAAGTGGCAGCAGGCCAAGAAATTGCCAGTCATCCATTTGCAGGCAACGGGCAACGCCCAGGGCACGATAGCCCTTTCCGGCAAATGCCTCAACAGCCTGTTCGGCCCGGATACGTGTCGTATCATCCAGTTTGCAAAGTGTCATGATAACCTGGGGGGCGCCTTTGCTGACTTTGAATGTGCGGCCCTGGTTATCCTTGATATGGGCTTCACAACGCTTGCTGACCGGATCGAAAGGCATAAAATGCTCCCGGCAATACGTTTGCAGACTGCCTTTGTTGTCCAGGCTCTGGAAGATTGCGCTGTCAATGGCATCCGGTGTATCGGCTTCGGAAGCCAAAGCGGCCATGGTCAATAACTCCTGGCTACCGCTCACCTGAAATAAAACCGGCTGGCCAATGCTCAACCGGTTTTGGGTCAATGTGCCGGTTTTGTCTGAACACAGAATATCCATACCGGCAATCTCTTCAATGGACTCGAGACGGGAAACAATGGCCTTTAACCGGGCCAGTTTCATGGCGCCAACCGCCATGGTCAGTGAAAGCACCGCGGGCAGGGCGACTGGAATCGAGGCGACGGTCAGGATCAGGGCGAATTGCATCAATTCCAGAACCGGCAGGTTGCGTTGCAAGCCCACTAAAAACAGCAAGGCAACCAGAGCCAGACTGATATAGATAAGGTAATCGCCGATGCTCAATACGGCTTTTTGAAAATGTGAAACCTGTTTGGCGTTTTCCACCAGATGCGCGGTTTGGCCGAAATAAGTATCCTTGCCGGTTGCCGTAACCACGCCGATCATTTCACCCTGTTTGACAATGGTGCTGGAATAGACCCAATCGCCCGCTTCCTTGTCCACCGGCAGGGATTCCCCGGTCAATGTGGATTGATCGACGCTCAGGTAATCACCGTCAAGCAACACCATATCCGCCGGAATGACATCACCGAGATATAAGCGCCCAATATCACCTGGGACGAGTTGTTTTGCATCAATCTGCCGCCACTTCCCATCCCGGCGCACATGGGCTTGCAGGGCCAGATTTTTTTTTAATTGTTCAATGGCATTACCGGCCTGATATTCCTGCCAAAAACCGACTACCGCATTGAATAACAGCAAGGTCAGGATAATAATCAGGTTTTGATAATCCTGAACGATTGCCGATAATAGCGCGGCAATTTCGATCATCCAGGCAATCGGACCCCAAAAATAAGACAGGAACTTCAACCAGGGGTGGGTTTGTTTTTCCTGGATGCTGTTTTCACCATACCAGGCCAATCGTTCATTGGCGGCGGCAGTTGACAGTCCGTCTTTGGAGCTGTGCAAATAATCCAGTATTGCGTTTGTCGCCAGCGTTTGTGCGCTATCGGCATCCAGAGGTGGAGGCAGCTGTGCAGGGTTCAGCATTGGGGGGTGTTTTGTCATTTTGCCACTACTATCGTTTTTTGTACGGTTGAGTTTTATATTACTACATAAAGGGAATATCGGGCAGGCATTTACATTGTCCGGTAAAATTATCGGTAACGGGTTAAAATTGTTATGAAATGCAACAGTCCGTTTTATGGGCTGCGGCCAAAACCGCTCTTACAGTTTTAATCCATTGGCAAATTATCCAATCTGAAAGGCGAAGTGCGTTAAAACTGATGGTACCCGGTTTATATGCCATACCGACAAATTTGATCATGGGGTTTCTCGGTGTGGGCAAGACAACGGCGATTTTGCATCTGTTGCAGAATAAACCCGTGCATGAAAAATGGGCGGTTCTGGTCAATGAATTTGGCAAGGTGGGTATCGATGGCGCGATTTACAAGACCCAGGGTGTTTTTGTCAAGGAAGTTCCCGGTGGCTGTTTATGCTGTGCGGTGGGTGTGCCGTTACAGGTTGCCGTCAATCGCTTGCTGAAACAGGCAAAACCGGACCGGTTGCTGATTGAACCTTCGGGTTTGGGACATCCGTATCGTATTTTACAGACTCTGAGCGATGTTCATTTTCGCTCCGTTTTGCAGATACGCGCCAGTATTTGTTTGCTGGATGCGCGTAAACTCGATGACAGCCGTTATATTTGCAATGAAAATTTTGTCGATCAAATTGCACTGGCCGATGTCTTGATCGCCAACAAAGTGGATTTGGCCAGTCCCGAGGATTTACAGCGTTTTGCCAAATACTGTGAAGACAGCGCAGCCGGTAAAATCCGAACCGGGCAAACGGTACAGGGCCGGGTGAACCGGCGATGGCTGGATTTGCCGAGACACGCGGGCAGAAAACCGCGATTTTCCGATGTTCATGCAATTAACCCGAATAGTCGGAAATGGCAAAGTTATGGCCAGGTTTTTTCAAAGGATACGATATTCAACCTGGAAAAATTTGTGGATTGGGTCGAAGGTTTTGCACCAGAGCGTATGAAAGCAGTTCTGACAACCGACCAGGGTTGTTTTATATTCAACTACAGTGATGGTTTGATGCGGGTTTCACCGGCTCTTCAGCATCATGACAATCGTGTGGAATTTGTATTTGCCCGCAGTCAATGGGATGATATAAAAAAAGCTCTGCAATCGTGTATTGAGTCCACGAACTTGTAGCCTGTTATTTGTTACAAACAATAAAATCGTTTATGAAAACCGATAATGATATTGCCGCGGTAAAAGCCTATCTGTTGGATTTACAAGACAGGGTTTGTCACTCACTTGAACAAGAGGAAGCACAGGCGCGTTTTATTGAAGATAACTGGCAGCGCGATGAAGGTGGGGGCGGACGTACCCGGGTGTTGAGCCAGGGACAGGTGATTGAACAGGGCGGGGTCAATTTTTCCCATGTGTTGGGTGAGCAATTGCCGGCTTCGGCAACAGCGGCCCGGCCGGAGCTGGCGAACCGGAAATTTCAGGCGATGGGTGTATCTTTGGTGATTCATCCACAAAATCCCTATGTGCCGACCTCGCATGCCAATGTACGTTTTTTTGTCGCTGAAAAATCCGGCGAAGCGCCAATCTGGTGGTTTGGTGGTGGTTTTGATTTGACCCCGTATTACCCGTTCAAAGAGGATGTGCTGCACTGGCACAGAACCGCAAAAGCGGCCTGTCAGCCGTTTGGCGAGAATGTGTATAGGCAATATAAAAAATGGTGTGATGACTATTTTTTTCTGAAACATCGTAATGAAACCCGGGGGGTTGGCGGGCTGTTTTTCGATGATCTGAACAACTGGGGCTTCGAGTCTTGTTTTACCTTTATTCAAAGTGTTGGTGATCATTATATCGAGGCTTATTTGCCGATTCTGCAAAAACGCAAATCACTACCGTTTTCTGAACGCGAGCGCCGTTTTCAGCTTTACCGGCGAGGCCGCTATGTGGAATTCAATCTGGTTTACGATCGGGGCACATTGTTCGGTTTGCAGTCCGGCGGCCGCACCGAATCCATTTTAATGTCCCTGCCGCCGGTGGTGCATTGGCAATATAACTGGCAGCCTGAACCGGACAGTCCGGAGGCGGTGCTTTATCAGGACTATCTGCGGCCACGTGATTGGCTGGATGAATCGACTGCTTGACCAGGATCGCCGGTTTGTCTGGCATCCGTACAGCGCCTTGGGGGCGGATTTGCCGGTGTTTGCCGTTGAATCCGCTGAGGGTGTGCGTATTAAACTGACTGATGGGCGGCAATTGATCGATGGCATGTCGTCCTGGTGGAGTGTCATTCATGGTTATAATCATCCGGTGTTGAATCAGGCCATCAACCGGCAATTGCAGTCCATGGCGCATGTGATGTTTGGCGGCTTGACGCATCAACCGGCAGTAGATTTGGCAGTGAAACTGGTTGAAATTACCCCGGCTTGCCTGCAAACGGTTTTTTTTGCCGATTCCGGTTCCGTTGCCGTCGAAGTGGCCATGAAAATGGCGATTCAGTATTGGCATGGCCGGGGCCGGGCAAGCAAGCAAAAATTTCTTAGCATCCGTCAGGGTTATCATGGTGACACCTTTGGCGCCATGTCGGTTTGCGATCCAGTGACCGGCATGCACGGTTTGTTTGCCGATGTCTTGGCACGCCAGTTTTTTGCTGAGGCACCGCAGTGCCGTTTTGATGAGCGTTGTGGAGAAAATGATATAGCACCGCTGGCCAGGCAATTACAAGAGCATCATCCGGAAATTGCCGCAGTGATTTTGGAACCTGTCGTACAAGGTGCTGGCGGGATGCGTTTTTATTCCCCGGATTATTTAAAACAGGTGCGTGCCTTTTGTGATCACTACGATGTATTGTTGATTGCCGATGAAATCGCCACGGGTTTTGGCCGTACCGGCAAGTTGTTTGCCTGTGAACATGCCGGCATCGAACCGGATATCTTATGTTTGGGCAAGGCTCTGACCGGGGGCTATATGAGTCTGGCGGCAACGCTGACAACAGCCGAGGTTGCGCAAACCATCCGTCAGGGGGAGCCGGGTTTGTTTATGCACGGGCCGACCTTTATGGCCAATCCCCTGGCTTGTCGCGTTGCCTTGGCGAGTCTGGAGCTGTTATTGCAATCCCCTTGGCAGGCGCGAATTAGCGCTCTGGAAAAAAAGCTGTGCAGCGGGCTGGCCGTGTGCCGTTCGTATGCTCAGGTTGCCGATGTGCGGGTGTTGGGCGCTATCGGTGTAGTGGAATTGCATAAGCCGGTTGATATGAAACGAATACAACCGATGTTTGTCGAGTCCGGTGTTTGGGTGCGGCCGTTCAACAAGCTGGTTTATCTGATGCCGGCTTATATTATGGATGATGCGGATATTGAGCACTTAACCCGAGCCGTATCGGCGGTTATTGCCCGGATATAGGGCGTGATTTTTTTGTGAACTATATCAAAAGGGAAATCTCTATAAAGATAATTGTTTGTCCTTGCAGAGGTTTTTGTTATGACCAGTCCGCCCGACCCTGAGGGAACGTTAAAGGGAACAGATGATGCAAGACGCCAGCAATGGATTCGTGTCGCGGCATACTATAAAGCGGAAGCGAGAGGTTTTGCTCCGGGCAAGGCGCTGGATGACTGGCTGGAAGCCGAGATCGAATATACAAAATTTCAAATTAAATCTTTTTTATCGATTTGCCAGGAAGATGGCATCATGTCCATTGCTGATTTACAGGGTTTGGCCTATGCCGTAGGGGTTCCTCATCCAGAATGCCTCGATAATGAAATTGATTTGGTACGCAAGATTCAAAACGCGACCCGGCATCGGCCTTGTTTTCAATCAGAAAGCCGGATGTCTTGTGAAGAATCGGAATGCCAATGGCGATCGGAATGCCGGAAGTTGATTGCGGTGTGGAATAGAAGAGCAGCGTATTAGCCGAAAGACCAGGTCTTGGTTTTATCTATCTCAAGGTTGTTCTTGTTTTTGTAGGATCGTGTTATGTGGTGGTTGGCTGTTATCCTGCCCGGGATAATCCAGTGTATAATGCAGTCCCCGGCTTTCCTTGCGCTGCATGGCGCTGCGAATGATTAAATCGGCGACAATGACCAGGTTGCGCAATTCAAGCAGGTCACTGGTGACCCTGAAATTGCCATAATATTCGGCGATTTCCTTTTTTAACAAATCGACCCGGTTTTTAGCCCGTGCCAGGCGTTTGTCGGTGCGGACAATACCGACATAATCCCACATAAAATGGCGCAATTCATCCCAGTTGTGGGAAACCACCACTTCTTCATCGGAGTCACTGACCTTGGACTCATCCCAGGTGGGTAATTGTGGCGGCAAGGGGAGGGAGGGCAGGTTTTTTTCAATGTCCTGAGCGGCCCGGTCGGCGAATACCAGACATTCCAACAACGAATTACTGGCCATGCGGTTGGCGCCATGCAGGCCGGTGCAGGCGACTTCACCAATGGCGTAAAGTCCCGGAATATCGGTATGTGCCCACAGATCGGTCAATATGCCACCGCAGGTGTAGTGCGCGGCCGGGACAACCGGAATGGGTTGTTTGCTGATGTCGATGCCAAGTTGCAGACAGCGCTGGTATATGGTCGGAAAGTGTTCCTTGATGAACGATTCAGGTTTGTGGGTGATATCCAGGTACACGCAATCAATACCACGCTTTTTCATTTCATTGTCAATGGCGCGGGCGACAATATCCCGGGGTGCCAGCTCCGCTCTTATGTCATAGTGTTGCATGAAGGTCGAACCGTCCGGCAGCATCAACCGCGCGCCTTCGCCACGCACCGCTTCGCTGATCAAAAATGAGCGTGCCTGGGGGTGGTACAAACAGGTCGGATGAAACTGCATGAATTCCATATTGGCAATGCGGCAACCAACGCGCCAGGCCAGGGCAATGCCATCGCCGGTGGCAATATCCGGATTGCTTGAATAAAGATAAACCTTGCTGGCGCCACCAGTTGCCAACACGATAATACGCGCGCCGATAGATTTGATGTTCTGATTTTTGCTGTCCAGCACATAGGCGCCAAGAACTCTTTTTCCCGGCAGACCAAGTTTTTGTGCGCTAATCAGATCAATGACATTGTGATATTCAAATATTTCGATATTTGAATGTTGCCGGGCTTGTTCAATCAATGAGAGTGACAACATTTTTCCGGTTGCATCGGCCGCATGTACAATCCGGCGGTGCGAATGTCCGCCTTCTTTGTTAAGATGCAGCTCAACCTGACCATGCCGGCTTTGCCGTTCCGTAAACGGGACGCCTTGTTCGAGCAACCAGTCGATGCAGCGTTTGCCATAACCCGCAGCCAGGCGGACGACCTCGGGATCGCAAAGTCCGGCGCCGGCATCCAGGGTATCTTGAATGTGTGATGTTATCGAATCATGCGCGTCAAGTACCGCTGAAATGCCGCCTTGTGCATAATAAGTACTGCCGCCGGTCAACGAAACTTTCGATAACACGGCAACCCGTGTGCTATCGGCCAGTTTTAACGCCAGTGACAAACCCGCGCCGCCGCTACCGATGACCAGGACATCATAAATGGGATAATGGGTCATAAAGTTTGAGATAATTTTCTTTGCAGAACTTTGCTTAATTGTCGAGTTATTAGGATAATAAAGCCTTTTTTATTAAAAATAAAATATACTCTAAATCTTGATACACCCAGAACTAATACCCTTTTATATTGTCCACTCAAACGTAATAGGTTTTCAGTGAGCAAACCGGAAAAGACCAGCGACCAAATCGATAAGGAATTCGTAGCCCGAGTTCAACAAGGCGATAAATCCGCTTATGACCATTTAGTGCGTAAATATCAGCACAAGATTATTCAGCTGGTTAATCGCTATGTGAAAGATCCCAGTGAAGCCCAGGATGTTACCCAGGAAGCCTTTATAAAAGCTTATCGCGCTTTGGGTAATTTCCGGGGGGACAGTGCGTTTTATACCTGGTTATACCGAATTGCCATCAATACGGCAAAGAATTATCTGGTTTCCCGGGCAAGAAGACACACGGAACAGGAAGTGGATGTACAAGACGCCGAGCAGTTTGAAAATACGCCCCAGTTGAAAGGTCTGGAAACGCCGGAACAACTCCTGTTTAACGATGAAATTATTGAGGCGATTAAAAGTGCAATTGAAAAACTGCCTGAGGATATGCGTAGTGCGATTATGTTAAGAGAATTTGAAGGTATGAGTTATGAGGATATCGCCCTGACCATGAATTGCCCGGTGGGCACGGTGCGTTCACGTATTTTTAGAGCACGTGAAGCAATTGATAATAAATTACAACCTTTGCTCGATAAACGGTGATTTTCGATGCCTGAAAAATATCTAGAAATTTCTCAATTTATTGATGATGAACTCAATAAAGATCAATCCATACGTCTTCTTTATAAACTTGCCGAGGACAAACAACTGGATGCGGCATTTCGGCGTTATGAAGCGATTAGCCAGGCTATGAAGACCGAAGTTATGTTGCCATTGCCGGAAGATTTCGTTGAACGTGTCAACCAGGCCATCCAAAATGAACCCATTTATTGGCTTCCCGACAGGAACCGCCGTAAAAAAACGCTTTACCGTTTAAGCGCGTTGGCCGCTTCCATCGCCATTGCCGCAGTTTTTGTCATGCATCCGCAGACTTTGCATTTTGGCGTGGATGGAGTACAAAAAGCCATTGTCGTTGCGGAAAATAATGAGGAAAAAGATATTTCCAAAGTTGTTTCCAAGGGACAAAACAAGGCTAATGACACAACTGAGTCCATTGCGTTGGTTGCCGGAAGCCGGCATATGCAACGGATATTTCCTGATTCCGGGGTGCGCTTGAAACCGGTGGCGCCGGAATTTAACGACTATTTACAAGCACACAGCGGGAGTTTATATTCCTCTGATGCCAGTTTTCAAACTTATGCACAAGTTGTTGGTTACGGGCAAGAGTAATGCCTGGATTCATTCATATTGCCGTTTTTTTCATCCTTGTTGTAAATGAAACCCTGGCCGGGGAATCCGCGCTGAATGCAAAACAGATGCTGGAGACTATGCGTAAGGCAATGGATAGCTTGAATTATCAGGGTACAATTGTTTTATACAAAAACGGCAAACTGGATACGATGAAATTGTTTCACAGCTTCAAAAATGGTGTGGAGCAAGAGCGTTTATTATCGTTAAACGCGCCGGTTCGGGAAATTATTATGGATGATGACAAGATACGCTGTGAATTTCCTGGAGCCAGGACAGTTGTCTCGCTTTGGCCTGCCCGGCAATCTTTTTTCATGGATTTACCGGAAAACCTGGATGAACTGGATAATTTTTATCTATTCAGCAACGCTGGCATTGGCGAGATCGCCGGCATGTCTTCCTATATCATCGATATCAAACCAAAAGACAACTTTAGATATGCGCGTAAGATTTGGCTGGATCAACAAAGTTACCTGCCATTGAAATATGTGTTACTGGATAAATCCGGCATGGCCCTGGAGCAGGTTATGTTTGCGGATTTACAAATCAAGGATTCAATCCCGATAATAAAAAAGACTGAGAGCAAGGAAGCTGGCATTCGACAGGTTTATCAATTTCAGTTATTGCCTTATCAGCAAACCCGTTTTGAACTGGATAATATTCCACCCGGTTTCAAGAGGATTTTTTTTACCAAAAGGCCGATGCATAACAAGGATAAATTGATTGAGCATCTACTGTTAAGTGATGGATTTTCATCAATTTCCGTGTATTTAGAGGTATTTGAGAAAGATATGTCACTGGAACAATATGCGGTTGGGGCGGTTAACTCCTATAGCCGGAAATTGGGTGGTTATTTGTTGACGGTCATGGGAGAAGTACCAAACCTGTCAGTGAAATTTATTGCGCAAGGCGCGAAGTTAAGAGATGGAAAATGATTGAAGAGATTGCTATTGTTTCAAAAGTGCATGAATACCAAGTCAGTGTACAAAGCACGCAAACTTCAAGCTGTAGTCGGTGCGCGCAAAAACAAAGTTGCGCAACCTCATTGCTGGATAAATTTATTGGCAAACGTGATATTCGGGTTGATACCGATTTGGATCTGCAATGTGGCGACAAGGTTTTGGTGGCAATCGATGAAGCGGCCTTGTTGAAAGGTTCCTTACTTCTTTATATCACGCCATTATTGGCTTTGCTATTGGGCGGGATGGTCGGTGAATTTGTCGCTGAAGGTCTTTCCATGGAGGCATTGACCGTATTGTTTGCATTCACGTTTTTTGCTCTGAGCCTTCTGATCATTCATAAAATTCAACGCTCCGGGTTGATGCAATACTTTGCAAGACCTGTCGTGCTGCGTAAATTATAATAAACCGCTTCCTATTCTTGAGTATCTACGGAGGTTACATGCTCAAAAGCAACCGTTTGCCGCTGTTAACGGTGTTATTTCTGTTTCAGTCAGTGGTTTTTGCCCAGTTGCCGGATTTTACCGAATTGGTAAAAAAAAGCGGCGCCGCCGTCGTCAATATCAGCACCACGCAAAAAGCGCCGGAAAGCGATGCAATACCGGATTTGCCGCAAATACCGGAAGGAACGCCTTTTGACGAGTTGTTCAAACATTTTTTTCAAGGTCCTGGCGGGGGCTTTATGCCTCGGGAAACCCGTTCATTGGGCTCCGGGTTTATTATTTCCAGCGATGGTTATTTGTTGACCAACCACCATGTGGTAAAAAATGCCGATGAGATCATTGTTAAATTGCTGGATCGGCGGGAGCTGGAAGCAAAACTGATCGGCTCCGATCCGCGCACCGATGTGGCTTTGCTAAAAGTGGACGCCAGCGATTTACCGGTCGTAAAAATCGGTTCTTCCGAACAACTTCAGGTGGGTGAATGGGTGTTGGCAATTGGCACGCCTTTTGGCTTTGATAATTCGGTGACAGCCGGAATCGTCAGCGCCAAGGGCCGAAGTTTGCCAGGCGATAATTATGTACCGTTCATCCAGACCGATGTCGCCATCAATCCGGGCAATTCAGGTGGTCCCTTATTTAATATGCAGGGTCAGGTTGTCGGTATGAATTCGCAGATTTACAGCCGCTCCGGGGGCTATATGGGCTTGTCGTTCGCCATCCCGATGGAGGTGGCGATGAATGTCGTCGATCAATTGAAAAACAAGGGTAAAGTCGCACGCGGCTGGCTGGGTGTGCAAATTCAGGATGTCACCCGTGAATTGGCGGAATCGTTTGCGATGAAAAGACCACATGGCGCTTTGGTCGCAAAGGTTATTCCTGATAGCCCCGCGGAAAAAGCCGGGCTACAGGTTGGTGATATCATTGTCGAGTTCGGCGGCCAGATTATCGAGACATCGGCGGAATTACCCCCGATAGTGGGCATGACGCCAATTGACAAAAAAGTTGAAGTCAGGGTCATTCGACAAGGTCGTGACAAAACACTTCAGGTCAGGATTGGTTTGTTACCGGAGCCGGAAGAATTACAGCTAGCCTCAGGTAAATCCAATACCAAAAGGATCAAACGTTTGGGTTTGCGGGTTTCCAATTTGACCGCCGAACAAAGGGAACAGTTTCAGGTGATGAAAGGCGGTGTTTTGGTGCAACAGGTTCGCCAGGGCGTGGCTATGGATGCGGGTATCCAACGCGGTGATGTGATTTTGCGGATGCAAAACCACGTTGTCCGCGATGCAATGGATTTCGACGAGTTGGTTGACAGTCTCCCTGAGGGCAAGTCCATCGCGGTATTGATTCAGCGCCGGGGCAGTCCTATCTTTTTAGCGTTTAAAATAAAATAATTATACAAGTGGATTTAAAATATATTCGGAATTTTTCCATAATAGCGCATATCGATCATGGCAAATCAACCCTGGCCGACCGCTTTATCCAGATTTGCGGGGGATTGACGGCGCGGGAGATGTCGGCCCAGGTACTTGACTCAATGGATATTGAACGGGAGCGGGGCATTACCATCAAGGCACAAAGTGTTACCTTGCACTATAAAGCGCGTGATGGCGAGACTTATCTGTTGAATTTCATTGATACGCCCGGGCATGTGGATTTTTCCTATGAAGTTTCCCGTTCCTTGTCGGCTTGCGAGGGGGCTTTGCTGGTTGTTGATGCAGCCCAGGGCGTTGAAGCCCAAAGTGTCGCAAACTGCTATACGGCGATTGAACAGGGACTGGAGGTTTTGCCGGTTCTGAACAAAATCGATCTGCCATCGGCCGAACCGGAACGGGTGACCCGCGAAATTGAAAACGTTATCGGCATTCCAGCCGATGAGGCGATCAAAATCAGTGCCAAAACCGGTATCGGTGTGGAAGACGTTTTGGATCAACTGATCGAAAAAATACCAGCACCACAAGGTAATCTTGATGAACCTTTACAGGCGTTAATTATTGATTCATGGTTCGATAATTATTTAGGGGTGGTGTCCCTGGTGCGGATTGTGCATGGGTCATTACGCAAAAAACAAAAAATCACCGTCATGTCCACCGGCAAATCGTTTATTGCCGAACGGGTCGGCGTGTTTACGCCTAAAAGGGAGGACAGAGATCAACTCGGCACGGGCGAGGTGGGTTTTATCGTTGCGGGCATCAAAGATATTTTTGGTGCTCCGGTCGGTGATACCATTACCTTGACGGACAATCCGGCAGCCGAGCCATTACCGGGGTTTCAAAAAGTCCAGCCGCGGGTATTTGCCGGCTTGTATCCGGTCAGTTCCGATGATTACGAAGACCTGCGCGAGTCGTTAAACAAATTACGCTTGAATGATGCGGCTTTGCAATTTGAGCCGGAAACATCCCAGGCTTTGGGGTTCGGGTTTCGCTGTGGTTTCCTGGGCATGTTGCACATGGAGATCATTCAGGAACGGCTGGAGCGGGAATATGATGTCGATCTGATTACGACAGCGCCTACCGTGGTTTATGAAGTTGTAACCCATGCCGGTGAGGTGTTGATGGTGGACAATCCGGCCAAACTGCCGGATGTGGGTACGATTGATGAGATAAGGGAGCCGATTATTCAGGCCAATATTCTGGTTCCGCAGGATTATCTGGGTGGCGTTATCAATCTGTGCATCGAAAAACGCGGTGTGCAAAAGGATATGGTTTATATGGGTAATCAGGTTTCCTTGATCTATGAGTTGCCACTGAGTGAAGTCGTGCTGGATTTTTTTGATCGCTTGAAATCAGTGAGCCGCGGATTTGCTTCATTTGATTATGAATTCAAACGTTTTCAAGCGGCCTCGTTGGTCAAACTGGATGTATTGATTAATGCTGAACGGGTTGATGCCTTGTCAACGATTGTACATCGTGACATGAGTCAAAACCGGGGCCGTGAGTTGGTGGAAAAAATGAAAGATTTGATCCCCCGGCAGATGTTTGAAGTGGCGATACAGGCAGCTATCGGTTCAAAAATCATAGCCCGTTCAACGGTCAAGGCGATGCGTAAAAATGTCACCGCGAAGTGCTATGGTGGTGATATAACCCGTAAGAAAAAATTGCTGGAAAAGCAAAAAGCCGGGAAAAAACGTATGAAACAGGTTGGCAAGATAGATATCCCGCAGGATGCGTTTCTGGCTGTATTACAAGTGAATAAAGAATAGAACCCTTGTGTTTATAATTTTCCGTAGTTGATTGTACAAACAATTGTCGAAGCTGTTTTTTATATCCCGCTTTTTTATTTTTAGGTTTGGAATATGGATTTTGATTTTTCTTTTTTTCTGGTCGTTGCGACATTGCTTACCGGTGTTATTTGGGGGGCTTATGCATTATTCGTAAAATTTTCCGAATCCCCGGCGGAAGAAAAAAAAGAGCCTTTGCTGGTTGAATACGCACGCTCGTTTTTTCCGATTGTACTGATTGTTTTGCTGCTACGATCCTTTTTGGTGGAGCCCTTTCGTATCCCTTCCGGTTCAATGATGCCAACGTTGTTGATTGGTGATTTTATCCTGGTCAACAAGTTCGCTTATGGTATTCGTTTGCCGGTATTGAACACAAAGGTCGTTGAGATGGGTGAGCCGGAGCGGGGTGATATTGTTGTATTCCGCTATCCGAAACAGCCTACGGTTGATTATATCAAACGGGTAATCGGGCTGCCGGGGGACAAGATTGCTTATTACAACAAACAGGTTTATATCAACGGCAAGCGAATCAAGCAGATATCATTGGGACGTTATCAGGGGGTCGGTCAAGGGCGTAATATGACCGGGGCCTTGCACTTTGTTGAACAACTGCCTGATGTCGAGCACAGTATTTTAATATTGGAAGGTCTGCCTTCGATTGAAGGTGTTTATGAAGTTCCACAGGGCCAATATTTTGTCATGGGTGATAACCGCGATAACAGTAACGATAGCCGCTACTGGGGATTTGTACCCGAGCAAAATCTGGTTGGCAAGGCTTTTTTTATCTGGATGAGCTGGGATTGGCAGTATAAAGGAATCGGATTTGATCGCATAGGAACGGTACTCAAATAGTCTATGCTTAGAGTCTGAAAAAAAATTACAGGTGTAAATTATGAAATCATATCGCAGCCGGGAGCGGGGTTTGACATTGATCTCCGTCGTGATCATTATGCTTTTGATCGCTTTTTTCACCACGTTGATATTGAAAATAGGTCCTATTTACATAAACCATGGCCGGGTTTTAAGCACTCTGGATGCGATAAAACATGATCCGGAAATTATGCAGCAGAGCCGGGAAGGGGTCTATGATTCGATCCAAAAGCGTTTTGATATTAACTATGTAGAAAATGTTGAAAGAGACAATATTACTATTATCAAGCGGGGAGATTTTTATTTAAAGGTCGAGATTGAATACGAACAAATTGAGCCGGTTTTTGGAAATTTGAGCGTATTGGCTGAATTTGACGATATTATTGAGTTGGGAGAAGAGTGATTAAAAAGCCTGAGCAATTAGCCAAAAAACTGGGCTTGCAGTTTAACAATCCACAATATTTTGTCAGGGCATTGACCCATCGCAGTGCAGGCCCTAAAAATAACGAGCGTCTGGAATTTCTTGGCGATGCCGTACTGGGTTTTGTGATTGCCGACAAACTGTATGAGAAATTTCCGCAAGCCAGTGAAGGGGTTTTAAGCCGGTTAAGAGCGAATCTGGTGAATCAAACTGTTTTAGCCGACATTGCCCGGGAGAATAATCTGGGTGACTACCTGTTATTGGGCAGCGGTGAGTTAAAAAGTGGTGGCTTTCGGCGTGATTCGATTTTATCGGATGCCCTGGAAGCGATTATCGGGGCGATTGTCAAAGATCAAAATATAGAAGCCGCACAGCGTTGGGTTCTTGAGATTTTTGGCCAACGTATTGCCGAATTATCACTGACAAACTGGCAGAAGGATGCAAAAACCCGTTTGCAGGAAATTTTGCAAGCTAAAAGAATGGATCTGCCGGAATATACCCTGGTAGCCAAATCCGGTCTGGCCCATGCGCAAATATTTGAAGTGGAATGCCGCAGTGCATTGCTTACCGAAGTTTGCCTGGGACGAGGGGATTCAAGGAAAAAAGCCGAACAGGATGCTGCCGAAAAAATGTTGCAGAAATTATCCAGGTTAGAGAAAAGCGCATGAAATGCGGATACGTTGCACTGATTGGCCGGCCTAATGTGGGTAAATCGACATTGATGAACCATTTGTTAAGGCAAAAGATCAGCATCACTTCGAGAAAACCGCAAACAACCCGGCATCGTATCCTGGGTATCGATACCACAGCCGATGCCCAAATTATTTATGTCGATACACCGGGTATGCATCGCAGTGAGAAACGGGCCCTCAATCGTTATTTGAACCGGACTGCCGATACAACGCTTTTGGGTGTCGATTTAGTGGTCTGGTTGATCGATGGCCTGTTATGGCAAGAATATGACGATATTATCTTTGCCAAACTGGAGCAGGCCGGATTACCGGTTATTCTGGCGGTCAACAAAATCGACAAAATTAAAGAAAAGAAAACGCTGTTCGGTTTTTTTGAAAAGGCCCAAAAACGTTTCCCTTTTCAACATCTGATTCCGGTTTCAGCATTGAAAAATATCAATCTCGATATTTTGCAAAGCCGGATTGTGGAGCAATTACCTGAAAATAATTTTGTTTATCCCGAAGATCAGATTACCGATCGTTCGGAACGTTTTTTTGCCGCCGAAATTATCCGGGAAAAACTGACCCGACGTTTAGGCGATGAGCTGCCTTATGCCCTGACCGTGGAAATAGAACGCTATGAGGAATTAGCCGGCTTAAGCAAGATTTATGCAGTTATTTGGGTGGAGAGAGATTCACAAAAACATATTGTCATTGGCAAACAAGGGCAAATGTTAAAAAACATCGGCTCGGATGCCCGGCAGGATATCGAGGCGATGATTGGCCACAAAGTTTATTTACAGTTATGGGTGAAAATAAAAAAAGGCTGGTCGGATAATGAAAAAGCGATGTTAAGTTTAGGCTTCAATGAATGAATCCAAAGTTCAGTTACAGCCGGCTTATATTCTGCACTATAAAAAATATCGTGAAACAAGCTTGTTACTCGATGTATTGACCCGGGATTATGGAAAAATAACCCTGTTGGCAAAAGGTGTCAGAAAAACCACGTCCAGAACCGTATCCTTATTACAACCTTTTGTTCCATTGGATATTTCTTGCGCTGGCAACAGGGAACTAAAAATTTTGACGCATGTGGAATCGAGCCGGCCGATAAAACGGCTTTCGGGTATGCCACTTTATTGCGGTTTTTATTTGAATGAATTGATACAGTATTTTTTGCCGGCTTATGAGCCTTACCCGGAAATTTATTCCGACTATCAACAGAGTTTGTTTGATCTTGCCGATGCAAAAGCAGTGGAAAAAGTATTAAGAATGTTTGAATATAATTTGTTGGAAAATACCGGTTATGGATTACAATTATTTGAAGACCGGCGGCATGGCCGTGTCATTCTGGCGGATGAATATTATCGTTATGATGTTGAATCAGGTCCGGTGCAACAAAATGATGGACCTTATTCAGGCAAGACGTTGATTGCCTTGCGAGACAGAAATTTTCAAGACAGGCAGGTATGTAAGGAAGCAAAAAGGTTGCTGCGTGCGGTGATCGCTTATCATTTGGCCGGCAAGACATTCAAAAGCCGTATTTTTTTGACTCAGCTAAAAAATATCAATAACCCGAATAATGTATAAACAACCCCTATTGTTAGGTGTCAATATCGATCATATCGCTACATTGAGACAAGCGAGAGGAACCCGCTATCCCAATCCGGTGCAGGCCGCCCTTATAGCCGAACAGACCGGCGCGGATAGTATTACCGCGCATTTACGCGAAGACCGGCGGCATATACAGGACAGGGATATTTATTTATTGAAGGAAATGATTCATACCCGGCTGAATATGGAGATGGCGGTTACCGATGAAATGCTGTCTATTGCCGAAGATGTCAAACCCCATGCCTGCTGTTTGGTTCCGGAAAAAAGACAGGAACTCACGACCGAAGGCGGCTTGGATGTGGCGGCAAACAAAGAACACATGCTCAGGGTTTGTGAACGCCTGGGTGCGGCGGGTATTGAAGTTTCTCTGTTTATTGACCCGGAGGAAAAACAGATTGATGCGGCCGTTGCCGCCGGTGCGCCTGTCATTGAATTGCATACGGGTGGCTATGCGGATGCGGAAACCGGACAACGCCGGAATCAGGCATTGGAGCGCATTCGAAAAGCGGCGGCTTATGCTCAAAACTGCGGCTTGCAAGTCAATGCGGGACATGGCTTGCAGCATCACAATGTTGAAGAAATTTGTAAAATACCCCAGATTGTCGAGTTGAATATAGGTCATTCCATTGTTGCCCGGGCCGTAATGACGGGACTGGCCGAAAGTGTCAGGGAAATGAAAAAAATTATGCGTGCCGCCCGGCAACAGATTGGACCTGTATTGTAAATGTGTTTTTTTTGATAAATTAAGCGTATTGACATGCACTTCGATTTTTATCAGCTCACGTCGGTTGGCGACAGAAAAAGTAATCAGGATTACATGGATCATGTTATCAATGAAGATTATGCCTTGTTCATCGTAGCGGATGGTTTGGGAGGGTATCAGGCCGGTAAACGGGCAGCAGGTTATTTTTGCCAAGGGTTTTTAAATTTAGCGCCTGAATTTACCAAAAAAATTTCCAGCAACCTGAAAAAAAGGGATTTGCAAAAATTATTCATCTATTGGGCCGATAAAGCGGTTGATGAAATGGTTAGACTGTTCGCCGGCGATAACGTAGTCAACAAAGCGCATACGACATGCGCTATTTTGTATATCGACTCTTCTTATGTCATCACAGCGCATTGCGGAGATTCCAGAATCTATCGGATGCAATCCGATGAAATTGTCTGGCGCACCAAGGATCATTCAATACCGCAGAAACTCTATGACCAAGGCGAAATTGATGAACTGGAAATGGGTTATCATCCGGGCCAGAATCAGCTAACCAAAACCATCAGCATTGAAAAAAAACATCGGGTTGAGGTGCGTATTGATGATCCTGTCAAAGTTGGAGAGACATTTGTATTATGTACCGATGGGTTTTGGAGTACGATTAAGGAATACGAATTGTTGAATCTGGCCCAAGCCGAATGCAGCAAAAAAGATATTTTGAAACAGGCCAAAACAGCTTATTTAAGGGCCAGAGGCAGAAGTGATAATCTGACTGTGCAGTGGGTCAGGGTTTTATAAAGATATTTTCGGAGGCTGAAAAACCGGCGTAAGAGATATCGCTGATGAAGGCCATGCCATTTTTGCAGAAAAATACTAATGCATTGATTTATAATGCTTAAATTTAGCTCTTAATTCACCTCAATCATTCGACATGCTCCCCCCTTAATAGGTCATTCAAAGAGTTTGTAAAACTTGATGTTTTTTTACCCTCGGCTTATCTGTCAACGGGTTATTGTCACCAAGTCTATGAAAAAAGCGTTGCTGGTTCCGGCAAGTTTGCCAGGGATTGCCAATCCGTCAAATTTCTGTACGCTTATCAATATGGAGGTTAAGACAATGCTGACAAAAATAAGACCGATTCTTCCTGTATATCACTATTATTTTGTTTATCGCAGCGCCGGTGCAATACAATTGCCACGCTATCCCGGTTCAGCCTGGCGCGGCGCCTTGGGACACGCTTTGAAACGAGCGGTTTGTGTGATACGGGATACGCCGTGTTCCGCCTGCCTGCTAAAATCATCTTGCGCTTATTCCTATATTTTTGAAACACCGCCGCCGCCACAAACTGAAAAAATGCGTAAATACAATGCATCTCCGCATCCTTTCGTGCTGCGATTCCCGTCGGTAACGGCATCCTCCGATTATATCCTGGAACTTATCTTGTTTGGTCATGGCCAACGTTATTTTCCCTATCTTGTACATGCCTTGAGCCAAGCCGGGGAAACAGGGATTGGTGGAAAACGTCAGAAATTCATGTTAGACAGGATTGTTCAACACCATAAAGGTAAGACACAATCCATAATTTATCAGAACGGCGAAATACGGATGACAGCGGCTTCAGAGACTATAAAGCCGCCCCCGCTGCCGGAACGGATTGATATTCAGCTGCATACCCCGCTCAGGGTGAAACAAAAACAGCATAATTTAAGGCCGGAGCAATTTCATTTTGCCGCCTTTTTCGGTAGTTTGCTACGGCGTGTTTCAATGCTGACCTATTTTCATAGTGATACCCCTTTGGAAACCGATTTTGCCACATTGATGCAATTGGCCAGGCGTTTTGAATTTAATCAGAAAAAACTTCAGTGGCAAGATTGGGAGCGCTACTCTTCCCGGCAGAAAACGGCGATGAAACTGGGCGGCGTGACCGGATCGGTCAGCCTGAATTTGATGGGTGGAGAAGCATTATGGCCCTATTTGTGGTTGGGACAATGGACGCATGCCGGTAAAGCCACCAGCATGGGATTGGGATATTACACTATTCATGCGGCAAATTTGCCGGATAAAGCATGATTCAGGGAATGATGTAAACTTGTTTTGGGTCTATGAAGAATAGAGTGGGTAATATATTCTAACCGATCGAATATCAT
>CAZDXJ010000019.1:0-32802 GCA_964509475.1 uncultured Methylococcaceae bacterium | reverse complement strand
ATAATAGGTAATACACTCAGAAATCACGCTGTCAATTTTTTATGCAACAAAGCCTCGATCAAGCGTAATTCATTGCTCAGTTCATTTTTATCGTCCGCTGCGATGGGAAAATGCTCAGCCAACAACATTCCACATCGTTCAATGGCATCTATCAGACCATCGGCAGGCTTGCCTTTTTTCATACCTTCCACGGCAATTACACAAACATCCTGCCAGGCACTTTGTGGCAGTTTTTCATTAATCCCGGAATCACCGAGCACAGTGACCATGTGTTCATAAAGAGAAATATAAATCATGATTCCTGTCGATGCCTGTGTTTCCCGTACCCGGAAGCGATAAAAAACCTCCGCTGCACTACGCTCAACTTCTTCCCGCATTTCCTGTTTTGCTATAAAAAACAAGCGTAATACCGGACATACAGTGGCCAAAATCATACCACCGAAAAAACCGGACACAATAATAAGTACGATGCCCGGTAAAGATAAACGAGGCGTCATGCCATTGCCCCACTGTCCTTCAACCGGAACCACTTCCTGAAACAACATCCAGCATACAACCAGAGAAATCAATGCGAACGCTAATCCAAACAAATCCTCCGCTCGGTCATATCGCCCCGAAACCGTTGCTACAACAGGGATAATTTCGCCAGAAGTTGTTTTCTCGGCCTCGGCAACAGCCGCTTCTATCCTGGTTTTTTGGGTATCGGAAAACAACTGGCTTGCTTTTTTCATATTGTGTACCTTTTTTCCATTTTGTCACCAGGAACCAGTCGCGCCACCACCACCGGAATAGCCGCCGCCAAAACCTCCGGAACTGCCTCCGCCTTTGGCTGCCGCACGCAGTATAGTGAAAATGATAATACCCAGAAAAATAATCAGTGCCCATGCCCAACCTGCCCGGCCACTTTTAAATAAATTTACAATCAGCGCAATAAAAAAAATCCCGCTGGCGATTATGGCCGGTACAAACCACCAAGGCGCTTCAGGTTTGGGTAATGCCAGACCTCTTGCCATTGCATCCATGCCCTCAACCCCTTGCACAATGCCAAGCGAAAATTCATTCCGCTTGAATGCAGGAATAATTAATGTGTCCATAACCTGTTTGGCCTTTCTGTCATAGGAACGCCCCCAATCGGCACCAAGTTCTATACGCGCTTTCCTGTCATCCCGGGCCACCAGCAGTAACATTCCGTAATTTCTGTCTTCAAAACCAATACCCCACTCGTCGAACAAATCCGCAGCATAACCTTCAATCGAATATCCTGCTGCGTCATAATCGGCTAATGAAGGGATGGTTACCACAAAAACAGCGATTTGCTCATCCTGGAGTAATTTCCGGGCAATTTGATTAATTTGCGTACCAGCCTCGGTATCGATCAGGCCGGCTTCGTCAACGAAAAAATTTTCCTCCGATGGTTTTTCTGGAAATTCAATAGCGAAACATTCGATACTGATCAAGCATAGAAAAACCCATATTAATGGCAAGGCTGATTTTAGGCATAATCTCATCACGCATGACCTGCTACTGTTTAATATTTACCAAATATAGACCAAAGCCTGCGTTCTATACAAGAATCGTAACGGCATTTTCTGCCGATTTGATCACGAAGTGGAATAAGAGTGGTGCAGCCTGTACTACCGCTGCTGAATCAATAGCGGTAACGTGAGAGATTTTTGGACATAATAGGAAAACAAGCGCAAAAACATCAGACCCTTTTACCTTACTTTACCTTATTTTTTGGCAATACTGTTCCATGCCGTCACCCAGGCTGTGGACTGATAGGCTTCCGCCTTTTTGTCCAGCACTCCAGCAAGAACCAAGGTCAGTGTGTGAAAAATGACACCAAAAAAATAGGTATAGGCTTGACGCGCATCGGCCGATCGGATTTCCTTGCTTTTTATACCGGCTTGTAGAATTTTGTTGATTTTGACGAATGGCGCAGTCTGATGCAATGGTTTTTCATCGGGCAAAAATTCACGCAAATTCATGATCAGTAAAAAATACATGATCTCAGGCGCTTCGTCGGTGAGTGAAAACATCAGATCAACGATTTCATGTAATTGATCGGAGGGTTTGGCGTTCCGGCGCCGTATTTCGTCAATCGAACAACTCAGGCTGTCCAGAATATTCGCATACAGGGTACTGGCAATCGCCTGTTTGTTTTTAAAATGTTGATATATTTTACTGCTGGTGCTGGCGCCAACCTGCCCCGCAATATCCGTCAATGAGGTATTGAAATAGCCTTTTTCAGCAAACAACTTCAATGCCGCCAGTAAAATATCATCCTGGGTAACGGTTTTTTTCGTTGTCGAATCCGGTTCACTTTGTTCTTCTTTCTTCTTGATAAATGAACCGGGTTCGTGTTTCTGTATTTGTTCTTGTTTTAATTCTTTTTCTGTTTCCATTCTTACCTTTATAAACGGCCTGACTTTTTTAAATCACTCTCACCCAAAAGACCCGTTTTTTCAAAATCAAAACCTGTCAGCTTAGACAATGACTTATAACATAAAGCCGTGTATGAGTTATACGTTAAATTGTTACAGTCTTTACTGTATTACCACGCTTTAAAAACCTATGAGTAACGACTCAGCTTACCTCCTTATTTGCGCCAACTCTGCGTTGGAAGTTGCTCATTTACCGATGTAAACGGCGCCCTTCCGCCTTGATTTGACGCAAAACGAGGGCAAATCTGAGCCGTTACTGGACTTTTTGCCAGTACGCTGAGTAGTCACACCTATGATTCACTTAAAGCGATTTTTAAATAACTAACCATAGACCAGATTGTCAAAATAGCCGAGATATACAAGGTGAAATAACCAATCTGGCGAACCGGCAAATTAAACAGCTCTTCCCGATACAGCAAGCAGCCAATCGCAATCATTTGCGCGGTGGTTTTCCATTTTCCCAGACTGGATACCGCCACTTTGCTGCGCTGGCCTATCTCGGCCATCCACTCGCGCAAGGAGGCAATGGTGATTTCCCGGCCAATAATAATCGCCGCCGCGATGGCCATCCAGACATTGGCTTCGGACTGTACCAAAAGCACCAGCACCACGGCAACCATTAATTTATCGGCGACCGGATCCAAAAAAGCACCGAATGGGGTTTCCTGCCCCATTTCCCGGGCCAGATAACCATCCAACCAATCGGTCATCGCGGCAACAATAAAAATAGCCGTACACAGGACATTGGAATAAGCCAGCGGTAAATAGAAAACAATAACCAGCAAAGGAATCAATGCTATCCTGAGAAAAGTCAGATATGTCGGTAAATTAAATTCAACCATCTTGTTGTTGCTGATGAAATGTATCGTAAATGCGCTGCGCCAGATTATGACTGATGCCTTCAACACAACTCAACGCGTCCACACCGGCTCGGGAAATCCCTTGCAAGCCACCAAATTGTTTCAAAAGAATCCGCCGCCGTTTTGGCCCCAAGCCGCTAATGCCTTCCAGGACCGATTGTTTTTTTGCCTTGCTCCGTCTTTGCCGGTGACCGGTAATGGCAAAGCGGTGCGCTTCATCACGGATATGCTGAATCAACAGCAAGCCACTGGCATTCGGCGGAATATCAAGCGGACAGCTTTCCCCGGCAAGAATTATCTTTTCCATACCCGCCTTCCGATCCGGTCCTTTGGAAACGCCGACTATCATAACATTGTTTATCGATAATTCCGCTAAAACCTTTTGCGCTTCATTAACCTGGCCCAGACCGCCATCGATAAACAAAATATCGGGTTGGCTGTGCTCACCTTTTTGCAAGCGCCGATAGCGCCGCCTGACAGCCTGATGAATTGCGGCATAATCATCGCCCGGGGTAATGCCCTGAATATTAAAACGCCGGTAATCCGATTTCAATGGCCCATCGCGGTTGAAAACAACGCAGGAGGCTACCGTCTGCTCGCCCTGGATATGACTGATATCAAAACATTCCAGTCTTTTAGGGGGTTCAGCACAGCCCAATATCTCCTGGAGGCTCATAAACCGGGCATAAAGCCCTTGTTTATCCGCCAACTTGCTTTGCAAGGAATTTTTCGCGTTGGTTATCGCCATCTTCAACCAGCGCAGGCGATCACCCCTCAGCCTGGCTGTAATCGAAACCCCATGTCCCGAATGTTTGCTTAACATCGTTTTCAACAGCGCGGCTTCTTTGGGTTCATGACTGACCAGAATTTCATAAGGCGCGGGTTTGTCCAGGTAATATTGGGCGATGAAGGCTGCGATAACCTGTTCGGGTTCATGCACCCGTTCAATTTTTGGAAAAAAGGTTTTATTACCCAACTGCTGGCCATTGCGTATAAAAAACACCTGCACGCAGGCAATGCCATTTTGTACTGCGCAAGCGACGATATCGACATCACCACGCTCCCCATGCACAAAGTGTTTTTCCAAAATCGTGCGAATTCTGGCGATCTGATCCCGATATCCTGCCGCTTTTTCAAATTCCAGCCGCTGCGCCGCTTGTTCCATTTTTTTTATCAGCTGCCCAATGACGATCTCACTTTTACCTTCAAGAAACAAAATCGTATTCAATACATCTTCGCCATAATCGGACTTGTCAATCAAGTCAACACAGGGCGCGCTACAGCGTTCAATCTGGTATTGCAAACAAGGACGGGTGCGGTTTTTATAATACGAGTCCTCACACTGGCGTACCGGAAATATTTTCTGTATCAGTTTCAGGGTCTCCTTGACCGCACCGGCACTGGGATAAGGGCCAAAATATTTTCCGGGATTGCGTTTGGCGCCACGATGAAAACAAATACGGGGAAAATCCTGGCCGGTACTGATATAAATATAAGGGTAGGATTTATCATCGCGAAGGCAGATATTGTAACGGGGCTTGAAACGTTTGATTTGCTGACTTTCCAGCAACAAGGCCTCGCCTTCGGTATGCGTGACGGTCACTTCGATGCACGCGACCTTTTTGATCATGGCCTGTTGTTTCGGTGCAGCGCTTTTCAAACGAAAATAACTGGAAACCCGGTTTTTCAGGTTTTTGGCTTTGCCAATATAGATAATGTCACCTTTTGCATCCAGCATTTTGTAAATACCGGGGCGCCCGGTCAAACTGGCCAGAAATGTTTTTATTTCAAACGCTTCTTGCATGGAAGTTGACAAGTTTATTGCGCCTTTCCAGGAAATAGAAGCCGCCGTATTGTCAAATCGCCCTGGAGTCTGATTTTGTTTTTGGCAAGCTCCCAATATGCAGGATAACGGTTCGATAAATACTGCCACAAGTGCCTGACCCAGGCGTTTATAGCCAACCACATCGTTGCCACCGGATACAGGTTCCGGGCGGCCTCCCGATTTTGCCTTTGCCTGACAAAATCCCTGAACAAACAGGCCGAGTCGCTATGGCGCAACTGCAATGAACGGTTCAACCCCTGCAAACAAGCATCCAAATCGCCCTGTTGATAACAAACCAGAGCCTTTTTATAACAAGATGCCGCCATCTTTCGCACCCGCGCAATCGTTTTCAAATCCGCCTTACAGCGTGGACAACACAGCCCATCATGTAAACGCGCATGACAACAAGGGCATCTTTGCATCAGTTTTCCAGATAATAAATAATATCCTGTAACTGTTCGCTCGGTTCTTTGATTCCGGCGTAATCGCCTTTTTCCAGCCCTTGCCGGATTTGTGTAATCAAGGCCTCCATGTCTTCCCGATCTTCTTCCGAAACCTGTTCAAACAAGGCCTGGGCCTGTTTGATCAAATTCAAGGCCTGTTGCTGCTCCGGTTCTGTTGCCGGCGGCTGCATTGCCGTTTGTTCAGCGATAAACGCATCACTTTGCCCAAACAACTTGCCAAGCCGCTGCCGGGCCGATCGCAAGGCATCACCCTGCAAAGCCGAAAGCGCGTTTTCGATGACAATGGATTTTTCCAGGCCGGTTGCCTTTTCTTTGGCCGAAACCTGCAAAAGACCGTTCAAATCCAGTGATAACATCAAGGTAATAACGTTACCTGCCGGCACATCCTGCAAGCCTTTGACGGTAAATTTGCCGATTTCGATATTGTCCAACGCATCAATAGCCTCACCCTGATAAATCGTCACTTGCACCGATTCCTGGCCATCCACCACCGTCGAAAAGGCTTCGCTTTTACTGACCGGCAGTGGCGTATTTTTACGAATAACCGGCACGAACACATGCGGATACCAGTCGCCATCCAGCATCGCCAAAGCACTGGTGCCATAGGTATAAGGCGTCACATCGACCAGAACCGTCGGCACATCTTCACCGGCGATCATTGCGGCCTGGGTCGCCGCGCCAAGCGCCACACACAAATCCGGATCAATTTCGCCATGCGGTTCAAAACCAAACTCATCAAACAGACGCTCACGAATACACGGTGTCCGTGTGGCGCCACCCACCAATAAAATTTCGTCTATATCCGAAGCGGTAAACTCCGCACCTTTCAAGGCAACATGAATGGCATCCAGGGTTTCATTGATGTAATCTTTGATCATCGCTTCATATTCGACGCGGGACAGTTCCAACGCCAAATGTACGGCTTCGCCCTGATGCTCAAACAGATATTCTTCATTGATCGGCGCATACGGTTGTTCCGACAAGAGAATTTTTGCCGTTTCCGCCGCTCGCGTCAGACGCGCCATGACCTTTTTGTTTTCCGATACATCAACGCCATATTGCTGATCGATAAAATCCAGCAGGTGAGCGATAATCTTGGCATCAAAATCATCACCACCCAAGTGATTGTTACCATGACTGGCCAATACTTCGACAATGCCGTTTTCCACATTGACCACCGATACATCAAAGGTTCCCCCCCCCAGGTCATAAACCAGCATATGTTTGCTCTGCTGGTGACTGGCATCGTAAGCCAGGGCTGCGGCGGTCGGCTCATTGATCATGCGCACAACTTCCAAGCCGGCAATTTCACCCGCTTCACGGGTAGCCTGGCGCTGGGCATCGGAAAAATACGCCGGTACGGTAATCACCGCTTTATTGACCGGTTTTTGCAAATACGACTCGGCAACGCTTTTCAAACGCTTGAGTATCATCGCCGATATTTCCTGGGGGCTGTAACGGACACCCGCCATATCAATTTCAGTAGCCTGCCCCATCAGCCGCTTGACCGATTTTACCGTGCGTTCAGGATAAAGCAGGTATTGATTTCTGGCTGGCTCACCCACCAACAGACTTCCATCCTCAGCTACGCCGACAACGGAAGGTAAAATCTTTTTGCCATTTTCCTCGATGACCAACACTTGTCCATCGACAAAGACGGCAACTTCCGAGTTTGTTGTACCTAAATCGATGCCAATAATCGTTTCTGCCATAAATAAAATTCTCTTAAATCATGTTAAGCGGCAGACATTTTCAATTGTAGCCGCGGAAAACGCCCGGAAAACATCAACCGGGGTGTTTGTTGACTTTCACTTCGGCGAGCCGGAGCACCGTATCTTCAAAATAAAAGCCTTTGCGTAATTCTTCAACCACCTGTCCATGCGGCAGTTTCTTTTTATGCGCCGTCGCAACCGCTATCATGGTCTGGGGATCAAATTTTTTGTCCTGCGTATCAATCGGCCGCACCTGGTAAGCAAACAACAATTGCTCCAGCCGTTGAATGGACATGGCCTGTCCTTCGCGCAAACTGGCGATAAAACGCCGGTCCTGTTTTTTGGAATGACTGAACAAGGCATCCACGGGTTTATAATTGATCAGCATTGCCAAACCCGCTGCCAGCCGATCATAAACCCCAAGCAGTTCCAAGGCCATTTTTCGTTGTATATCGCGCTTTTGTTCCAGCAGTCGCTGCCGGTATTGGTCAAGCTCATCCGACAAAATGGCATTGGCTTTTTGCAAGCCTTCAAGACTGGCAGAAAACTGATCCAGCGTGCTTTTCAAATGCCTGGACTCCACTTTTACCGACGATTTAAGTGCTTCCATTTCCGTCAACAGCGTATTCAAATCCGGTATTGCGTCCGTCTCCGGCATCCCCTCATCGAGTTGTTCCAGATAAAGCGAAAACTCCTCCAGGACACTTTGTTTCCGGGCTGCGTTCATTTCAGCGCATCCTCTGCTGTGGCCTGTAGCAAAACCATAAACCAAGCCTTGTCTGCACAATCCAGATTCGTGGACTCAGTAGCAAAAGCCCGATCCAGCAATTTATCGAAATCCGCATCGAAGCGATGAAACAATTGATACCGAACCCGGCTGCGTTCATCCTTTATTGCTTCATAAGCGGCCCGGATTTGCTGGAATTGTACATGGGCCTGCTCGGGCGGGTACTGTTTGATTTTTTGCAAATAAGCCCGCTTGACAGTGGCATCATCAACTTGCTGCGGTACACCTAAAATTTCAAATGCTGTTTTCATGAAAATCATCGATTAAAAAATGGAAATGAGGCTGGCGGCTCGTTTTCCCGGGCGACGTTCAAAATATCATCGACACTCACGCCAATATCAATATCCAGTTCCCGGGCCGCTTGCAAAAACACCAGGGCGCTGAACAAGTCTTCATCCATCAATATATTACGCAGCCATTTTTTATCCGGCAAAGCCGCCAATAACAAATCGATCATCCGCTCAGCCGGCAAGTTTTTTTGCATTTGTTCGTATTTCCGGTTAATTTTGGTAAATGTCCTCGAATCAATCGTTTCGAATAAATGATCATAGGGGTCGAAATACCCCTCCTCTGCCGGACTTGCAAAATTATCTGTTGTCCGGTACTGATAAATTTTATCCAAAAACCCGGAAATCCGCGCCGCAGTACGTTCATCACCCTGCTGTTTCGCTGCATCGTATTGTACTTGCAATTTGCTGACATCAATCAACGATACCTTGGCTGGATTGCCTTGTGCCGCTAAATACACTTTATAAAATATCCAGATGGGTTTGGACATTGTGTCTGGCACGCAACGCAGACAATGGCGCATCAATTCAAAATGGCGGATATTTTCCATAGATTGCATCACCTGCAAACGCTGCGCATCCGTCCATGTCTGTTCCTTAAGGAAACGTTTAAATTCTTTTTTGACCTTCTCCACAGCCTGAATCAGACAAGGGTCCGAAGTTTTGCGTTGTTCATCGAGCAAACGCAGAAAGCGGTTCAATTCCGCATCGGACAAAACATAATCTTCCGCCAACGCTTTGATTCCCCGAAGTATCGGCGCCGTTGGCAGATCCAGTGTCAAGGCCTCATGCACAATTCTGTAGCGACGAATAAACTGACCTTCCGAAGCGTTACGCAAATTTTCCGTTAACATTTGCATACCGCGTTTTTTGTCTTCGCCCAGATAAACGAAGAAGCCTGATAGCAAACCGGCCAGTTCTGAATAATGTTTGCCCAAACCCAAACTTTCAGCTTGCCGGATTTCCTTTTCCACCCGATGATATTTTTGACCTTGCAAAAGTTTGCGGGCATGATTCAAGTGGCTGCTGAACAAAACCTGTTTGGCACGGCTGTTGACCGGATCAAGCGTCAAAATCTTTTTGGCGTATTGTACCGCTTTTTTAAACACCCGCCTGGAAACGGCCTCCCGCATGGCCAAATCCAGCACATCCACATCGTCGGGAAATATCGCCAGAACTTCCTGCAAATATCTTTTATAGGCTTCCTTTTGATCAGTATTTTGATAAATATCGAGAACCTTCAGGTGGGTCGCTTTGTCTTGCCGGTCAAATTCAAGACTTTCCAACAGATAATCCAGGGCTTCGTGGGGTGGGGTCATTTCGGCAATATGACGCAAAATAAATGCGACTTTCAGCGCGTTTTTCTGTTTATCCACCAGCAACACATCAATACATTGATCCCAATAATTTATCGCTTCCAGTGGTTCACGCCGGCTTTCCGCCCTTAACGCGGCATTGCGCAGTTTCTCAAAACGGCTCAAGGCACCAAAGTTTTTTTCATACAAACGCAATCCCGCCGGATAAGAGGGTAATAACGCCAAACAAAAACGTTGCGCATAATCGGCGCCAATCAACCCCTGATACTGAATCGCCAGTTCAAATTGCATCTTGGTCGCCAAAGGGGATTTCTGGCGGCCAAGATACTGCAACAGCTTGATTTGCCGATCGGTCAGACCCCGCATCTTGCCAAGTAATTTCTGTTGTGTATTCGGCAATGCCAATAAAGCCTGAATCAGCGTCTTGCCGTCCATGGATAATATCGACAACAAGCCGCTGGCCGCATGATAAGGTGAATCGGATTTTATACTGGACAGCAGTTTATCGGCTTTATCCCGGTTGCCGATGAACTGATCGGCTGCTTTCAACAGCGCACAAAAATCATGCAAGGCAGAACGTAAAGGGATGGCCGCCAGACACCGGTACATGCTGTCCCGATCATTGTTTTGCCAGGCTTGCAAGGCAAGCTGTGCCTGTTGGGTTTGTTGATACAAGGGTATGTGTCCGGGTAACAGCGCCAACAGGTCAATTTGCCCAAGAACGTGAAAAAAACCCAGATAGCAGGCCAATTGTGGATAATCCCGGATCAGATTTTCTAAATCCAGGGTTTGTAAATAGGTATTGATTTTCGCTTTTTGCCCCGTTTTCAACAACCAGCCGATATAACGATGATTATCCAGGTGCTGCTGGACATATTCGAGATGATTTTCCCACAGGGTTATGGCTTCCTTGTATTTCCCACGCTTGGCCGCATCCAGGGCGCGTTGCAGATAACACTGTGCCAAACCTTGCCGGTAACGTAGATTGTCTTCCCGTTTCAAAAGTATTTTATAGATTTCCTGGGTCAAACGGTAGGAACCCGAGGCCAGATAAGCCGCCGCTTGTTCTTGGAGTACGCCACTGCTCAAATTGGCAAGCATTTTGGTATTTTTTATCATAAATTCAGGCCCAAAAAATTATTCAGGGTGCAATAACTTTTCAATGCGTGCAAAAACGGCAGCAAACATCGCCTCCGAAAGCCGCCCTGTCTGCATATTGTAGCGGCTGCAGTGATAGGAATTGACCAGAACACGCCCATCCGGCAAACGGTGTACGGCCTGATGGGCAAACCGGTAACGGCTTAACGGTAATCCATAGGCGCGTAACACCGCCTGATGGGCAATCAGTCCCAGGGCCAAAATAACCGCCTGTTCGGGTAATGTTCGCAATTCCGCTGCCAGAAAATGATTACATTGCTTGATTTCCGATGTCGCCGGTTTGTTATCCGGCGGCAAGCATTTCACCGCATTGGTAATCCGGCAATTTTTCAGTTGCAGTTCATCATCCATGGATGTCGAATCCGGCCGGTTGCTGTAGCCAAACTGAAACAAGGTCCGGTACAGCAACAAACCGGCATAATCGCCGGTAAACGGTCTGCCTGTAGCGTTGGCGCCGTGTTTTCCTGGTGCCAGACCGACAATCAACAAATCCGGCTGATCGGCGCCAAACGGGGCTACCGGTTTGGCGTGATAAGCCGGATATTGTGACTTGACGGTTTGTAAAAAAGCCGTTAGACGCGAACAGGATTGACAATCAATATCAAAAGTTTCAGTCACTGACATGAAGAGCCGGTTTAATAAACGTTGTTTCTAATAATTAAACAGGATAATCTACCATAGATTCATTTTATTTAGAAAAACAAACTTACACCGTAAGTATTTATTAACCCAACCGTTTGTAAAATCATGTCTCAACAAACCACGATCACGACAAAAATTCTTATTGGCATGTTGGCCGGCCTGATTCTGGGCAGCCTGCTTGAAATCCATGCCAAGGAAATAGACTGGATACAAAATTATCTGGTCAACGGGCTTTTTCATGTCGTTGGCAACATCTTTATCCGGGCCTTGAAAATGCTGGTCGTGCCATTGGTTACCTTCTCCCTGATCTGCGGTGTCTGTGGCATTGGTGATATCGGTATGCTGGGGCGAGTGGGTATCAAAGCCTTTTTACTCTACCTGATGACCACCGGACTGGCGATTACCCTGGCCTTGATGATTGCAATTCTGGTCGCTCCGGGAGAAAATTTTGCCGAAAAAGCCAGCCTGTCTTCCGGTTTTACAGCAACACCCGCGCCGCCATTGACCCAGGTTTTTATCAATATCGTCCCCGGCAATCCCGTTCACGCCTTTGCCGAAGGCAATATGCTGCAAATCATTTTCTTTGTCATTGTGTTTGGCATCGCCATGCTCATGGCCGGCGAAGCCGGCCGCCAACTTGCTAATCTCGCCGAAAAGCTCAACGAGGTCATGATGAACGTCGTTACCCTGGTTATGGATTTTGCACCGGCCGGCGTATTTTGTTTGATGGCAAAAACCTTTGCCCAGCAGGGTATTGGTCTTGTTTTGCCCATGATTGGCTATTTTTCCGTCGTTGTCCTTTGCCTGCTGTTGCACAGTGTTGGCACGCTCAGTTTACTGGTCGCCTGGCTGGCCCGCTTGAATCCGCTGGTGTTTTTCAGAAAGATGCGGCCGGCGCAAATTTTTGCATTCAGTACCGCCAGTTCCAATGCGACCATTCCGGTAACCTTGCAAGTTATGGAAAAACGCATGGGTGTACATAATTCCATCGCCTCGTTCACAGTACCGTTCGGCGCCACCATCAACATGGATGGCACCGCTATCATGCAAGGCGCTGCCACCGTTTTCATCGCCAATGTCTATGCCATTCATCTCGATGTCAGCCAATATCTCACCGTTATCGGCATGTCCATCCTGGCTTCAATCGGTACCGCCGGCGTTCCCGGAGTAGGCCTGATCATGCTGGCGATGGTCTTTAATCAAGTCGGCTTACCGGTAGAAGGTATTGGCCTGATTCTGGGCGTGGACCGGCTTCTGGATATGCTCAGAACGGCCGTCAATATTACCGGTGACGCTTGTGTAAGCTGCATTGTCGCCAAGGGAGAAAATGAACTGGATCAGTCCGTCTTCGATAATCCGGATGCCGGTATCATTACTGGGGTTGAACTGCCACACCGCATAAAGTAACCTTTATATGAAGCATGGCAAAAGCGGATATTAGCCGCAATATATCGCGGCCAAGGAAAATCTGAACTCGACAGACGCTCAGAAGCGCCCGCTGCTCTGATACGGATTTATTGGCTCACTCAGCTATATCCGTTCTTTTAAAATAGACCCTGCGATTAAAAGCCCTGCCTTCTTCAGTGTCATTAGGCATCGCCGGATCCAACATACCAAACCCCTTTACCGTCAAACGCGAGGGGTCGATCCCATTGGCGATCAGGTAATCCTTGACCGCTTCAGCCCTGCGCTGGGAAAGTCTCAAGTTATAGTCCGCATCGCCGATATTATCGGTATAACCCTGGATTTCCACGGTAAGTTCAGGATTCAAATTCAATACGTTAATGGCGTTATCAAACAAAGGTAAAAATTCGGGTTTAATCACATCCTGATCAAAATCAAAGAAAACCCCATGGTAAGCCCAGCAGCCCTGGCTATCGACCTTGGCGCCATTGGGTGTGTCTGGACAGATATCCTGAGCATTTACAACACCATCGCCATCATCATCGGCATCACCTTGTGCAACCGTATCCTCATCGTTTGCCATATCCTGATAATCGTCATAGGATGGTCTTCTTTTGTCATATAAACGAAAGACTGGCTCAAACGAGGTATCCGCATCGAAATCATTCCACACATAAATGGGATAGGCAATCGGCAAAGTTGGCAGTGGAATGGTCAGTAAATCAGCGACACCTGCACCCAAACGCCCGGTCATGACAACCATCCCTTTGAATGTTCCACCAATAAACCCGTAAAATATATTGCTGTCTTTTGCATTGGTTACATTAATGATATTTTTGGGAATTTCCAGCCAGGATGTGGTCAGGTTCGCCAGACTGCTGGTTGCCTTGAGACCTATTTGTTGGCCATAGGTTTCGGGTTCATTGGCATAACTGAATGAAGACAAAACATAAAACAGTCCAGCACATAGCATAATCAGGCATTTGAGATAGGTATTTTTCATCGATTGCTCTCAATATTTCATCGTTTAACTGGCATCAGTATAGTCGATATGAAAAAAGCCTCAAGCACAGGCACGGGTAAAATCGCTTTGTTGTGGTACAAATCTCATTAAAATGATTGTATGCTGACATCACCCCGGCCCTTTTATTTTTTTTGTAAACTGGCAATCACATCGGCAAACTCACTGACATCTTCAAAACTACGGTAGACAGAAGCAAAGCGCACATAAGCCACATGATCCAACGCATTTAATTCACGCATCACCAACTCGCCAATTTGAGTGGCGGAGACTTCACGTTCGCCAAGCGCCAGCAAACTTTTTTTGATTTTCGATATTGCGGCTTCAATGTGCTCACTGGCTACCGGTCGTTTTTCCAATGCCCTCATCATACCCGCGCGTAATTTGTTTTCCCTGAAGGGTTCGCGTACACCATCGCTTTTGACTATCCTTGGCAGAACCAATTCCGCCATTTCATAGGTTGTAAAACGCTCCTTGCAAACACTGCATTGCCGGCGGCGGCGCACTTGCTCGCCTTCATTCGCCAAACGTGAATCAACAACCCGGGTCTCCTGGGCATAACAAAACGGGCAACGCATAAATATTCCTCATCCCAAAACACAAAGTATTGAAAGCCATTTTAATGCCAACGCAATGATAAAAACAAAAAAACCTTTCAGAGCAACTGAAAAATTAATGGATTTTATATTACCTTTATCACATTTTTAAACGCTGTCACGGTCAGCCCACCATAAATCCTTGACTTTCGTCAATACAATTTCTAGGCTTTGAATCAATCGTAACAGCCCGATTCATACCATATCAAAATGAATATCTACTGGAAAAGTGTATATTGCCTTATTCTGTTGAGCGTATGCCCCTCGAGCATGGCAGCCGAACTGATCACGAATCGAACGGTTGTACAGGCACAGGAAACATTCCGGGTAAAACTACGTTTCCCGCAACCGGATCAGGGCGATCTTTACATAGCGACCCGCATTCGGGGCGTACTTCATTTTTATGGCCCGGATCACAAGTTTCGCCGACTACCACGCCCGTTCCTGGCGAATGCAAAATTAACAGATGATCAGCCTCTGTTTACATTAAGTGCATCCAACATAGCCCCGGCCATCTATCCTTTATATGCCGCCGTTACCGATCCGGGCGCCGATATCTTTAACAGAACCCTGTGGCACTCAGGCCTGTCGCAACTGCAATTCATGATAAAGCAGAACAAGGAAACAAGCTGGGACTGGGATGAAAACGGCTGGCCTGACGACGATTACAATCACGATGGTTTCCGGGACAAGAATTGCCCCAATTGCCTGATTCAAACAGCCCTGTTGGCCGATGGCTATCATTCCATTCCGTATCCAGGCGATTTATGGCCTTCGACCTGGGCCGGAAATAACGACTTGTATCTGGCATTTGGTGATGCAACCGGCATGGCAAATTGCTTTCCGGCATTACAGCAACATACCCCGGATGAATTTGACAAATCCTATATTGAAGTCGCGCCTGGCCTATACATCAACACCGATAAAAACAACGAATATTGCAAGGTATTCAGCTGTGACCAGCCTTTGCCCTTGTGCCAATACACGCCATCCGGCATGATCCGGCTGCATGGTTCAGCCCCCTTGTTTGAGTCCTGTAACACGGATCAGCAATGTGTCATCAGCCGTCATATTCCCTATGGGGATCAAAAAATATTCAAAAATTCAGATAAACCCTCCAGCGTGATAGCCATTGATGACTATCTTTACATGGCCCTGCATTATCCTCCCGGCGAGCCTGAAAAAGGTTATATCGCCTATTCCGGAAACAACGGTCTCGACTGGACAGCCCGTTTCGATTCGCCCTGGGGCCAGGACAGCCCGTTCAAGGTATTAATGTTCATCCAGATGGGACAAGCCTATGCTTTGAATACTGACGGTTATCTTTATGCACTCGGAATTGCCAATGAAATCGCCAAACAGCCTCGGCATCAGGCTGTTTACCTAACCCGAATCGCATTAAATGCGGGCACGTCCCGGAAACCGGTATTGAATTATGAACATTACCAATATTTTGCCGGTTTCGACAAGCAAAGCCAGCCAACCTGGTCTTATCATTCCAAAGACGCCCGCCCCTTGACAGGCTTGACGACCCTGGCCCAAGGTTCAGCAATATATCACCCGGCGCTCAAGCGTTATCTGTTTTTGAGCGGATTTGCGGGAATCGAAACCGTATCAGGAAATGTCAAAATGCCCGTAGGCGCATTATTTGAAGCCCGGCATCCGTGGGGTCCCTGGTATCGGGTTGACGATTTCCCCGGTGGTTTTATAGCCAGCCTGCTGGCCAGGACTTCGGAATCTCATGTATTGTATTTCACAGGTTCTGGCGGCGGTGGCCTGACCTATAATCTCAACATTGGTCAACTGCAACTTATATTGAATCCGGCCGCAAATAAATAACAATACAGCATGAACCACACTGAGGGCGTCATAAAATACCAAAACGCTCATAGTTTCGATATCATACCCAAGATAATTGATATCTCACAAATTGATAGCTGGCGTACAATTTTGCACCGTATGCAACTGATCGGCCAAAACCGGAATCGTTACCAGGGTTATGGCTATGGTAATATCAGCTTGCGTCTCGCTACCTGTCCATTGCAATTCCTTATCAGTGGCACCCAAACCGGACATCTGCAAACATTAACCCGGGAAAACTATTGCCTGATCCTTGCCGCGACCCCTAAAGCCAATCGTATTACATCACTTGGACCTTGCAAGCCCTCTTCGGAAGCCTTGACCTATGCCATGGTCTATCGACAAAACCCGGACATTCAAGCTGTAATCCATGTTCATTGTCCTGAAATATGGCACGCTGCAAAAAAATTACAACTCCCCTGTACGGCAGCTGATATCCCATATGGCAGTCCGGAAATGGCCGATGCGGTTGCAACATTGTTCCAATCGGGCCAACTCGCTTCCCGCTCCGTATTCACCATGCTGGGCCATGAAGATGGCGTTATCGCCTTTGGCAAAAGTCTGCCTCAGGCGGCAATGGCATTGATTCAATGCCTGGCGCAAAGCCTCGGTGGCGAGGCGATCTGAGAAGCTGTTTGGAACACCCTACAAATATGTCCTGCATTAGCCTGGTATCTACGAACTCATTTTTCGCATTCGTAACCGTGCAGAGTATAATTTCCAAACAAATTTTGACAAAGCCCATCAATACATGGCTTTCGCAGGCAATAAAAAACCGTCATCGCTCAATTTGTCTTGCAGCCGTTTCCAGTCAAAACAGGCACCGGGGTCGGTTTTACGGCCAGGCGCAATATGGCTGTGGCCGGTAATATGCTGTTTGGACAGGCCCGGGTAGGTTGCTATCAAGGTTTCAATCAATACCGCCAGTCGCTCATATTGCACATCCGGATAAGGGACGGATTCACAGCCCTCCAGTTCAATGCCAATGGAAAAATCATTACATCCGCTTCTGCCCCGATAGCAGGACACACCGGCATGCCAGGCACGTTGATTAAAGGGCACATATTGTTTAATCCTGCCATCGCGCTCAATCAGAATATGTGCCGAAACCCGCAAACCGGCAATCTGCCTGAAATAAGGATGCCGCCCGGCATCCAGGCGATTGCAAAATAAATCATCAATGAATGAGTGACCAAACTCGCTCGGTGGCAAGCTGATACAATGAATCACAATCAACGATATATCCAGTTCATCCGGGCGTCTGTCGCAATTGGGCGACGGAATTTGTTTGGCACAGTTCAGCCAATGTTGTTTAATATTCATCTTTCCACGAATGGATTATGTAGGAGCGGCTTTAGCCGCAGCTTGAAAAAATCCAGCCTTTTTTGAACCATTACCCGTTTTTCAGTAAAAAATTATGTTCAACGATTCAGCCAACCTGTCGGAAATCGACGCCCAAGCCGCAATGTTTCTGCATGAAGATATCGGCAGCGGCGATTTGACCGCTGCCATTATACCGGCATCCGTCCAAGCTCGCGCCCGTGTCATTACCCGGCAAGAGATGGTGTTATGCGGGCAAGCCTGGTTCAATGCCATTTTCAAACATCTGGACAAAAATATCCACATTGAATGGTTACACAGCGAGAGTACACCGGTTCATGCCGGTCAAACCCTAGCCTGCCTGTCAGGCAACGCCACGGCGTTGCTCACCGGTGAACGTACCGCGTTGAACATCTTGCAAACCCTGTCAGCAACCGCAACCCTGGCCAGACAATACGCGGACGCGGTTGCCGGCACCGGTTGCAAGGTTCTGGATACGCGCAAAACCATTCCCGGCCTGAGGCTGGCGCAAAAATACGCGGTATCCTGCGGCGGCTGTTACAATCACCGCAAAGGCCTGTACGATGCCATTTTGATCAAGGAAAACCACATCATCGCGACCGGTTCGATTGCCAATGCGGTGGCCAGGGCCCGGCAAATCAGCCCCGTTCCGGTAGAAGTGGAAACAGAAAACCTGGATGAGTTTAAACAAGCGCTTGCCGCCCGCCCGGATCGCATCATGCTGGATAATTTTTCCCTGGAGGATACAAAAACAGCCGTAGCACTCAATCAAAAGCCCATCCAACTGGAAGCCTCGGGCAACATCGGTTTACACAATATTCGGGAAATTGCCCAAACCGGTGTGGATTATATTTCCATTGGCGCATTGACCAAACACATCCAGGCTATTGACCTGTCCATGCGTATCGAATTAGAGGAAACTGCATGAATGAAGACATCAGTGTATTGCTTCAACACATCAGCCATGGCGTTTATATCATTGGTGTCAGCGATGGGCAAAGGTGTAATGCGTTTACCGCCGCCTGGGTCATGCAGGTTTCCTTCAAACCCTTGCTGCTGGCCTTGAGCATCAATCCCCGGCATCGCTCTTACAAAATCCTGCAAACCGGCGGTATTTGCAGCATCAATGTGCTCGATAAAAACCAACTGGCGTTGGTCAAACATTTTGGTACGCCGGGTATTGAAGACAAGATGGCCGGATACCTCTGGCAGGACGCAAAAACCGGTGCCCCGATCCTGAGCCAGGCCTTGGCCTATTTTGACTGCGAAGTCAGACATTACAGTGATGCCGGTGATCACAAAATCGCTGTCTGCGAAGTCATGGACGCAGGACTGTTGCACAAAGGCAAAGTGATGCTATATACCGACACCGAAAACATGGATGGCAGTCACGAGATTTATCGCACATAAATCATTTCTGATTGACTCAGTCATGGACTGCGGGTAAAACAAGACTTTTCTATACAAGGAAAAGCGAAAAAGTTACAGCCAAAACAAGATGACATAAAAAAGCCGGCATATAACCGGCTTTTCAGATTTATAGGACTGAATAAGTATTATTCATTATCCAGTTCACCGGTCAACTCAGGCCGATCAACCAATTCAACATAAGCCATAGGCGCTGCGTCACCTGTTCTGTAACCACATTTCATGATGCGCAAATAACCTCCAGGCCGGGATTGATACCTCGGACCCAGCTCATTGAATAACTTTGCCACCATTTCTTTATCACGAATTTTGGCAAATGCCTGACGTCGTTTTGCTACCGTATCCTGTTTGGATAATGTGATTAAAGGCTCAGCAACCTTTCTGAGTTCTTTGGCTTTAGGCAATGTTGTTTTAATCAACTCATGCCTGAATAAAGACACCGCCATATTGGCAAATAACGCCTTGCGGTGACTGCTGTTCATATTAAATTTTCTTCCAGATTTACGATGTCTCATTGTCAAAGGACCTTAGATGTTTTTTTAAATTCCAGATTGATTATGATCAGCCAGATTTTCTGGTGGCCAATTCTCAAGACGCATTCCCAGAGACAAACCTTTTTGAGCTAATACATCCTTGATTTCGGTAAGAGATTTTTTCCCTAAATTTGGCGTCTTCAACAGCTCGACCTCAGTTCGTTGGATCAAGTCACCTATATAAAAGATATTCTCGGCTTTCAGACAGTTTGCTGAACGGACAGTTAACTCAAGATCATCGACAGGACGCAACAAAGTCGGATCGATTTCCGGTTTCTCGTCCTCTTCTTCTTTTTCTTCGGTTTTATTGACTTCTTCGAAATCAACAAAAACCGATAACTGATCATGTAAAATTGAGGCAGCCAACTTAATGACCCATTCAGGTTCCACTGTCCCGTTCGTTTCAAGTTCTATCACCAGCCGATCCAGATTTGTTTTGTGTTCAACCCGTGTTGTCTCGACATGGTAAGCAACCTTTTCAATCGGCGAATAAGCGGCATCAACCTGCAAGGCACCGACCAAGGTATTATCGCTTTGATCCTTGCGCACATTCGCAGGCTCATATCCACGGCCTTTCTTTACCCGAATCGTCATGTTCAACTCAACGGGTTGGGTCAAATGCGCGATAACCAAATCAGGATTGATTATCTCGACATCGTGAGTTATCTGAATATCAGCCGCTGTTACAGGCCCGACTTCATTTTTCGATAATTTTAATTCAACTTCCGTCCCTGAATGTAAAACTATTGCCAATTTCTTTAAATTCAGAAGGATATCAATAACATCTTCCTGAACGCCATCTATTGTTGTATATTCGTGATGTACACCTTCAATAACGACATCGGTCACTGCGTACCCCGGTACTGATGAAAGAATCACCCTCCGCAAAGCATTTCCCAACGAATGGCCGTATCCACGCTCTAGCGGCTCAATAACAACTCTGGAATGATTAGCTGAGTCACTGACAACTTCAATCAAACGAGGTTTCAGCAACCCTGACAGGGAATTGTGCATTTAATTTCCTTAGCGTATCTATTATTTTGAATAAAGTTCCACAACCAACTGTTCGTTGATATCAGAGCCTAAGTCCGCCCGATCAGGTAAGGATTTAAACACACCCGACATATCTTTTGTATTGACATCAACCCAGGTCGGAAAACCATATTGCTCGGTTACCGTTAACGCATCCTGGATGCGTTGTTGTTTTTTTGCTTTTTCCCTGATTGAAATCACGTCACCCGGCGAAACCTGGAACGAAGGTATATTGGTCAATTGATCATTCACCAAAATCGATTTGTGACTTACCATTTGTCTGGCTTCTGCCCGCGTTGATGCAAAGCCCATCCGATAGACAACATTGTCAAGCCGACTCTCCAATAACTTCAAAAGGTTCTCACCCGTTGAACCTTTCTTCAGGGCCGCAGTGCGGTAATAATTTCTGAATTGTTTTTCCAAAACACCATAAATACGCCGAATCCTCTGCTTGGCTCTCAACTGCAAAGCATAATCCGAATTTCTGGTACGCTTGGTACCATGCTGCCCGGGTCTTTGATCCAGCTTACACTTTCCTTCCAAAGACTTGCCTCTGCTTTTCAACAACAGATCAGTCCCTTCTCTACGACTCAATTTACATTTAGGGCCAAGATATCTTGCCATAACAACTACTCCTGCTTCTCTACACGCGGCGTTTTTTAGGGGGACGGCAACCATTATGCGGAATTGGCGTCACATCAATAATATTATTAATTTTAAAGCCCAGATTATTCAAAGAACGTACCGCGGATTCACGACCAGGTCCTGGCCCTTTTATCATTACGTCCAGATTCTTCATACCAAATTCTTTCGCTACAGTACCCGCTCTTTCGGCAGCAACCTGTGCGGCAAAAGGCGTACTTTTACGTGATCCTCTAAAACCAGAACCACCGGATGTTGCCCACGAAAGAGCGTTCCCTTTTCTGTCAGTTATTGTAACAATAGTATTGTTGAAAGAAGCATGCACATGGGCTACGCCATCCGCCACTTCTTTTTTTATGCGTTTTCTTGTACGGCTAGGAGTTGCCATATTGTAGTTACCTCATTGGGGGGTTATTTTTTGATTGGTTTACGCGGTCCTTTTCTGGTGCGTGCATTGGTCCTCGTTCTTTGACCTCTGAGCGGCAAGCCACGTCGATGTCTGATACCACGATAACAACCAAGATCCATTAACCGTTTTATATTCATTGAGACTTCACGTCTCAAATCACCTTCCACAGTCAATTTTGCAACTGCTCCACGAATGCTCTCCAATTGCTCTTCGCTTAAATCCCTTATTTTATCTGAAGGTGAAATGCCGACTTCCTGGCATATTCTATTCGCTGTTGGACGACCGATACCATAAATTGCAGTCAATGCTATTTCTGCATGCTTATGATCCGGTACATTTATCCCGGCAATACGCGCCATTTAAATACTCCCCAAAACTCCAAAGTTAATTGAATAATTATAGCATTCAAAAATTACTGATACAACAAATTTTTCCTTAACCTTGACGCTGTTTGTGCCTGCCATCTTTACAAATGACGCGCACAATACCGTTACGTTTAATCACCTTGCAATTCCGGCATATTTTCTTTACAGAAGCACGAACTTTCACTGCTTTTCTCCTACACAATTATTTTTTCAAATTGGCTTTTTTCATAAGGCCATCATATTGCTGTGACATCAGATGGGTCTGCATCTGTGAAATAAAATCCATCACAACAACAACAATGATCAATAACGATGTCCCTCCAAAATAAAAAGGCACATTCCAATATACAATCAAAAACTCAGGCAGCAAACAGACGCCTGTGATATAAAAGGCACCAATCAAAGTCAAACGAGTCATGACTTTATCTATATAAGCCGTCGTTTGAATACCTGGCCGAATACCCGGAAGAAAAGCACCCGATTTCTTCAAGTTTTCAGCGGTTTCTTTTGAGTTAAATACCAATGCGGTATAAAAAAAGCAAAAGAAAATTATTGCGGCCGCATAAAACATCACATAGACAGGTTGCCCTGGCGACAAAGTGGTCGCAATATCCTGCAACCAGGAAAAACCTTCGGCATTACCAAACCAGCCTGCTATCGTCGCCGGAAACAGGATGATACTCGATGCAAAAATAGGCGGAATTACTCCAGCCATATTCAGCTTCAATGGCAAAAAGCTCGTCTGCCCGGCAATCATCCTTCTGCCTTGTTGACGTTTAGGATAATTGATAATAATCCGTCTTTGGCCTCTTTCCACAAAAACAACCAAAGCCGTAACCGCGATAGCAATAAGAAACAACAAAATAATAAAGGCACCGTTTAATTCGCCTGTCCTGGCCAGTTCCAGAGTTCCGCCAATCGCTGATGGGAGACCGGCAACGATACCTGCGAAAATAATTAACGAAATACCATTACCAAGGCCTCGTTCTGTAACCTGCTCACCCAGCCACATCAAAAAAATTGTACCGGTTACCAGCGTAATTGTTGTTATCACGACAAAACCGATACCCGGGTTGATAACAACTGGCAAACCACCGGCAGTCTGGTTTTGCAAAGCGAAGGACACCCCGATAGACTGAAAAGTAGCCAGAAAAACAGTGCCATAGCGGGTATACTGAGATATCTTACGCCGTCCCGACTCACCTTCTTTTTTGAGCTGTTCCATAAAAGGAACAACCACGGTCATCAATTGCATAATAATCGATGCCGAAATATAAGGCATAATCCCAAGAGCAAATAAACTCAACCGTTTCAAAGCACCGCCGGAAAACATATTGAACATATCCAGAATGGAACCACTCTGCTGCTCAAACATCAATGCCAATGCTTTGGGATCAATTCCCGGAACGGGAATATGCGCACCAACCCGGTAAACGAAAAACGCTCCCAAAACAAATAATAATCTAGACCTTAATTCCGTCAGCCCTCCTAACTTTTCCCTCATTTGCTCTCTTGAAGTACTCACTTAGACCTCTACTTTGCCACCAGCTGCTTCAATGGATGTTTTTGCACCGCCCGTTACTTTTACACCTTTCAGCGTAACCGGTTTCGTCAGTTCACCCGATTTAATCACTTTAGCTGATTTGGTAAATGCCGGAACCAGATTCGATTTTATCAAAACCTGCAAATCAATGACTTCCACATTCAAGCCATTCAATTCACTGAGTCTTACTTGTGCCGAATATTTCTTTTTTCTGGAAGTAAAACCAACTTTTGGCAATCTACGCTGCAAAGGCATTTGTCCGCCTTCAAAACCAACTTTGTGAAAACCGCCGCTACGGGATTTCTGACCCTTGTGACCTCGGCCACAGGTCTTCCCCAAAGTTGAGCCAATTCCCCGGCCAACGCGCTTGGCGGTTTTTCGAGAGCCATCAGCTGCCTTAATTGTGTTTAAATACATCAGACTTCCTCAACTCTTAACATATAAGATACTTTGTTGATCATGCCGCGATTTTCCGGAGTATCCAACACCTGTACAGTGTGATTAATCCTGCGCAAACCCAGTCCTCTCAGACAAGCTTTGTGATTGGCCAATCGCCCGATACTGCTTCTCATCATTGTCACTTTTAATTTTTTTTCGGACATAACTTAATCACCCGGTAATTTCTTCTACAGACAAACCACGTTTAGCGGCAATCTGTTTCGCATTGTGCATTTGAGTAAGACCATTGATGGTCACCCTTACCACGTTGATTGGGTTGTTGGTGCCGACACATTTAGCCAATACATTATGCACTCCAACCACCTCAAATACAGCGCGCATGGCTCCACCGGCAATAATTCCGGTACCTTCGGAAGCCGGCTGCATATAAACCTTTGCCGCCCCGGTCGATGCCATAATCGGATATTGCAAAGTGTCCCCTTTCAAATAGACTTTGCGCATATTTTTCCGGGCTTGTTCCATTGATTTCTGTATTGCAATCGGCACTTCGCGGGCTTTGCTTACACCATAACCAACCCGGCCTTCGCCATCGCCGACCACAGTCAACGCCGTAAAGCCAAATACACGTCCGCCTTTTACAACCTTGGCGACGCGCCTGACCGAAACCAATTTTTCTTGTAATCCGTCTGTATTACCTTGAGAAGGTGCTGTAGCCATTTTTTTCCCCTAAAATTTTAAACCGGCTTCCCGTGCAGCATCCGCTAATGCTTTAACACGACCGTGATACTTAAAACCCGAACGGTCAAAGGCCACATCAGTGACACCAGCCGCTATCGCTTTTTCCGCGATGGATTTTCCAACCGCGATGGCCGCTTGAATATTACCCGTTCCACTCAATGTTGACTTAATATCGGCTTGTAGTGTCGATGCGCTTGCTAAAGTTCTGCTTCCATCCGCACTGATAACCTGCGCATAAATATGCTGCGATGTTTTGTGCACAGACAGACGGGTTACGCCCAAGCGCTTGATTTTGCAGCGTTGCTTTAAAGCCCGTTTCAATCGGGATTGTTTCTTATCCATCACCTTACCTTACTTCTTTTTGGCTTCTTTTCTTACCACATGCTCGTCGGCATAGCGAACACCTTTCCCTTTATAAGGTTCAGGCGGCCTGTAAGATCTGATCTTGGCCGCAACCTGACCTACTTTTTGTTTGTCAAATCCTTTAATGACGATTTCAGTCTGACTTGGCGTATCAATCGTTACACCTTCAGGGATATCAAAATCAACAGGATGAGAAAAACCCAAGGTCAAATTCAGAACCTTACCTTTCGCCTGTGCTCTATAACCAACACCAACCAGACTCAGTTTTTTTTCAAAACCTTTCGATACCCCGATAATCATATTATTGATTACCGAACGGGTTGTTCCCGCATGAGCTTTACTTTTCAGTTTCGTCTCATCCCATTTTACTTGAATTACGTTATCGGTAATTTCAAGTTTTACATCTTGATGAAGCCGATGAGATAACAGGCCGTTTGCACCTTTAACGGTCATATCACTTCCGTCTAATTTTATTTCCACCCCTCCAGGGATCTCTATCGGGCTATTTGCAATTCTTGACATTAGAGAAGACCTATTAATTAACAAACAGTACAGATAATTTCGCCACCATGACCAATCGCCCGGGCCGCTCTATCGGTCATAACACCTTTTGATGTTGAAACGATAGCGATACCCAACCCGCCAAGCACTTTGGGCAATTCATCTTTTGATTTATAAATACGTAAACCGGGTTTACTTATTCTTTTTACTTCTTCAATGACTGGCGCACCATTGTAATACTTAAGTGCAATGGTCATCACTTTATGTTTACCGACCTGTTCTGTTTTAAAATCGGTAATGTAACCTTCTTCTTTAAGAACCTTCGCGATTGCCGTTTTCAGCTTGGAAGAAGGCAAACTTACGCTTTCTTTGTTAGCAGATTGACCGTTTCTGATACGAGTCAGCATATCTGCTATTGGATCTGTCATCATTTTATTTTCTCCAAATATTTAAGCAGATATTACCAACTGGCCTTGACCAGCCCTGGAACTTCACCACGCATGGTTGACTCTCTAAGCTTGTTACGACCCAAGCCAAATTTGCGATAATAGCCATGTGGACGTCCGGTCAAATTGCAACGGTTACGCAACCGACATTTACTGGAATCTCTGGGCAATTTCTGCAATTTCAAATGAGCAGTCTCTTTTTCTTCAATAGAGGCATTCGGATTTCTGATAATCGCTTTCAAGGCTTTACGTTTTGCCTCGTATTGCTGTACTTTTTTAATTCGCTTGTTTTCACGAGCAATCATTGATTTTTTGGCCATGAGCTTACCCTTGATTTCTAAATGGGAAATTGAATAACTTTAACAAAGCCAGACCTTCCTCATTGGTTCTTGCCGTCGTGGTAATGGAAATATCCATGCCACGCAAAGTATCAATTTTGTCATAATCAATTTCAGGGAATATTATTTGTTCTTTCACTCCCATCGTATAGTTACCACGACCATCAAAACTTTTTGCACTCATACCCCTGAAATCCCTGATCCTGGGTATTGCAATATTAATCAAACGATCCAGAAACTCATACATCCGTTCCCTGCGTAAAGTCACTTTGCAGCCTATCGGCATATCATCACGAATCTTGAATCCGGCAATTGATTTACGCGCTTTCGTGATAATCGGTTTTTGTCCGGAGATTTTTGCCATATCCGCTGTGGCGGCCTGCAAAACCTTCTTATCCGCAACCGCTTCACCCAACCCCATATTAATTGTGATTTTAGTGATTCTTGGCGCTTGCATTACCGACTTATAACCGAACTGCTCCATTAATGCAGGCAGCACTTCTTCTTTATAAATTTTTTCTAATCTAGCCATTACGAGTCAACCGCACTTAAGTATCAACGACTTCATTCGTCGATTTAAAAAACCGGACTTTTTTCCCATCTTCCAGGAATTTAAAACCGACACGATCCGCTTTTTGCGTTTCCGGATTATACAAAGCCACGTTGGAAATATGAATCGGCATTTCCTTTTCGACAATACCACCTGGAACACCCTTGGTCGGATTGGGTTTCTGGTGTTTTTTTACCCGATTGACGCCTTGCACAAGCAATTTATCATTATCCAGAACCTTGCTCACCGATCCTCGTTTACCTTTGTCTTTTCCGGCAAGTACGATAACCTCGTCACCTTTTCGAATTTTTTGCATATCAAAACCTATCTAGTAAATTAAAGCACTTCCGGAGCCAGTGAGATTATTTTCATAAACTTCTCACCTCTCAATTCACGTGTAACAGGTCCAAATATACGTGTGCCCAAGGGTTGCAACTGGGTATTCAAAATTACCGCGGCATTGCCATCAAAACGGATAACAGAGCCATCCGGCCTTCTAACACCTTTTCTGGTTCTTACCACCAACGCGTTGTACACCTCACCTTTTTTAACCCGGCCACGAGGGATCGCGTCTTTCACACTTACTTTTATGATATCGCCGATCGCGGCATAACGTTTGTGCGAACCGCCAAGAACTTTGATACACATGACCTTTTTTGCGCCGCTGTTGTCAGCGACATCAAGGTTAGTTTGCATCTGAATCATGATTTATTCCCAACTTAGTTTAAGTCATTAATACTTGCGTATTTATTTGTTTTTACGCTCAATAATTTCCACCATCTTCCAGGCCTTGCTTTTAGACAGCGGCCGACAAGATGTCACGGATACGATATCACCCTCTTGACAGGTGTTTTCTTCATCGTGAGCGTGTAATTTCGTGGAACGCTTCATGAACTTTCCATAGATCGGATGTTTCACTTTCCTTTCCACTAAAACGGTAATCGTTTTGTCCATTTTATCGCTGATCACACGACCCGTTATGGTGCGAATTTTTTTGCTGTTTTCGCTCATTTTATGCTCTCGCCATTTCATTAAGTATTGTGTGAATTCGAGCAATATCACGTCTTACTTTTTTTATTCTATCCGGTTTGGCCAACTGGCCCGTACCTTGTTGCATGCGAAGGTTGAATTGCTCTCTGGACAACTCTTCCAGCATGGTATTTAACTCTTCTTTGCTTTTCTCTCGTAATTCGCTTGCTTTCATCACATCACCGTACGTGCAGCAAAAATTGTCTTCACGGGTAATTTAGCCGCTGCCAACCGAAAGGCTTCGCGCGCCAACTCTTCAGGGACCCCCTGGATTTCATATAACATGGTACCCGGTTTGATTTGCGTAACCCAGTACTCCACACTGCCTTTACCCTTACCCATTCTCACTTCCAATGGTTTTTTGGTAATTGGCTTGTCTGGAAAAACCCGAATCCATATTTTACCACCACGTTTTACATGCCGGGTGATGGCACGACGCGCAGCCTCTATCTGCCGAGCCGTTATTCTGCCGCGGGAAGTAGCCTTCAGGCCATACTCACCAAAACTAACGGACGAACCACGTACTGCGACGCCGTTGTTTTTACCTTTATGTTGCTTTCGAAATTTTGTTCTTTTAGGTTGAAGCATTGCTATTTTCCTTCAACTATTTTTTGGGTTGTTTATTTTCAGACAAAGTATTGACATCAAAAACCTCGCCTTTGAAAATCCATACTTTTATGCCAATTATACCGTATGTCGTATGGGCTTCAGCGAAACCATAATCAATATCGGCTCTCAAGGTATGCAGCGGCACCCGGCCTTCCCGATACCACTCACTGCGAGCGATTTCGGCGCCATTCAAACGACCCGCGACATTTATTTTAATACCCTCCGCGCCTAAACGCATGGTATTGGTAACCGCTCTTTTCATAGCGCGGCGGTACATAATTCTTTTTTCCAATTGCTGGGCAACACTTTCAGCAACCAGTTGCGCATCAAACTCAGGCTTGCGAATCTCTTCCACATTGATCTGCACCGGAATACCCATCATTACCGATACCTGTTTACGCAATTTGTCGATATCCTCGCCTTTTTTACCTATGACGATACCCGGACGCGCTGTATGCACCGTAATATGTGCATTGTTAGCCGGCCGATTTATCTGGATGCGACTTACCGAGGCATGAGCTAATTTCTTTTTCAGAAAATCCCTGACTTGTAAATCCTGATGTAAAAATACCGGGTAATCTTTACTACTCGCATACCATCTTGATGACCAATCCTTGATAATACCAAGCCGAATACCTGTTGGATGTACCTTTTGACCCATTATTATATGCCTCTATTCGAACTCTGCTACTTTAATTGTAATGTGGCAGGTTCTTTTTAAAATATGATTAGCCCGCCCCTTGGCTCTTGCCTTGAATCGTTTCAATGTAGGCCCCTCATTCACATAAACGGTCGACACTTTTAATTCATCAATGTCCGCACTTTCATTATGCTCGGCATTGGCAATAGCCGACTCCAGCACTTTCCGCATAATGAAAGCCGCTTTTTTTGAACTGAATTTCAACGTATTCAGCGCTTTCTCCACAGGTAGTCCACGAATCTGATCGCCAACCAATCTTGCTTTTTGCGCTGATAGAGGAGCGTTACTTAATTTTGCAGCTATTTCCATCTCCAACCTGCCTTATCTTGATTTTTTATCGGCCAAATGACCTTTGTAAGTACGGGTCTGAGCGAATTCACCCAACTTATGCCCAACCATATTCTCAGTTATCAACACAGGCACATGCTGTCTGCCATTATGTACCGCAATCGTCAGTCCAAGCATATCTGGACTGATCATCGATCTTCTGGACCAGGTTTTAATCGGTTTCCTGCTATTGCTACTGACCGCGGCATCAACCTTCTTGGCCAGATGGTGATCAATAAAAGGACCTTTTTTAATTGAACGTGGCACGTTAATTCCTCTCTATCTTTGCTTGCGTCGTCTGACAATCATTTTGTCAGTACGTTTGTTTTTACGTGTTTTATAACCTTTAGTCGGCATACCCCACGGTGAAACAGGATGTCTGCCTCCAGAGGTTCTACCCTCGCCACCACCATGCGGGTGATCAACCGGGTTCATCGCCACACCTCTTACGGTAGGACGTACTCCCCGCCATCTTTTGGCACCAGCCTTACCCAAAGAAATCAAATTGTGTTCCGAATTGGAGACTTCACCTATAACCGCTTTGCAATCGGCCAGTATTTTGCGCATTTCTCCCGAGCGTAATCTCAACGTGACATGCGCACCTTCTTTGGCGACCAGTTGCGCCGAAGTACCCGCACTGCGTGCCAATTGGGCTCCTTTTCCCGGCTTCAGTTCTACACAATGGATCGTGGTTCCCAAAGGTATGTTACGTACCTGCATACAATTTCCCGGTTTTACCGGAGTTGCAGTGGCCGATACGATTTCCTGACCGACTTCTATTCCCTTTGGAGCGATGATATAGCGGCGTTCACCATCTTTATAAAGAATCAAGGCTATATTCGCCGTTCTGTTGGGATCGTATTCGAGACGCTCCACCACAGCGGGCACATCAACTTTATTACGTTTAAAATCAATTATGCGGTATCTTTGTTTTTGACCACCGCCAATATGTCTTGTCGTAATACGCCCCTGGTTGTTACGACCGCCACTTTTCGTTTTCTTGGCAAGTAATCCTGAATAGGGTTTACCTTTATGTAAACTATCATTCTTTATCCGGACTACAAACCTTGATCCTGCCGAGGTCGGTTTTGATTTTACAATAGCCATGCTTCACCGTTCCAAAATATATTTTGCTTGCGCTTACCGTTAATTATGCCGCGGAGAAATCGATATCGTTACCTGGCTTCAGCTTTACGTAAGCCTTTTTCCAATCCGATCTTTTTCCCAATGTACGGCCAAACCTTTTTTGTTTGCCCTTGACATTAAGCACCCGTACCGAGTCAACCTCAACATCAAACATCATTTCCACAGCACTTTTAATCTGTTTTTTGGTCGCCTGTTTTTGAACTTTAAAAACAAACTGTCTGTTTTTCTCAGCGGCCAGGGTGCTTTTCTCGGAAATAATCGGTGCCTTCAATACATTGGCGATATTGATAATTGAACTCATGCCAATCGCTCCTCTAGTTGTTTCAACGCTTGCTCTGTCACAATGACTTTATCCGCGGCAACTAACAATACCGGACTCAAATAATCCGCTGTTGTGATTTCCAAGTACGGGATGTTCCGTGAAGACAACTCAAGATTCTCATCAATCTTGTCGGCAATAATCAGCACTTTTTTACCTTTGCCTATTACACCCTGTAATTTAGCGCACAATTCTTTTGTTTTCGGCGCTGAAGGATAAATATCATTGCTGATAAACAAGCGTTCCTGCCGGAGTAACTCCGAAAAAATCGAACGGATGCCGGTCCTGAACATCTTTTTATTTAACTTCTGATCATAGCTACGTGGTTGCGCAGCAAAAGCGACCCCACCTGTACGCCAAATCGGACTGCGGGATGTTCCCGATCTTGCCCGCCCAGTCCCTTTTTGTCGCCAAGGCTTGATACCACCACCACGAACAGCGGAACGGTTTTTCTGTGCTTTGGTTCCTGAACGGGAACCCGCAAGATATTTTGTGACTAACTGGTGAACCAATGTTTCATTGAATGGCACGCCAAAAACCGACTCAGAAACATCAACCGTTGAATCGTGTTCATTCATTGCAGGTATTTGCAAACTCATAGCTTAACCTTTCTTATGCAATTTTTTAACTGCGGGAGTAATAATCACATCACCGCCTTTAGCCCCAGGAACAGCGCCTTTCAAAAAGATCAGCTTTCTTTCTTTATCAATCACATGAATGGTCAAATTCTGGATTGTTTTTGTAACTGCCCCCATATGCCCCGCCATTTTTTTACCTTTGAAAACCCGGCCAGGCGTTTGACATTGACCTATAGAACCTGGTGCTCTGTGCGAAAGCGAGTTACCATGAGTAGCATCCTGGGTTTTAAAATTATGACGCTTGACGCCACCTGCAAAACCTTTACCTATGCTGGTACCCTGTGCATCGACAAATTGACCTTCTTCAAAAATATCCAATGTCAACTCAGAACCCGTAGTCAAATCATTGCCTTCATCTTCAGCCAAACGAAACTCCCACAAACCACGACCTGCCGTCACTTCAGCTTTCGCAAAATGCCCCGCCATTGCCTTGTTTATTTTGGATGACTTTTTTTCTCCAGCAGTTACCTGAACAGCCTTGTAACCATCCCGTGCCACATCCTTCACCTGTGTAACCCGATTCGGGTCAATCTGCAACACAGTAACGGGTATCGATGAGCCATCCTCGCAGAATACTCGGGTCATACCACATTTACGACCAATTAAACCTAATGACATTTGCCAATTCCTCTCTTTTCAGCTTTAATTCAGCCTGATTTGCACGTCAACACCAGCGGCCAAATCCAGCTTCATCAGCGCATCAACGGTCTTATCCGTAGGCTCTACAATATCCAATAACCTTTTATAGGTTCTTAATTCATATTGATCTCTTGCATCTTTATTGACGTGCGGCGAAATCAGAACCGTAAAGCGCTCTTTTTTTGTTGGTAATGGAATAGGACCTCTCACTTGTGCCCCAGTTCTTTTTGCTGTTTCGACTATCTCACCCGCAGATTGATCGATCAATTTATGATCGAAGGCTTTTAAGCGGATTCTAATTGTTTGGTTCGCCATATTTATTACTCGATAATTTTAGAAACAACACCGGCGCCCACTGTTCGGCCACCTTCACGAACCGCGAAACGCAAAC
>CAZDXJ010000018.1:0-34970 GCA_964509475.1 uncultured Methylococcaceae bacterium | reverse complement strand
CCATTGTAATGACTTCACTGTCTGTGAGCCTGGGGGCAAAACCACGCCGACGTAAAAACGGAGCTTTTACCACTTCCTGATACGCTTTTTCTACACAACAATAAACATAAATGATAAAGTCTTCTATAGGCATGACTTTCTCCTTTGCTAAATTGCTTTTGTTAAAACAAATTTAGAGGAGATAAGTCATGCTTTCAAATGTTCTATTAAAAAGTTGAACATCGCGTATGACTTGGAAAAGATTATATTTAATTTTCAAAAAACCATTTGTAAACAAGTGTTAAAAGTTCTGACCGGAATGACGCTTACAAATAAGCCCGACTATCACAATAGCCCCGTCATGCCGGCACGGACTTGCAGAATCCAGGTGTTGTAATCAAAGCCTACAGATATACACGCGCCCTGATATTAATCGCCATACCCCATATACTGCACACGGCCACGCCCGTCTGCTACCAGGCAGGTGATCGGCCCGTCGCTGTGTCGTATTCATGGTTCTGCGCTGTGCGGATTTATCCAGCCCTTCATTGAAGGGCTGGATAAATCCGCAGCTAGCCCATTCAATATTTGTTTTTATGGGATATGCCCTGTTCAACCCTGTAGGGCGGTTCCGACAAACCGGTCTGCAACAGGCAGGCCTGTCTGCCGTAGCACAGGCAGGCGTTTCGTCCCGATGTTTGCTTTATTTTCCGCATTCGTAACCGCGTAGAGTATAGCTTATGAAATACTCCCAAAAACTTCGCCCCTCCACATTTTTTCCAATCGTTTTGCAGAAACCGGATAAGCCGTTTTCAATTGCTGGGCAAACAAGGAAACCCGGAACTCTTCCAAAGCCCAACGCAAGCCATCCTGTTCAGGGGCGACAGCAGTATTTTTTGCCTGTTCCTTGATTTGCTGCCAGTAACGTTTCCAAAATCGTTGCAATTCCTGCATTTTCACGCGATCTTTTTGCCGATTCTGCGACATTTTTTGCAAGCGGTACTGCGCCGCCGATAAATAACGGGGAAAATGTTTTAACTGCTCAAATGGCGTCCTGTACAAAAAACCCTCAAATATCAAAAAGTGCAGGTGTTCCTGCATATCGGCGCGGATCGGATCGTTTTTTGGCAATTGTTGTACTGCCGGCATAACGGCCGCATAAATTTTGAACAGTTCCTGCAAGCAATCGCTGACTGCCTGGGTCAGCTTGACCAGACGGGACTTGTTATCGTCCAAAGACGCTTCGAATTGCTGTTGTTTGCGGATGCGTTTACCCGTGACAAAGGCCTGTTCAAACACGACAAACAATAACGCTTGCCGGTAGTCTCCTTCAGGATGGCGGATATCCAGTAATGGATGTTTGCCCAGGTTCCGATAGCACCACTCGATCTCGGCATTCAGCGGAATTTGTTTCAATAAATATTTGTACTCCTTGCTGCAAACCAATTGATAAAGACGCACCAGACCAAAACGGTGCAGTTGTTCGGCTTTTTCGCGGGTTTCAAGAATACGCACCCCGACACTATCGCCTTCATCGATGATGGCCGGATAACCGGAAAATTGGCGTCCGTTTTGATGAAACAACCAAACTTCCGGCAGATCGTCAAAAGCCCATTGCAGGCAACCGGTAAAATGATAGGCATCGGTGGCCAATTGCTCAAAACAGGTTTCCGACTGCTGGCTGAACTGCCGTTGCAAAGCGGGCAAATCCCGGTTGCAGGCCAGTTTGTGGCCGTTCTCATCGACCACCTTGAAATTCATCTTTAAATGTTCCGGCAAGGCATCGACATTCCAGGCCGATGCCGGAACCGATTCGCCGGTCAGTTGCCGCAAGCGTTTAGCCAGCCATTCATACAAAGAACCCTGCGCCTCCGGCCGCGTTTCCAAACAGCGATCAACCGTCTGAGGAACCGGCACGAAGGTTTTGCGCAAGGCCTTGGGCAAGGATTTAAGCAAAGCGATCAATTTTTCCCGCAACAGCCCCGGCACCAGCCATTGAAAAATACATTCATCAAGCTGATTCAACTGATGCAAGGGAATCACAACACTGACCCCGTCTTCCTCATGTCCAGGTTCAAACCGGTATTGCAGCGGTAGGGTCAACGCGCCAAGTTTCATTTGGTCGGGAAAATCCCGCTCCTGCACATCGTGTTCCTGTTGCCGGGTCAAGTCCTCCTTGCTTAAAAACAGAATTTTTGGATTTTGTTTTTCGGCTGTCTTGCGCCATTGATCCAGGGTAATGCCATTGACCACCTCCGGCGGCAAAATCCGATCATAAAACCGGTACAACCCTTCTTCATCGTCCACCAAATCCACCCGCCGGCCTTTATGCTGGATATAACCCACTTCCTGCAACAACTCGGCATTGGCTTTGAAAAAAGGTGCCCGGGTTTCATAATCCTGATTGACCAGGGCCGAGCGGATAAACAGCTCCCGCGCCGCTACCGCATCGATACGTTCATAGGGTATCTTGCGGCCGGCCTGCAAGGTCAAGCCATACAGCAAGGTGCGCTCATGAACCGCGCAACGTGCCGCCTTTTTTTCCCAATGGGGATCGTAATAATTGCGTTTCAGCAAATGGCTGGCACAGCACTCAATCCATTCCGGTTCAATTTTTGCCACATTGCGCGCATAAACCTTGCTGGTCTCCACCTGTTCCGCCGCCATCAGCCATTTGGGACGTGCCTTGTGCTGGGCGGAACCCGGAAAAATATAAAACTTCAGGTTGCGTGCGCCCAGATATTCATAGCGTTCATGGCGAAAACCGATATTGGACAATAAACCGTATAACAAGGCCTGATGAATTTCTTCATAACAGGCATCGACCTGGTTGAGTTTCAACTTTAATTCGCCCTTGATAACCTGCATGATCTGGGTATGCACATCGAACCATTCACGCATGCGCACATAAGACAAAAACCGCTCCCGGCAATACAAGCGCAGTTTATTGTTTGAAAGCTGTTTTTTCTTTTGTTCAAAGGCATTCCAGAGATTTAAAAAGCTTAAGAAGTCGGAATGTTCGGCATTAAATTCGGCCTGTTTGGACTCAGCCTGCGCCAGCTTGTCGGCCGGTTTCTCGCGCGGGTCCTGAATACTCAAGGCTGCCACAATGATGGCCACCTCCTTCAGGCAATGCCGTTTTTCCGCCGCCAGCAGCATCCGCGCCAGACGCGGGTCGATCGGCAACCGAACCAATTGCCGGCCAAGGGCGGTCAGCTGTTTGTGTTCATCCAAGGCATGAATTTCATGCAAGGCCCGAATCCCGTCCCGAATCATCTTGCGATCTGGCGGTTCGATAAACGGGAAATGTTCGATATCACCCAGTTTCAGCGCTTTCATCTGTAAAATCACCGCCGCCAGGTTAGTTCGCAAAATTTCCGGTTCGGTAAATTCGGGCCGGTTCCTGTAATCGTCTTCCGAATACAGGCGGATGCAAATCCCCTCGGCGACCCGGCCACAACGCCCGGCCCGTTGATTGGCGCTGGCTTGGGAGATTTTTTCAATCGGCAAACGCTGAATCTTGCTGCGATGGCTGTAGCGGCTGATGCGGGCGTGACCGCTATCGATCACGGCCCGGATGCCTGGCACGGTCAACGACGTTTCCGCCACATTGGTGGCCAGAACAATACGCATCCGGCCTTTGGGTTTAAATACCCGTTCCTGTTCACGCACACTGAGCTTGGCATAAAGCGGTAAAATCTCGCAATGGGTCGAATGATGTTTGCGTAACGATTCGGCGGTTTCCTTGATTTCCTTTTCGCCGCTTAAAAAGATCAGAATATCGCCCCGGATATCCCGATGCAGTTCATCCACTGCATCGAGGATGGCCTGTTGTAAATCACGGCTGGTTTCATCGGATTCTTCCACTTGTTCAATCGGCCGGTAACGAATTTCCACCGGATAGCTGCGTCCGGAAACCTCGACAATTGGCGCATTGTCAAAATGGCGGGAAAAACGTTCCGGATCAATCGTTGCCGATGTGATGATCAACTTCAAATCCCGCCGCCGGGGTAACAACCACTTCATATAGCCCAAAAGAAAATCAATATTCAAACTGCGCTCATGCGCCTCATCAATAATGAGGGTATCGTACTGATTCAGATAAGGGTCGTTTTGAGTTTCGGCCAGTAAGATACCGTCGGTCATCAACTTGATTAAGGACTCGGGACGGGTCTTGTCATGAAAACGCACCTTGTAGCCGACATGCAGGCCCAGTTCCTCGGCAACCCGATCCGCTACGGTACGCGCGGCAATCCGCCGTGGTTGGGTATGACCGATAAAACCGCCACCACCCTGGCCGGCCAATAAACAGATTTTCGGCAATTGCGTGGTCTTGCCGGAGCCGGTTTCACCACAAACAATAACCACCTGATGTTTGCGGATCAATTCGGCAATCTCCCGACGTTTTTCTGAAATCGGCAGTTCAGGAAAACTCAGTTCAGGAATGCTGTACAGGCGTTTTTGTCTTTGGGCGCAGGAGCGCTCTATTTTTGCAGCAAGACGGGACAGTTTTTCTTCAACGGCCAACCCTTTTTTAAATTCGGTGCGTATTCGGTCGAGCTGTTTTTTAAACCGGTAACGGTCGGCAATCAGGCAGTGTTTAAGTTGCCCCGCAAGGGTTTTAATTCGAAATTGCGGCTCTGGAATCGATGCAGTTTTCATGATGGACTAGGAGCGGCTGCTGATAATAATACCGGTAATAATCAACAGCAGACCGGCAATTTTATGTACGGTCAGGCTTTCGTTAAACAAGACCACCGAAAACATCAGTACCAATACAAACGCCAGACTCATGAACGGATAGGCATAACTGATCTCAAAACGGGTCATCGCCGCCAGCCAGAAAATCGAAGCTACAAAAGCCGAAACCAAACCGGACAATAAAAACGGATCAACTAATAATCGCGTCAAAAATACGATTTTCTCATCAATCGCCGCCGGCAACGGCCCATACAAGCCCACCCGCCATTTCAAAACCAACTGGCCGTAGACGGTAAAAAAAATCGTTGCAAAAATATAGAAATACCCGATCATGTGATCACAATACCTGTGTCTTTATGTTGTGAAACCCGCCGCGCCGGATTGCCATGATAACGGGTGGCCGCTTCGGTATCACGCAAGATCACCGCACCGGCAACCAGATAGGTTTCATCGGCAATATGAACATCATTGACCATCAGCGCGGCATTGCCCATAAAACACTGATTGCCAATCACACAGTTGCCGCCCAGCCCGACACCGCCGGAAAAATAATTATGATGCCCGACCCGGGCACCGTGGCCAATGATGCAGCGGGTCCAGAAAATATTATTATCGCCAATATGCACAAAGGGTTCGATATCCGAGCTGGACAAAATGACATTGTTTTCGCCGATTTGTAAATCGGTGCGCACAATGGCCCGGGGACTGATGAAATTAACCAGGCGGTAACCTTTGTCTTTGGCCTTGTCAAACATCCGGCTGCGATTGCGCATCATCCGGTAGCCGATGGCGACAAACATCCGGTATTCACTGGCCGGACAGGTCTTTTGCACGCTCTCGAAAGGCACTACCGGCAAGGTGCAAAACCGGTCGGTCGTCATGTAATCGGCATCCAGACAAAACCCTGCCAGTTCATAATCGCTTTCATGATGAAAATAAAAACTCATCAAGCGGGCAAATTCGCCCGCGCCATAAATAAGAAGTTTTTTACTCATGTTTTGCCCGATAAATTTTTTTTATGATAACGCCTGGCCGTTGTTTAACCTCATCATGGATTTTGGCCAGATAAAGCCCCAGCAGACCGGTACAGGAAACGATGATTGAAGCCAAAAAACTCATCGCCAGCAACAGGATATCCCGATCGCTGATTGTTATCTCCCAAAACAACGTTTGCAGACTCCAGACAATAGTGAACAAAAGCGACACGGCCAGCATCGACAAGCCCGTAAGCCCTATCGCAAACAGGGGTCTTGCCGAAAACGCCGTGATCGCAGTGACAAACAGGGCCAGACGTTTGCCGAACGTATAACTGCTTGACCCGCGGGAGGATTTTTGCACCGGCAGGGCTTGTTGCCGGAAGCCGGCATGAGCCATCACCCCTCCCAGAAACAGGGATTTTTCCTGGTATAATAGCAAGGCATCAACAAAACGCCGGCTCATCAAACGCACGGTCAACATATTTTGCGGTATTTGTATCGCACTGAGTGCATTAAACAGGCGATAAAAGCATGCGCCGGAACAACGTTCAAACCCGTTACCCTTACGCCTGGTCTGCACGCCATAGAGCAGATCCAAATCCGTAGAGTTCTGCCATACCGGCCAAAAAAGCTCATTCAACCATTCCGGTTTTTCCTCCAAATCGCAATCGATCAGAAACACGAACTGCCCACGCGCCTGCGCCAACCCTGCCAAACCGGCGGCATGGTGGCCAAAATTTCTCGACAAATCGACAATGACGATACGATCATCCCGGCGTTGTTGCGCCAACGCCAAGGCCAGTACATCATCCGGTGAGCCATCGTTGACATAAATCAGTTCATAATCCCGGGTGATCGCTTGCGCCGCCTCCGAAATCCGCCGGTAGAACGCCTCCAGACAGGATTGTGACTGATAGAGTGTGGTAACAATGGACAGTTTCATCGATTGCCGGCAAATGATTTCATATAGTGTCTGGCCGTAGCGCCTTCATTGAAAATCAAATCCAAAATACTGACCCCATGTACAAACGGCGGATGCAATTGCCGGTACACCGGATAATGGCTATAATCCATCCAGCGCACCGAGATACCCGCCTCGGCAAACAAAGCCAGTTCCAGATAGTCTTTCGCCGCCTGTCCGGATACATATTCACAGGCTCCCGCCGCCTCGCACAGGCCCACCAATCGTTCGGATTTATTTCCCTGCAAGACATAATCCGATGACCAGGAAAGCCGGGTTCCGATACCGAGAATTTCATTGATCAATTTTAAAAAACGGTAATTGATGCGGCTTAAAAAGCGCTCATCATCATCCAGATACAAACGCTCGAAACAATTACGGTATTGTTTGAAACAATGCGCCTTGCCATAATGAATCAGCAAACTTTGCCAATGTTTTCGCCGCCAATGGTTGCTGGCGACTTCCACATCCAGAATTTTCTGTTTGCTACGGCCACGCTGCCTGACCGGAATGGTCAGCCATTGGCGGCCATCGGCCACCTTGATCAGATTACGGTTGCGCCAATCGTTTTTAGTGTACTGCATATCATCGTACAGGATAAACTCATCCACCTGGTTGATCAGATCGAAATACCCTTTCCAGGGAATATAATTGGACTGCACAATAGCGACTTTTTTATGCGACAAGATAATTCAAGGCCACGTTATTAAACGAATAAAACGACAACAACACCAGAACAAAAAAGCAGGCGATTATAACGGTCTTTTGCCAACGATTCCATAACGGCGCCATAATCGCAAAATAAACCAGTAATACCGGCAGGATCGGAAAAACATAGCGTCCCTGGGGCTGAAAATCATACAACCAGGAAAACAGCAAACTGATCAGCAAGCCGCCACTCACTGCGCCCAGACTCAATATCGTAAAACAACGATAAACAGCTTCCTTGCAAAACCATAGATGCTGTAAAACCACAGCCAGCACCAGGATATAAAGCAAAAAAACGGCAACGTAATACCATCGGGGTGAATACTCGGCATAATAACCGTAAAAACCGGTAAAACTTTTAAACGACATTTTATGCCAGTCCCAGCGGGGTGAAAACAGTTCGGCAAAGCTCACCCCTTTATCCCTTAACCGCAAGCCCACATAAGAATCCTGCCGTGATGCCTGCGAAGGCTTGAAACCCTGCCCGGCATGTTGCTCGGCATAAGCGACTCTCTGCGCCCATTTGTTGCCGCCGTTGATCGCAACATCCAGACTGTAGCGCATAATAAAAACGCTCAGGCCAACACCGGCAAACAGCACACACTTTCCCAAAAATACCCGTTTATCAGCGGCAAAAAACCACAAGCGCCAGGCCAAAAAAGCAAAAACAAACAGAATAAACAAATAATAATTAGTCTGCTCAATGCTCAACAGCCCCAGCAACAAGCCCGGATACAAAACCAAACGCCCGTTATCCAAAACCTTTTCGGCCTTTAAAAAACCTTGCAAGGCGGTTTTTTTACCCACCAGTTGCCAGGCCAGCAGCACACTGACAAACAAAACAAACGCCCCGCGATTGGCATAAGCGTATAAATAAGCAATCTGCGGCGTGCATAAAAGCGGGCTGACAAAGAGTAAAAAACGTTTATCATCCAGGGCCAATACCAGAAAAAGCAAAAACAGCAAGCCGTTAAAGGCCCGGAATGAAAAGGTTGCATCACCCAGAAAAACAGCCAGCAAAACCGAAAATTTGCCGGCCAGAAAATAACTGATCCCCAGATCATCCAGACGCGAAATCGCCCAAGGATATTGGTAAGCCGACAAGGCGCGGGGGTCACCGACTTCAGGCGGGTCCCAATACCGCATATAATATTTGATCGCCTCAATATGCGCATGTTCGTCCGGATGGAGATTATAGGCCGCCTGCCAAGCCAGCATAAAAACCAAAAACAAGGCCACAAGCCAGAAAAAATACAACAGCCGGGGCAGCCGCGCCCGCACAAGGCCCGGTTTGACAAGCCCATAAAACACCAGCGCCGACATAAACAGACAAAAAACCAAAAAACCGGCAACCGATTGCGCTAAACTGCGGTTATCCGCCAGTTTATCAATGGCTATGACCTGCTCACAGCTTGGCGCGATGCGGCCGGACAAACACTGGTTCAAGGCCTGCAAATCATTGCTCTGGGTTTGAAAACCCGGCTCTTGCAATTTGAATCCATTGACCTGCATGGAACCGGCATTGGTGGCCTGCACACGCAAAAACTCGATATTACCGATATGGGCAATCGGGACAGGATAATCGTGCTGTCCTGGTGCAATGGCGACCCGCCGCGCCCTTGCCCGGGAAAAGCTCTCGTTGCCATCGCGCCAAAACAGTTTGATTTCTCCACTCTGGCTGGCCTTCACCTGCAAGTCAACCCAGGTCTGATTAGCCTCAACAAACAGATAAAATACGGGTATCGCAAGCGCCAGGAATCCACACACAAAGCGCGGTCTTTTGTTCTTGAACAAAACCAGAGCCAGTAATATGCCAAAAAGCGGCAATAGTAATTGGTTACGAACCAGAACAGGCTGCCATTCAACGCTTGCAACGCTTGCACCGGAGCCGGACAAAAGCTGCGGCTGCTCCTCGAAAGCGCTTGAATACCACACTGAATACAGACTCACAGTCTGAATCGTCATCCGGGTCTCCGGGCCGGCGGCCGCAATACGGAGCCGCATCGTCGCTGTCACACCGTCGATAAAAAACCAAACACGGCTTCGGCCTGCCGGAACTGTCCGGCTGATCGAGCGGGTGGCTGCAAAATCTTCCCTGTCCGTTGCCTGAAACAACTGAATCCGTCCCGGTGCATCGCTATCGACGACAAGCTCCAATACCGACAAACCGGACAAATACCCCAAAGAAGCAAAGCCAACAAACAAGCCCGCGACCAAGCCAAGCCGTTTGAACCAACGCTTATACATCAGCCATAAAAACGAATAATGGCCTGGCTTACCCGATCTACTTCCTGTTCGCCAATCGTGTAATACAAAGGCAGGCGCAACAATTTTTCGCTCTCCTGGCGGGTAAACCGATCCGGACCGGAAAATTGGCCGTGACGGCGGCCCATCGGGGACAAATGCAGCGGAATATAATGAAAGGCCGATTCAATATTACGCTTTTTCAAATAACGCGCCAACGCTTGCCTTTGCCGGGCATCCCCGGTCTTCAGATAAAACATGTGCGCATTGTGCCGGCAATACGGCAGTTGGATCGGCAAGGCGATTTTGCCCGCTTCCGCCAGGGGTTGTAAAAGTGTGTAATATCGATCCCAGGCCTGGTGCCGCTTCTGATCAATCCGGTGCGACATTTCCAGATTGGCATACAAATAAGCGCACTGCAATTCACTGGGCGAAAAACTGGAGCCGATATCCTGCCAGGTATATTTATCGACCTCGCCACGCAAAAACGCGCCCTTGTCCGTCCCTTTTTCGCGCAGGATTTCTGCCCGTTCGATATGCCGCTCATGATTGATGCTGATGGCGCCGCCTTCCCCACAACTATAATTTTTGGTTTCATGAAAACTGAAACAGCCTAAATCCCCTATTGTGCCCAGGGCACGGCCTTTGTAACGGGAAAACAACGCTTGCGCGGCATCCTCGATCACCCATAAACCGTATTGCCCGGCAATCTCCATAATCCGGTCCATTTCACAGGCCACCCCGGCATAATGTACCGGTACAATAGCCCGGGTTTTTTCGGTAATCGCTTGTTCAATGCAGCTTTCATCAATATTCATCGTATCCGGACGAATATCGACAAAAACAATGCGGGCGCCGCGCAGCACAAACGCATTGGCGGTCGACACAAAGGTATAACTGGGCATGATGATTTCATCACCGGTTTTGATATCGGCCAACATCGCCGCCATCTCCAGGGCATGAGTGCAAGATGAGGTCAAAAACACTTTTTTGGCCGGCAATGCCTGTTCGATGAGCTGTTGGCAACGCCTCGAAAACAAACCATCGCCGGAAAACCGGTTCAGATGGACAGCCTCCTGGAGATATTGAATTTCCTTGCCGGTCACGCACGGTTTGTTAAACGGTATTGTTGTTTCCACCTTATATCATTCCTGGCCTACCTGGACAGATCATCCAGTTCTTTTAGATGTTTCAGTTTTTCAGCGATTTTGATTTCCAGTCCCCGGGCAACTGGATGATAATATTGCCGCCCTTGTAACGCTTGTGGAAAATAATTTTCCCCGGCAGCATAAGCCTCCGGTTCATTGTGCGCGTAACGGTAGGCTTTGCCATAATCCAGCGCCTGCATCCGTTTCGTTGGCGCATTGCGTAAATGTATCGGAACTTCCAGACTACCCTGCTGTTTGACATCACGCATCGCCGCCTTGTAAGCCCTGTAAACGGCATTGCTTTTGGGCGCACAAGCCAGATAAACAACCGCTTGTGCTAACGCCAACTCGCCTTCCGGGCTGCCTAACCGTTCTTGCGCCTCCCAGGCGCTCACGGCAATCTGCAAGGCCCTTGGGTCGGCGTTACCGATATCTTCCGAAGCGATACGCACGATGCGGCGGGCCAGATACTGTTGATCGATACCGGCATCCAACATGCGGCATAACCAATACAAGGACGCATCCGGCGAACTGCCGCGCACGGATTTGTGCAGGGCCGAAATCTGATTGTAAAAGTCTTCGCCTTGTTTATCGAATCGGCGCAGGCTGCCGGAGATCACGGCTTCACAAACCGCATCGGTCATTTCCCCGCAACCTTCAGCCAAAGTCAGTTCAGCCGCGATTTCCAGAAAATTCAGTAATCGCCTTGCGTCACCATCGGCCGCAACCGCCAGTTTCTGACGATTTGCATCGGAGATATGAATATCATCGGCGATACCCCGCTGCCGATCAAGCAAGGCCTGCTGCAACACTTCCAATAAATCCTCCACGCTCAATGTTTCCAGAACATAGACCCGGGCACGCGATAACAAGGCGTTATTCAAGGCAAACGATGGGTTCTCGGTGGTTGCACCGACAAAATAAACCGTGCCATCTTCGATATGCGGCAAAAAAGCATCCTGTTGCGATTTATTGAAACGATGCACTTCATCGACAAACAAAATGGTGCGCCGGTTTTGGGTTTGTTGGTTTTTTTTAGCCTCGCTGACGGCAGCGCGTATCTCCTTGACGCCGGCCAAAACCGCAGAAACCGGAATAAATTCGGCTTCGGCATGATGGGCAATCATCCGTGCCAGCGTGGTTTTTCCGGTTCCCGGCGGTCCCCAAAAAATCATCGAATGCAAATGCCCGCGTTTGATCGCTTCGTATAGCGGTTTCCCCGCTTGCAGCAAATGTTTCTGGCCAATGTATTGGTCAAGGTATTGCGGCCGCATACGCTCGGCCAGGGGTTTGGTCAAATCCAGCGTCATTTTTCTTCAAACACATCCACACCCGCAGGCGGAACAAACTCAAAAATGTCCGGCGCAATTTTTTCGTTCACCCGCACATTGGAAAAATAAATGCGCGTCACAAAACCAAAATTATCGCTCAGTTCCATACCGGACAATAAACCCTTTTCCAGACCAATAAGGACATATTTGAAACTGCTTTGCTCGGATTTGGGTTGCAACCGCACCCATTGCAAACCGGCATCCATACCTTGCTGTTGCAAAGTGAAATTCTCCTCCAGGTCAACTTCACCACTCAACAGCAGAGCCGGTGTTGCCCCCAGGGATTGATCAATTTTTTTGATCGTTACCTGTTCCAGGCCGGCATCATAAAACCAGACCTTACCCTTTTGGGAAACAATCTGTTGGGCAAAAGGTTTTTGATAATCCCAGCGGAACTTTCCAGGCCGCTGTAAATAAAACATACCATAACGGGTTTGCGCCGGATTGCCTTTTTCATCGATGGAAATTTGTTTAAACTCCGCCGTCAATGATTTTGAAGCAGCCAAAAAGGCTTTTAATCGGGCGACCGGTTTATCCCCGGCCATAAGCGATAATGGAAACAGTAAAAATAACACAAGCCATTGTTGTCGTTTAATCATTTTTTCAGCCCTTATTCAAATAAGGATTCGAACCATTTTTTCACCCGCTTGACGGGGATTTGATCCGGTATCGCCGGATACATTGTGGTCGCGCAAGGTGCCCAACGGACTGGCGCCGAACCTTTGATAAACGGGTACGAAACCGCATCGGCACAGCTTTCATTGGCCCGCAACCCTGTCCTTTTATCAATCAAGGCCATTTCCACATCCTCCGGCGGCGCTAATATAACCGGTTGTTTAGCGATCTGCCGCATCAAGGCGATCCATACTTGCAAAGCGCCGCTGGAACCGGTCAATCCTGCCGGTTTGTTATCATCGCGGCCGATCCAGACAACCGACAGATAATCACCGCTGAAACCAGCGAACCAGCTATCCCGATTGCCGTTGGTGGTTCCGGTTTTGCCGGCCAGATTCATATCCGAAGGAAAATATTGATAAGCCGAACGCCCGGTTCCAGAACGCATCACTTCCTGCAAAATCGTATTGGTAATGAACGTGGCCGCCGGATCAACCGATTGTCTGACCGTATAGGAATATCTCTGCAAGGATTCACCCTGTGCTGAAATAACCGCGCGAATCGCCCGCAGCGGTGTCGCGAAACCGTCGCCGGCCAGGGTCTGATACATTTGCGTTACTTCAATAGGCGTCAGCAGTGTCGCACCGAGTAATAATGACGGATACAGTTTGACCGAACGTTTGACGCCCATATTACGCAATGTTTTTGCGGTGCGGGCAATGCCAATATCCATACCAATATGCACCGTCGCTAGATTATAAGAGTGCGACAATGCCGTATGCAGCGTAACTTGCCCATGTTCCTTGTGATCATAGTTACTGGGCCGCCAATATTCACCTTTTTTCGCCTTGACCTTGATGCGGGTATCGTTGACCGGTGTGACAATCGTGTATTTCTCCGGATACTCCAACGCGGTCAGATAAACCACCGGTTTGATCAAGGAACCGATCGGACGCAGGGCATCAACCGCCCGGTTATAGCCGGCATCCCGGCGATTACGGCCACCCGCCAAGGCAACAATTTCACCACTGTCCCGCCGGGTAACGACCGCCGCCGTTTCCAGTTTGTTGGCCCTTGGCCTTTTTTCCAGTTGAGCCAGTTTTTTCTCGATACTGCGTTCCAATGCATCCTGTACCCGCGTATCCAGGGTGGTAAAAACCCGCAATCCCTCGGAAGTCAAGGCCTCATCCGGGTACTGCCTGCGCAATTGCCGGCGTACCAGATCAAGAAACGCCGGATAACGATTGACGGCATAATGCTGCCGGGGGATGACATCAACAGGTTGTTTTTGCCCTTCGCGTAATTGCCGTTTGGTAATATAACCCTGCTCGTGCATCAAGGCCAGAACCAGATTGCGACGCTTGCGGGCACGTTCCGGCGAACGTCTCGGATCATACCAGGAAGGCCCTTTGACTAGCGCGATCAACAACGCCGTTTGATGTGGTTTCAGATCATCCAGGTCACGGCCAAAATAAAAACGGCTGGCCAAACCAAAACCATGTACCGAACGCGCCCTGTCCTGGCCCAGATACACTTCGTTCAAATACGCTTCCAGGATTTCATCCTTGCTGAAACGGAAATCCATAATCAACGCCATCAAGGCCTCGTTCAGCTTGCGCCACAAACTGCGTTCCGAACTGAGAAAAATGTTTTTCACCAGTTGCTGGGTCAATGTGCTGCCACCCTGGACAATGCCGCCGGCCCGCAAATTAGCCCACATGGCCCGGGCGATCGCCCAGGGCGACACCCCGAAATGATGGTAAAAATCATTGTCTTCGGTTGCCAACAGACCTTGTACCAAAAGATCAGGCGTATCTTCAAGCTTTACCAAAATCCGATCTTCCTTACGGCTGGGATAAAAACTGCCTATTTGCACGGGATCCAGGCGTATTATGGCCTTTTCCTCGCCCAAATCCAAATCGATTATCCGGTTCACGCTACCACCGGAAAAAACGATTTTAAGCCGACTCGATGGCTGTTCTTTATCCCAAAACCGGAATCGCCGGGTTTGCAAAATAGTGCTGTGGCCTTTAATGGAAAACGTTGCTTCCGTGGACAGTTGTTTATCCTGGTGATAATTCATGCGTTTGAGCAGAGCTTCAAACTCCCCCGGAGTCATCGGGTAACCTGCGTACAATTCCACCGGACTGGCATACACCTTGGCAGGTATCGACCAGCGTTTGCCTTCGAATTGATAACGAACGGTATAATCCAGATAACCGAGATAGGACAAAAAAATGAACAGACCGCCAATGCACGCGAAAAAACCCGTTTTCTTGAGCCAAAGAACAACCGGATTGCTGGATTGTTTTTTGTTTTTTGTACGCCGTTTGGTCGCCGTTTTCGATTTTACGGTTTTCGTTTTTGGTTTAGGCCTTGCAGTAGCTTTGGTTTTTACAGAAGATTTTTGTTTTACTGGCATCTAATTTCCGCTTGTTGAACACATTTCATAACGACTCGGCTTACCCCCTTATTTGCGCCAACTCTGCGTTGGAAGTGCTCATGTACCCCTGTAAACTGCGCCCTTCCGCCTTGATTTGTCGCAAAACGGGGACAATCCGATCCGTTACCGGACTCTTTACCAATACGCTAACATAGTTACCACATTTCATTATATGTTCAGCACCACTTTTCCTGTACTATGGCCCTGTTCGATAAGTGCATGCGCCGCACTGGCCTGTTCAAGCGGCAAACATTGACTGACGTGGATTTTTAATTTCCCCTGCTGCATCCATTGTCCACATTGGCGCAAAATTTCGATATGTTTGTCACGATGCTCAGGCAGATCGCGCAACATAGGTGTCAACATCAATTCAAAACCGATTTTCAGGTTGCGCATACGCGCCTCACCAAAATCGAATGCCTCCGGATCGAGCAAGGTTACAATAGCGCCAAAATGCGCTGTTGCGGCAATACTGGTTTTGAATACTTCAGGCCCTACGGTGTCGATAATCAAATCCGCTCCCTTCCCTTGTGTAATCTGAAGGGTCCGTTCGACAAAATCCTCTTGCGTATACAGGATAATCTCATCGGCACCCAGGGAACACACCCATTGGGCTTTTTGTTGATCGCTGACGGTCGTAATCACCCGGGCACCCGCTATCCTGGCCAATTGAATGGCGACATGACCCACCCCGCCGGCGCCGGCATGAATCAATACGGTTTGTCCTTTCTGCAAGCCACCGCGGCCAAATAAAGCCCCCCAAGCAGTAATCAACACCAAAGGCGCGGCCGCAGCCTCGGTATAATCTACCGATTGGGGTTTGGGCGCTAGCCAGCGCGGGTCAAGCACGGTATATTCCGCGTAATTGCCCGGCTCCCGACCCAGGCCACCGTTACAAAACCATACTGCATCACCAATTTGAAAACCGGTAACCTGATCGCCAAGTTCTACAATCTCGCCCGCGCCGTCACAACCCAGAATGGCCGGACAGGCATCCGGGTAAAACAGACCGTTTTTTCGAATCTTGGTGTCGATTGGATTGACGCCCGCCGCATGCAGACGTACTTTGACTTGCGTGGGTTGGGTGATTTCCGGTTCATCAACTTCAGTACAGGATAATGTTTCAGGTGTACCCACCCGAGTCATCAATACAGCTTTCATCATTCTTCAACCTTCAATAACACAACGATTGTCATTCGAGTCCTTTAAACCATCCACTGGTTCCGGTAATCCTGGTAAGTATATTGTTTCAACAAATCAAAGCGGCCAGTTTCATAGCTGTAAATATCGGGCAGGTTATGACCATTGAAGCGGTTCGCCTTGACCAGACTGTAAGCACCAACTTGACTGAATACCAGACGATCCCCGGGCCGCAAACGATTTTTGAACCGGTATTCGCCAAACAAATCACCGGCCAGACAGGTGCAGCCCGCCAAAATAGTCCGGTGTCCGCCGGTATCCGTATGTTCACATAATTGCGGACGGATCTGATACTCAAACACCTCCGGATTATGGTTGACGGACGTATCCAATACGGCAATGTCCTTGCCATCACTGCTAAAGACATCGATGACACTGGCAACCAGATAACCGGCCGCATTGATCAGCGCATTCCCCGGTTCGATATAAATCTCCAGATTAAGTTCCTGACGCAGTCTCTTGACCAAACGGATAAAACCGGACTTGTCTTCAATCTCATTGAACAGATAACCGCCCCCCAAATTTAACCATTTCAAATCCGGCCACAGTTCTGACAAGCGGTCTTGTATGTATTGTACGGTCTGCAATAACGGGGCGAAACTTTTACACGCAAAGACCGTATGAAAGTGAATGCCCTCAATGGCTGCGGGCAAGCTTTTCCGGTTCAGTTCATGCAACCCGGCCCCCAGTTTGGAATGCCGCCGGCAGGGATCGTAGCGGCAGTCCCCGGCAAGGGAAAGTTTGGGGTTGACCCGTATTCCGGCAGAACAGCGCTTGTCCAGATGGCTGGCAAGACTTCGATACTGGCTCAATGAGTTAAAACTGATGAACTGGCAAAGCCGGCTCAAATCCGGCATTTGCGCCGCTTGCAAACCCGGTGTGGTTAAATGCAGACTGCCCTGGCCGGCCAGGATTTCATCAGCCAGACGCGCTTCAAACAAAGAACTGACTGAAAATCCGTCAAGATAGGGTTTGCCCCATTGCAATACCACCGACAACGGCAGGGATTTGATCGAATACAAAACCTTGCAACCACTTTCGTCTTTAAGAGCCTGCAATTGCCGAAATCCGGCCCGTACCGACCGCCGGTCGAGTACAAATGCCGGCGTCGAGGGCAGTTCTTGCTTCAATTGGACTATTGGATGAATCGAATCGATCACCGGCCCTTGCCCTGATAAACTGCTTTTTCCGTGATCACATAATCCATAAACACATCATGCGCCTGCATCGGCAGATCGTCAACAAGTTGGCTTTCATAAGCCAGGCCGACCAATACCGTATCGGCCCGAACCCGGTTCAACAACCGGTCATAATAGCCTGCGCCATTACCCAGACGCGCCCCTTGCCGGCTGAACGCAACCCCGGGCACAACGATTAAATCCAGACTGTGTACATCGATGCAACGGCCTGTTTCCGTCCAGCGTGGCGGTGGCGGTTCCAGAATCCCCCAGGTTCCGGCAACCAGCTCGGATAAATCCTTGAACAACCATAATCCCAATACCCGCTCACCGGCGCTATCGTGCGTACAATAAGGGATCACGCAACGTTTGTCGCCGCTTATCCGCTGTAACAAAACATCGGTGCAGACCTCGGAACGGCAATGGACATAACACATCACGGTATTGGCCTTGGCGTATGCGGGAAGCCCGAATAAACGCCGGCCGATAGCCCGGCTGCACATCTCCCGGTTTGGCTGCGCATTGCGCCGGCTGTAAGCCAAACGGCGCAACCGGGCTTTCAAATCGCTCATCCTTTCAATATCCAATACAAAATTTTTGGAATGATACACGCTATCGGTAAATATTGAAATGAAATGATGCCGTGATTTTGCTAGAATGCCCAAATTGTTCAATTCGCGCCTTGATAAAAAATCAATAGAGGAAATCATGGAAAAACCATTTATTTTACATATGCTCACCACGGCTAAAAACCTGAGTCCATTTGATGTCAATATGGCGCTTGACGCCGGTTGGGTTTCCGCCGTTCCTTATCTGAATGTCGAACCCGATGAAGTCAAGGGATTGGTGCAGGACGCCATTTTTTCACGCAGCAAAACCGGTCTGAAACGAACCGGCCTATTTATCGGTGGGCGCGATACCCAACAAGCCATGGATATGTTGAAAATCGCCCGGGAATCGATGGTTCCTCCTTTTGAAGTGTCCGTTTTTGCCGATCCCAGCGGCGCCTTTACGACCGCTGCCGGTATGGTCGCCGCCGCCGAGCGCGAATTGCAGAAACATTTCGATACCGGTTTGGCCGGACAGAATATATTATGCCTGGGTGGCACCGGGCCCGTGGGCCAGGCCGCTGCGGTAATCTGTGCAAAAGCGGGCGCCAAGGTTCGCATTATTGGCCGTCAATTGGAAAAAGCGCAACGTATCGCCGATCTGTGTAATCGTGAGTTTGGCCAAAATGAAATCAACATACTGGCCGGTGCCGATGCCGATAAAGACCGTTTTCTGCAAGATATCGATGTGGTTTTTGCAACCGGTGCGGCCGGTATCCAGCTGTTAAGTTCCGAACAGGTTGCCAATGCGCCCAGACTCAAAGTCGCCGCCGATGTCAATGCCGTCCCCCCGGCCGGTATTGCCGGAATCGATGCCTTTCATGACGGCACGCCCATTGCCGGATCCAACAGCGGTGCAGTTGGTATTGGCGCTTTAGCTATCGGCAACATCAAATACCAAACCCAAAACCGCTTGTTGATTCTGATGCGTGAATCGGAAGAACGGGAAAAACCCGTCTACCTGCATTTTGAACAAGCCTTCCAGGTTGCCCGGGACTTTATCAAAGAAAGCCTGTAAGTCATTCACGCTCAAGGAAACGTTTCATGGCCAAACGCAGCATACTGCACATGTTAGACCCGATGTCCCACAACAGTCCTTTTGATGTCAATATGGCGGTTGATGCGGGATTTGATGTTATCGTACCGCACAGCTCGGTCAAAATTGAAGAAGTTTATAGCTTGACCCAGGATGCCATTTTTTCCCGGGGTCCGGCCGGTGTCAAACAAACGGCAATTTATATCGGCGGCCGTGATCTGAAGCTGGCTATCGATATGCTGGCAGCTTGTCAACAGGCCATGGTACCACCTTTTCAGGTTTCCGTTCTGGCCGATCCCAGCGGCGCCTTCACGACTGCGGCGGCACTGGTCGCTTGTGTCGAAAAACAATTACAGGACAAACACGGCAAGGAATTAAAAGATTGTTGCGCCGTGGTTTTCGGCGGTACAGGCCCGGTGGGCACCGCCACCGGCATTATCGCCGCCTTGGCCGGCGCCGAAACCAAACTGGTTGATCATCTCAGCATTGATACCGCTTTGGAAGTCAGCGAAACCTATAACCGCCTGTTCAATTGTGATCTGCGTGGAACTTACGCCAGTTCCGATGCCGATAAAGCCCGGCTGGTATCAAGAGCCGATATTATTTTTTGCACCGCCAAAGCCGGTATCCAGGTTTTGAATGCCGATATTCTCGCCGATGGCGATAAACTCAAAGTCGCCGGTGATGTCAATGCGGTTCCGCCCCTCGGCATAGAAGGCATACAGCGGATGGATAACGGCGCCCCCTTGCAATATGCGGTCGAGGGGACGGACGCGGTTGGTGTCGGCGCGTTAGCGGTTGGCAATATAAAATACAAACTGCAACAAGCACTGTTAAAATTCACCCTGGAATCCGAACAACCCGTCTATCTGGATTTTCGGGAGGCTTTCAAAAGAGCCCGCGCCTTGGTGTAATACACCTCAATCTGAAGGCGGCTCAAGCGCAGTGGAGCCGCCTTACTAAAGGAAAAGCGCCTGCCGTTTTCTCCCCCACTGTCCTGGCTGTGCATCAAAAAAACCCGCACAGGCTTCACCGCATTGTTTGCAGCATCCCTTGCCATCCAGGTTCCACTCCGACAGTTCATACCAATCCCGGCCAATCAAGAGCTGGCCGCAACGATGACAATAAGTGCTGTCCGCGGCCTTTTCATGCACATTGCCAACATAAGCGTAATGAACGCCATTTTTCAAGGCAATATTGCGAGCCATCAACAAACTTTCTGTTGGCGTATGCGGTTTATCGCGCATTTTCCAATCGGGATGAAAGGCGCTGAAATGCATCGGCACATCGGCACCTAGATTTTCCACAACCCATTGCGTCATCGCTTCCAGTTCCTCCACTGAATCATTCTCACCGGGTATGATCAAGGTCGTCAACTCCAGCCAGACCGAAGTTTCCTGTTTGATATATTGCAGGGTTTCTAAAACGGGCGCCAAATGGCTGCCGGTAATCTTGTGATAGAATTTTTCAGTGAACGCCTTCAGATCGATATTGGCTGCATCCATAACCTGATAAAATTCCTCGCGCGGCTGTGCGCAGACATATCCGGCGGAAACGGCAACGTTTTTTACCCCAAGCTGCCGGCATTGCAGGGCTGTATCCACGGCATATTCATGAAAAACCACCGGATCGTTATAGGTATAAGCCACACTGCGGCAACCTTTTTGTACAGCGATTTGTGCAATCGACAAAGGATCGGCACGGCTCATCAAGGCATCCATTTCCCGTGACTTACTAATATCCCAGTTCTGACAGAACTTGCAGGCCAGATTGCAACCGGCAGTACCAAATGAAAACACCGACGTACCCGGATAAAAATGGTTCAATGGTTTTTTCTCAATCGGGTCAATCGCAAAACCACTGGAGCGACCATAACGGGTCAATACCAGTTGTTGTTTCAGATTCTGGCGAACAAAACACAATCCCCGTTGCCCCTCATGTAGCTTGCAAAACCTGGGGCACAGATCACACTGGATACGGCCGTCCTCTAACCCATGCCAATACCGGGTTTTTACCGTATCATCGCTTATATGCGTATGCATCGAATGTCTCCCGATGAAAAACCATAAAAATCAGGGGTGTTCTCGTCAATGCGTAAACCCCCATGTATCCCTATGACTTTTCATATTGAATTTCGTTGCACCCGTGTTTGTACATAAGATCAAAATGGAACTATTCGTTGTTATTTATTGACTCAGAAATTGTAAACAAGCGATAAAAAGGTCAAGAACCATGCCCAAAATACGCTATCCAGCCGTTGCCGGTGCTTTTTACCCGGCCGATGCCGGGCAACTCAAACAGATGCTCAGCCACTACCTTGACGATACCCTGGCCGAAGGTGATGTGCCCAAAGCTGTCATTGTGCCTCACGCCGGTTATATTTATTCCGGCCCGGTTGCCGCTTCCGCTTATGCCCGCCTGCGGCCGGCGCGGCAAAAAATCAAACGGGTCGTTTTGATAGGACCGTCCCACCGGGTTGGTTTCAAGGGGCTGGCTATCAGTACGGCAGACTGTTTTATGACCCCGCTCGGCGCTATCCCGCTTGACAAAAAATCCATCGAAAAAATAGCGCTGCTTCCTTTCGTGCATTATCTCGATGATGCCCATGCCGCCGAACATAGCCTGGAAGTGCATCTGCCTTTTTTACAACAGATACTAAGCGATTTTTCTCTGCTACCCATTGTTGCCGGCGATGCCCCGGCCGGACAGGTTACCGAGGTATTGGAACAGCTTTGGGGCGGTGAAGAAACCCTGATTGTCATCAGTTCGGACTTAAGCCATTATCACGATTACGCGACCGCTTGCCGGCTGGATCAGGACACATCGCAAAAAATTGAAAACCTGCAATTTGAACAACTGGATTTTGATTCAGCCTGTGGCCGGGTACCGGTAAGCGGTTTACTGGCACTGGCCCGAAAAAAATCCTTGACCGTCAAAACCATCGATCTGCGTAATTCCGGCGATACGGCCGGTGACAAAAGCCGGGTTGTCGGATATGGTGCTTATGTCATTCACTAAACCACAACAACGGCAATTACTGCAAATTGCTCGTGATTCGATCCGGTATGGGTTGGATTACCAGCAGCCCTTGCCGGTAGACCTGAACCGGCTTGCCGATGAACTCAAGGAAAAACGCGCCAGTTTTGTCACCCTGCAAATGGACGGACAACTGCGCGGTTGTATTGGTATGCTGGAAGCTGTTCGACCTTTGGCTGTGGACATATCGGAAAATGCGTTTGCCGCCGCCTTTAAAGACCCCCGTTTCCCTCCGGTCACAGAAAAGGAATACGAACGCCTGGAGCTGCATTTATCCATTTTAAGTCCGGCCAGGGAAATACGGTTTACTTCCGAACAGGATTTGATCGATCAGCTCCAACCGGGTAAAGACGGTCTGATTTTACAGGAAGGTCTCCAACGCGGCACGTTTTTGCCTTCGGTTTGGGAATCTTTGCCATCCCCCGAACAATTCCTTCAACATCTGAAACAAAAAGCCGGATTGCCAGCAAATTACTGGTCAGATAGTTTGCGTGTTTACCGTTATACAACCGAATCGATTCATTGAGCTGTTCGTAATTCTCTCGTTTCCACACGCCTGAACGGAAATGGGTAGGGGCGTATTGCAATACGCCCCTACTTGTTTATTAAAAAAGCTTTAAAGTAGAATATGCAGTTTCACAATAAATTCTGAGGATTGTGTTTTGGAAAACTTTACACCTTATTCCGCTTTGTTTGGAGGGGTTCTTATCGGTCTGAGCGCGGTATTGTTATTGTATTTCAATGGCCGTATCGCCGGTATCAGCGGTATCATGAACGGTGTTTTCAATACACCAAAACAGGAAGCGCTCTGGCGACTGGCTTTTTTGTCCGGTCTGATCCTGGGCGGCCTGCTGTTTCAGTTCATCGCCTCCGATTTTATTCATTTTCGGCAAAATTACCCGCTTTGGTTAACGGCGGGCGGCGGTTTTTTGGTTGGCTTCGGTACCCGTCTGGGTAATGGCTGTACCAGTGGTCACGGCATATGCGGCATGGCCAATTTTTCGCCACGCTCGATTTGCGCGACCTTATGCTTTATGGGCAGTGGTTTTGTCAGCGTCTATTTAATCAAACACGTTTTGCAACGGGTATGAACAGAATTTTAATCGCTTTATTCAGTGGTATGCTTTTTGGTATGGGGCTTTCCTTATCGCAAATGGCCAACCCCCAAAAGGTCATCGACTTTTTGGATATAACCGGCCACTGGGATCCCAGTCTGGCTTTTGTGATGGCGGGCGCACTGGCGGTTGCCATTCCGGGTTTCCGCTGGGTTAAAAAACAGCAACAGCCGGTGTTTGAAACACGCTTTCATTTGCCCGCTAAGACCGTGATCGACAAGCCTTTGTTATTGGGCGCTGTAATTTTTGGTATCGGCTGGGGCCTCGGTGGTTATTGCCCGGGACCGGCCATTACCGGTATCGGACTGGGCAACCTGGAAGCCTGGGTTGCCGTCATTTCCATTTATCTGGGTTCCCGGGCCAAATACTTTTTTATCGATAAAACTTCAACGGCTGCTGCGCCAAATCGAAATCAATAACCAGATACCGCCGATAGCCGCCCCGAAAAAACCCATCAAACCAATAAATGAGGATGAACCGCCTTCAACAGTGGTGACAATGGAGCTGCCCACAATCAATGCCGAGGTTACCAAACTGACGGCCAGGCGGTTTACCGCCCGATCCAGTTCTTTTTCCACCCATTCGGGTTTGCTGATATCCAGGCGCACGCCCATCGCTCCCCGTCTTGCCGCATCCAGCAAGCGGTGCATATCCTCCGGCAAACCCGCCAACAATTCAAACAAGGTGACAAGGTTTTGCCAACCTTGTTTGATGAAAAATTCCGGCGCATAGCGCTTTAACAACGCTGTTTGCAAAAAGGGTGTGGCTTCTTCCACCAGATTGAATTCCGGATACACTTGCCGCCCCATGCCTTCCAGCGTAATCAAGGCTTTCAACAACAAGGTCAAATCGGGTGGCAGATTGAGCTGGTGATCCCGCAGCAAGGTCGTCAAATCCGATAATAACGCGGTAATATCAATTTCCTTCAACGGCACACCATGATATTGATGAATAAACGTGTCAACATCAATTGCCAGGGTATCGGCATCCACCGTTGCATCACCTGACCAGCGCAACAATATCTTGACAACGGCATCGGCATTACGACTGACAATGCCCTGCAACAGGTTGACCACTTGCGTGCGCCGCGCTTCGGTCAACCGCCCGACCATGCCAAAATCAATGAATGCAATGCGGTTATCGGTCAGAAAAAAAACATTTCCCGGGTGGGGATCGGCGTGGAAAAAACCATCTTCCAGTACCATTTTCAATACAATTCGGGTGCCACGCGAAGCCAATTGCTGGCGGTTCAGTCCGGCTTGTTCAATACCCTTGATATCGCCCCCGGACAGACCATCGATATATTGCTGGACATTCATGCGCTCACAAGTCCATTGCCAATAAACCTTGGGGATAACAAGAGCAGGGTCAGCGCTGAAATTTGCCGTAATACGCTCGGCGTTGCGGCATTCAGCCGCCAAATCCAGTTCCCGGCGCATTGACAAGGTGAACTGATGAACAATAGCCTGTGGCTGAAAGCGCCGAAATTCCGAGCTGTCCTTTTCGGCAATCTCGGCCAGAAGTTTTAACAAGCGCAAATCCGCTTCGACCTTGGACCTTATGCCCGGTCGCCGTACCTTGACAATGACATCACAGCCATCTTGCAAGACCGCTTTGTAAACCTGGGAAATGGACGCGGACGCCAAAGGCTCCTGATCAAAAACCGCGAAAACCTCGTCAATTCCAGCTTGTAAATCGTCACACAATTGCGGTTCAATTTCAGAAAATGGCAGCGGCTGTACTCGATCCTGCAATTTCCTGAATTCAGCTATCCAATCCGGCGCAAACACATCCGGCCGGGTGGCGAGAATCTGGCCCAGTTTGATGAACGTAGGCCCCATCTCCTCCAATGCCTTGCGGACTCTTTCCGAGGGTTCCTGATGAGCCAACTCTTCGGCTTCCGCCCAATGCAATACCTTCCCGGCCTGCTCAATGACACCGGCCAGGCCCAGGCGCCGAACCATATCGCCAAACCCATAACGAATCAGGATCAATGCGATTTCATGTACCCGCCGGATATCCCAGGTTGCATGCAAGGCTTCCAGAAGCATGTTATTCAGCTTTTGTCAGGGTTCGACGACAAGCTGTCAGCAATTCCTGCTAAAAAACCACTGGCAATACGGGCAACCGAAGCGCCACTTGCCTTGGCCGCATCCGCCACATGAAAATTGGCCCGCGACCCGGCCAATAAATTCTGTAAATGATCCAGGGTTTGCGCTATATTACGCCCAACTGAAGTCGAGCTTTGCCGGGTGTGTTGCAATAAATCGCGTAAAATACCGTAAACCGTCTCTTGACCCGCCGTTGCCACTTCCGTCAATGTCTGTAAAAACAAGGCTTCCAAATCCTTCAAATCATTTAAAGCCCGTTTCAAATCGTGCTCAGAATAGGTTTCAACGTGACGGGCGGCCTCCTCTATTGCCAATCTGGAAGCCTGGGCAACCTGGGTCAAGGCATCGTCCACACCATTGAGGGTTTCTTGTAAGGCTTCCCGGCTGCGTTGACTATCAATGGCAGCACCGGCAAGTGCGCCCTGCACAACGGAACGAACAACTTCCCGAATATGTTCCGGTTCCATTTTGCCATGCGTAAGCGCATCGACCACGATATTCCGCACTTCATTGTGAATATCATCGCCCCGAATTACCGACTCCCGTACCGCGTCATGCTCTGTTTGTGATTGATTATCGGCCATTTTTATTCCCTCACACGCTCTAAATAGAAAAATATCACTTTAGATTATACTGTAAAAGCCAACAAGCTGTTTTTACAACATAAAAAAACCCCCTTGCCATGGATAGGCCAAGGGGGCTTTTAAAATAAAGACTAAAACCAGTCAATTACAGATTAGAGGTCCATTCATGGGTCCAATCATCGTTTTCATCTTTAAAGGCACCAATATAATCAACGCTATTAAAAAATACATCCGGTATATTGTGTCCATTATTAATCAAAGGTGATCCCGGAGCGGGTAAATAACCATTAAGCTGTGGATCGCCTTCTACGTTACCGCTTTGTGAATGAAACCAATTACTGGTTAAAAACGGCTCACTGGCTTCGTCCTTAAAATTAACCGTACAGTTCACATAGGAATCGACAATCGTCAACTGTCCTGTCAAACTGCCGGGTGTTCCTGCATTGTTATAGGTCGATGTGCCATTGATACGTAAACATTGATCACCAAAACCCTGAAAAACGGCATTGTAAAAATTGGCACCGGTTCCCCGTCTCAGCAAAGCACCTTGTGAACCCGCTGACGAACCCAATGCGGTAATATTGGCCAACATCGGTTTGGAACGCGGTTCGATATCGTTATTATCCGGGTTGTTATCGGCTTCAAAACCCCGATCACCGGTATCGGCCGCTTGTTTGATCAAGACAAACTGGGATTTTCCACGCCAGCCGATGCCCCAGTCCAAACTGTCATCAGCATTTTCAGTCAAAACCAGGTGCTTCATTTGCACCGTGCCACCAAACATTTCAATGCCATCGTCCAGACCACGGTGCACCTGCACATAATCCACCAGGGTACCGGCACCAACACCCAACATCGTGATACCGTTCAACTCTTCATTGGGACGTACCGCAAAGCCGGCAAATTTCACTTGTGTATATTTCAAAACACCACTGTTATCGTTGACGTCATTACCGCCAAATTTTTCAGTAGCAATCGCTTCAAAAGCGATTTCACAAGGGTCAACCGAAGCGGCGCAACCATTAACCGGCGCATTACCCGCCAACAGCAATCCCCCCCATTCACCCGCGTTTTGTTCCAGTGGCCCGGTCATGACAATGGGTTTATTGGGTGTGCCTTCGGCGAAAATCTTCGAATTCCGGCGGATGTACAGAAAATCCGCACCCGATTGACCTAATACTTTAGTGCCTGGATTGATGGTAATCGTCGCACTATTCGTCTTGTCACCGCCAATATAAACGCCGCCTTGCAGCAACCACTGGATATTGCTGGTCAGGGTAATGTCCTGGTGAATTTCCCCGCTTAAAAAACAGCTGCCACTGACAGGGCCAGGTGATGCAAAAGCCGGACAACCGGTAAAATTATTTTCAACCAGTTGATCCACCTCAAATCGTAAAGGGTTACTACCAGCTACCCGTTTCATCCGGACATAAAAACTCTGTCCACCGACTTGCACATCCGGCAGATGGACGTAAGAGGTATCGCCAAAGAATGTCGAACGATCGGCTGCGCTAGCGGGCGCAATCGGACTGGCGCTGATCAACTCCAAAACATAAGGAGGCGTTGCAGTAACCAGATGTAACTGAGCGGTCCATGACGATACATCGGTTCCAGAATGCACATCGACTTCGGGAATATTCAACACCAGGGAACTACCATCGAATACGGCAGGTGAAGCTTGCGCTGTCGCTTGCAGCGCAATACTGCCACCTAATAACAAAGCGCCGGCCACAACCGTTGAAAATGGCTGTTTTACAGGATACATAAAAACTCCTTAACAAAAAAGATTAAACACCGGCGTTATGGTAGCCCGCCAATGTTACATATCCGTGTCATTTATGTGGCGTGTAAATGACAATTACATGACATATACCCTGCACGGCTGCAAATGCGAAAAATGAAGCAACCCTTGGGACGAAACGCCTGACTGTTGCAGACAGGTTTGCCGGAACCGCTACGCTTGCCCCGGCGCCGTGTTTTTAGGTGCCGGATTATGAAAACCTTTGCCGTAAACAAGGCAGGGCTTGTTCCTGCCAACAAAATGGCTTAATTCAATGGCAATGAGGCAATACCTACGGCTTTACGTTCCTGGGGCTAACGGCATTGGGTCTGAATGGATGGGTCGAGGAAAAAAGCATTTATCGTGTTGCACAGCCAAAAAGATCGGGCATTACCCCCCAATGGGCTGAATCCCCGTCGCTTTACGGATTTCCTGTAAAAAGGGTTTACTGATAGCCCGGGCCTTGAGCGCACCCTCTTGCAATTGTTCTTCGATATGTTCTGGCGCTTGCAGCAGAGCTTCATAACGTTCTCTGGCGGGTGCAATGTGATTGTTGATATATTCAAACAAATGTTTTTTCATCTCGCCCCAGGCAATGCCATCGGCATAACATTGCCGCATTTCCTGCAATTCCTTGACGTTGGCGAAAGCCTGATAAATACTGAACAAAGTACAATTATCCGGGTCTTTGGGTTCACCCGGTTCCTGGGAGTTGGTTTTGATTTTATTGATCAGTTTTCTTAGTTTTTTTTCAGGTGCAAACAATGGAATCGTATTGTTATAGCTTTTACTCATTTTGCGCCCATCCAAACCCGCCAGGGTCGCTGCGTTGTCATCGACAACGGCTTCCGGCAGCACAAAATATTTACCAAAGATATGATTAAAACGCCCGGCAATATCCCGCGCCATTTCAATATGCTGAATTTGATCCTTGCCGACCGGAACCTTGTGGGCATTAAACATCAGAATATCGGCCGCCATCAGAACAGGATAACAGAACAAACCCATGCTAATTCCCTTATCCGGGTCTTTTTCCCCCCCTTCCCTGTTTTCCGCGACAGCGGCTTTGTAGGCGTGCGCCCGGTTCATCAAACCCTTGGCCGTCACACAGGTTAAAATCCAGGTCAATTCCATAATTTCCGGTACATCCGACTGCCGATAAAATACGGCATTGGAAGTATCCAGCCCCAACGCCAACCAGGTTGCCGCAATTTCCAGACTGGAACGACGTACTATTTCCGGATCATGGCATTTGATCAGGGCATGATAATCCGCCAAAAAATAAAACGGGATGACATTTTCATCATGGCTTGCCGAAATTGCGGGCCGGATAGCACCGACATAATTACCAAGATGCGGGGTTCCGGTCGTCGTAATGCCGGTAAGAACAGTTGCTTTATTCATTGAAATACGCTTAATTACTGGATTAAAAATAGCAAATGATGTGTATCTTGCATGTTAAACAAGACACGCTCAAAATATGGCAGGTTCTACTCATAAAAACCAAAGTGACACCCTATTGCGATATATTCTACCGATTATCCTGAATAGATAACATAGAAGGGACAAAAATAAGGTAAAATATCGTAAAAACGACGCATGACACATTATGACAACACTGGATTACGATATTGATTTCAGAAGCCTGGATTGCGGGCAGACTTTCCCCGCCCAATGCACTTCCCTGACCGGGTCAACGATTTCGTTTATCAGCGAACAAGCCGTCGATACGGGAAAAGGTCTGGAAGTTCATCTGCAAACCAATAATCCGGCCAATCCTTGTTTGACAGCCTATGTCGAAACACTTAAAACCCGCAAAACAACCGATCAGCGTTATGAAATCAGCGCCGCAATTAAAATCATAAAAGGGAACTGAGACAAGGATGGGATTCAAACCGGTAAACAAATCGTTCTGTCTGGAAAAGCTGTGCGAAACAAATTATCAAAAATTATTACGCCTGATTCCCGGACTTTTGAGTATCAAGGACAGCTGCATGGCTTATTCAGCCGGTAAACCTGCGTTGTATCTGGAAATAACCGAAACCACCAAATATACCCTGACCTTATCACTCAGTCATTGTTTTGCGAAAGAACGGGATAAATTCCTGCAGCCGGCCATTAAAATCCGCATTTATCGGGACGCACAACTCGCTGAAGTAATCCGTGATCACGACCAGACCGATGTCGCCCAAGCTGTGCACAAAATCAGCCCGATTCAGGAAGTTATCGATTACAAATGGTCACTCAATTATTTTCTGGATAAATGGCTGGATCACTGTCTGCTGGTCGATTATCAATTTGGAACAATCCATACGGAAACTGCCAGAGAACCTTTGTCCATGAACTAAGTGCTAGATGTTACAAATCAATAGTTTAATTCATTAAAACATCGAGATTAGATAATAAGGTTTTTCAAGTTTCTGATTTTTTTAATCTAAAAGGCTTTCAGCTCTTGGTCACCTCATCATGTTTCCTGCAACAACCCTGCTCGTATACAACGCAACAGACCGTAATCATAAACCCCCCCCAAAGCCTCATAAACCGGTTTCAAGGCATTTTTCTGCTCATCGGGCAAATCTGTCAATATATCCTGAATATGCTTGAGTTCAGCGGCATCCAGCGTAATGACATCCTGTAAAACAAGTTCGGCATGCTCTATCGCCTGTGCCAGGTGCCCATAAATCGTCGAGGTTTTTAATTGCCGCTGATCGGCAATTTGTTCGACCGAAAATCCCAGGCGAAACAAGGACAGCGTTTCAAAAGCCGTATCCGACAGATTGGCTTGCGGTTCGCTCTGCTGCGTGAAATCATTGATAATCGCCAAAAAATCATCGCCATACAGCTCCAGTTTACGCGCCCCTACGCCAGAAATGCGGGCAAATTGTTCAATTGTACTGGGCCTTTGTTCAACCATTTCCATCAAACTTACATCATGAAAAATAATATAGGGCGGTATATCCTGCTGCTCGGCAATTTCCCGCCGTTTAGCCCGTAACGCATTCCACAAGGCCTCATTGCCGGTATGTAAACGTTCTCCTTGTTTTGTTCCTCCCCGCTTGCTTTTTTGTACAACAGCATCCTTGCGCAACATGAGTTTTTCTTCACCGCGCAATATGGGCCGGCATTGCTCGCTCAAACGCAAGCCACCGTGACCTTCCAAATCCACCGCCACCAAATCACGCGCAACCAATTGGCGAAATACTGAACGCCACTGGCTTTCATTCAGTTCCTTGCCAATACCGAAAGTTGATATCTGTTCATGGCCAAATTGTTTGATCCGATCATTCGTTTTTCCCAGCAGTACATCAATCAAATAATTGACGCCAAATCTTTGCCCGGTCCGGTAAATACAGGATAAAGCCTGTTGTGCGGCAAGCGTTGCATCCCAGGTTGCCACCGGCTGCAAACAGGTATCGCAGTTACCGCAGGGTTCAGCCAGATTTTCCCCAAAATAACGTAACAATACCTGGCGGCGGCAGTGTATTTGTTCACACAAACCCAACATCGCTTCCAGTTTATGCAATTCAACCCGCTTGTGTTTTTCATCACTATCGGAACGGTTCAGCATTTGTCTGAGCGTTATCACATCCTGCAGACCATAAACCATCCAGGCGTCCGCCGGCAAACCATCGCGCCCGGCCCGGCCGGTTTCCTGATAATAACCTTCGATACTTTTCGGTAAATCCAAATGCGCGACAAAGCGGACATTTGGTTTATCGATACCCATACCAAAAGCAATAGTTGCCACAATGACGACTCCTTCTTCCATCAAAAACCGGTGCTGATGCCGTTGCCGAACATCCGCCGGCATACCGGCATGATAAGGCAATGCGGTTATACCGTGACCCAACAACCAGGCTGCCGTTGATTCCACTCTTTTGCGCGACAAACAATAGACGATCCCGGCATCACCTTGATGTTCTGTTTGGATAAATTGCAATAACTGCTGGCGAGCCTTTTGTTTTTGCACGATACGATAACGAATATTGGGCCGGTCAAAACCACTGATATAGACACGCGCGTTTTCAAGCCCCAGACGCTGGATAATTTCCTTACGCGTGCGTTCATCAGCCGTTGCTGTCAAGGCGATACGCGGAATATCCGGGAATTGTTCATGCAGCATGGACAGCTGCAAATAATCGACGCGGAAATCATGCCCCCATTGCGAGACACAATGCGCTTCATCAACCGCGAACAACGCGATTTTCAGCTGTTTGAACAAAGCCAGAGTACGCGCCGCTGTCAACCGTTCCGGAGCGATATACAACAAATCCAGTTCATTATTCAGCAAAGCCGCCTCAATCGCCGCACTTTCCTGTAAAGATAACGTAGAATTGAGAAAAGCCGCACGCACACCTAATTGCAGCAAGGCATTGACCTGATCCTGCATCAATGCGATCAAGGGCGAAATAACAATACCGACCCCTTCTCTTAACAAGGCCGGTATTTGATAACAAAGCGATTTGCCCCCGCCTGTAGGCATCAACACCAACGCCTCCTCACCGGCAACAAGAGCTTCGATGATTTGTTGTTGCTGGCCGCGAAAATGCGCGTAACCAAATACCTTTTGTAAAACGTCAACCGGCGAAACGGGCCTGTTCATACGATTAGCGGGCATAATTAATTTCTGCAATCTGTTAAAAAGCCATATAATATAACCGTTTTCCTGAACTTGATTCGGTTTTATCTTGCAGATTATTTTACAATATTCAGCTTTAGAAAATGATTGCTTCAGACCCTTGCAATCCTCTTGCGCCAGCCTGTTCTGAAAGCCTCTGAACATAACGGTGTCAAGCCACCCAGTAACCCCCCCCTACACAACACTTTATGGATTCTGACTTTCTCACTCATAACACACCGCGTTTACGCAGACTTTTGCAAAGCGGTTATACAAGTTTATTGACACACGGATTAAAAGGCATTGAAAAAGAAAGCCTGCGCATCGCCGACAACGGCTTTATTGCGCAAACGCCGCACCCCAAGGCACTGGGTTCAGCACTCACCCATCCCTATATCACGACCGATTATTCCGAAGCGTTATTGGAATTCATAACCCCGCCCTTTACCGATATCAGGGAAACATTAGCTTTCCTCGATCGAATTCACCGTTTTGTTTATCAAAATATAGGCGATGAATTATTGCTGGCGACCAGTATGCCTTGCGGTATAGACGGTGATCAAAGCATTCCCATTGCCCGCTATGGTTCCTCCAATATTGGCCGCATGAAACACATTTATCGCCGCGGTCTGGCCTATCGTTATGGCCGCACCATGCAATCCATTGCCGGAATCCATTTCAACTATTCCATTCCGGAAAAGCTGTGGCCGGTTCTGAAGCAACTGGACGATGACCAACGGCCATTGGAAGAATATATTGCCGATGCCTATTTTGGTCTGATTCGTAATTTTCAGCGGCAAGGCTGGATTCTATTGTATCTGTTTGGTGCTTCACCGGCGATATGCAAGACATTTTTCAAATCCAGACCGCAGTACATCAAAGAATTCGATGCCTTTGATCCCTATACGCTCTTCCATCCCTATGCCACATCATTACGCATGAGTGATATCGGTTATAAAAGTGTTCATCAAGCCGATCTGAAAATTGACTACAACAGTCTTGAAGGCTATGTGCGCAGTCTGAGTCAGGCGATTTCAACACCTTGCGCCGAATACGCTGAAATCGGTGTCAAGGTCAATGGCGAATACCGGCAATTGAACAGTAATGCCCTGCAAATTGAAAATGAATATTACAGCACAATACGCCCCAAACAAATTGCCCAATCCTGTGAAAAACCCACGCTGGCACTCAAATGCCGAGGCGTTCGTTATGTGGAAATCCGGTGCATTGATTTGAATTTGTTTGAACCCACCGGTATCAATGAAAACACAACCCGTTTCACAGAGGCCCTATTGATAACCTGCCTGCTTCAGAAAAGTCCGCAAAGCTCGAGTGCTGAACAGCGGATCAACAACGAAAACCAGCTTGCTGTCGCTCACCAGGGTAGAAAACCGGGTCTGTTATTACAAAAAGGCGAAGAAAAGCTCAAGCTGACCGATTGGGCGAATGAAATTATTCAGATCATGCGGCCTGTATGTGAAATCCTGGATCGTGACCTGCCCGATCGACCTTATACACAAGTGATCGAACAACAAAAACAACGCATTGACAACCCGGAATTGACGCCTTCTGCGCAAATTCTGGCCGGTATGCGCAGAAGCCGACAAGCCTTTGCACCGTTTGCCTTACACATTTCTGAAAAATATCAACGACAATTTAAAAACAATCCCTTGACCGTCGAACAAATGAACGAATTCAGGGCGTGGTCAAAACATTCCCTGGATAAACAACAAGAACTGGAAAACAGTGACCAATGTCCTTTTGACAATTTTCTGGCGCATTATTTTGCACAATCCTGAATACACCTATGATCGATACAACAAACATTGAATACTTGCAGACTGAACTACAGGGTGCAAACCCGCGAAAAATACTCAAAGCCGCGTTGCAGAACTACCAAAACATTGCCATCTCATTCAGCGGTGCGGAGGATGTCGTGCTGATTGACATGGCGCTTAAAATCAAAAATGACATCCAGGTTTTTTCACTGGACACCGGACGGCTTCACCCCGAAACCTACCGTTTCATCGAAAAAGTGCGTAAACATTACGAAATTGACATTGAATTGCTTACCCCGGATCGAAATATTCTCGACGCCTTTGTCAAACGTAAAGGCTTGTTCAGTTTTTACCAGGACGGCCATCAGGAATGCTGCGGCATCCGCAAGGTCGAACCCTTGCGCCGTAAACTGACAAACCTGGATGCCTGGATTACCGGACAAAGGAAAGATCAAAGTCTGGAAACACGCCAACAGATTCCCGAAGTACAAATTGACACAAGTTTTTCAACCGAAGAACATTTATTGGTTAAATTCAACCCCCTGTTAAATTGGACCTCCGCCCAAGTTTGGGATTATATCGAGGCTTACCAGGTTCCCTATAACGAATTACACGAACGGGGCTTTATCAGTATCGGCTGCGAACCCTGTACCCGACCCGTGTTACCGAATCAACACGAACGCTCAGGTCGCTGGTGGTGGGAAGAATCTGGCAAAAAGGAATGTGGCCTGCATGCGGCAAACATTGACGCGAAAAAGCAATAAATACGCGATGTTCAACTTTTAAGTTTCAACTAATGAGTTAAGCTGCAAAGGCTGA
>CAZDXJ010000017.1:0-37166 GCA_964509475.1 uncultured Methylococcaceae bacterium | reverse complement strand
CACCGACCCCCACCATGTCAAGGTGGTGCTCTAACCAACTGAGCTACGCGCCTAAAATCTTTTGGACTAATCAATCTGTTTATTATAAACAGCGCTGTGTCTGTTTGCAACAAACATTACTCAATTATCACGGCACGGGCCTTTATCATAAGCCCGTGTTTTGCTGTCACTACAGGCAGAACAGGCATTCGAGTAGGTTTTATGGCTTCCATCCGCGTGCAGCCCGCATACTGGAAGATAATCCATTGTGCAAACTTCAGGCCTCGGATCGCGGCATTGCATAGCCGCCAAAGAGGGTGAAAGCTGGCTTGAAGCACAGGCACTTAACCCTGTAAACAAGCCCAACAATATAAGGTTTTTTGCTCTAATTCGATACACCGGCACTCTCCTATATGGAAAAATGGTATCGACTCACCCCCTCTGAAAAGCCGGTGCAGGTTGTTGATTTATTTATCAGACTTGCATAACTTGGGATGTTATGCAGAACGACAAGGATGTATGCACGTGACCTGATAAATCAATGACCTGCTCCGGCTACAACACAACCGGGTGAGCCGTTACGAAAAATGTTTGATTATCAAAGCAATCTCCTGCGTCAATTGCTGCAAGGCCCGATTTTGTGCGGCTACCAGATTTCGATAATCCGCTTTATTTGTCAATTCATGAATAACCGTCATTTTGCTGTACAGAAAACGGTCATTTTGACCATACACGATCCAGTGCGCAACCAGCGTTACCTCGCCACCAGGCTGTCCATCAAAACGCAAAATATCAATACTGATCCGGTAATCCAGCGGAGTCGTTTTATGTTTTCTTGGCAAAGGATAAATCCGATGCGTATGTAGAAAATTGCCCAACCCAATTTTGACAACACGGATTATACTGTTTTGCAACGGTTCCGACCAACGATTGAATTCCGACAACTGCAATTGGTATTGACCTGCGCGGGTTACAATCTGGGGCCGATCCAGATAAGAGGCCAGCGTGATGGGTTCAATACCCAGTACAATTCCCTGCCCTGTATCGGCAGCCGGGATCCATTCCAGATCAAGATGATAAAATTCCGCTTTAGGCGATAAACCGCAACCTGCAAGCAACAATATCGTTAAAACACCTGCCCCATACCGGACAATCCTGACAAACAAATAATTCACAATTCCGCCTCTCAGTAACCCTTTCCTTTCAGCAAGGCTTCAGGATGCCGCTCCAGATAATCGCTGAGTGTTCGCAATGAAGCGGCAGCCTTGGCCAGTTCAGTCAAGGCCCGCTCCATATCGGCCCGGGTGGTTGAATCCTTACCGATTAACTCATCGACATGATGTAATGTCTTGCGGGCAGCACTGAGTGTTGTCATCGCCGCCGCCAATACCGGCTGTACCTGTCCGTCAATATGGCGGGTCAAGGTTGCAATACCGGTCAATGTCGATTGGATAGAGGCTGATAACGGTTCAATTTGGGCATCAACATGTTTCAATAAATGATTGGTTCGTTGCGTTGCCTGATGGATGTTTGCCAAGGTTCCACGTACATCTTGCGAATTCAGCAAATGATCGAGATTCTCCAATAACTGAACCGCCTTGTACACCAAATCCTGCAAGGGCAGGTTCTGAATCTGGTTTATCATCCGGTCAGTAATCGCCTCTACGGTTGGAATTTCTGGATAGCGCTCATCCACGCCGGTCAGATGGATCGGCGTATCCGGATGAAAATCAATATCCACGACCAGTTGTCCGGTCACCATGCTTTTCAAACTCAACTGCGCCCGCAAACCGGCCCGGATTAACGAATCCAGTTCCCGCAACATTTCTTGCTTTGTTTTTTCTTCCGAAGCTCTGGAATGGAACGCCATATCTTCCATAGAATCACGCACAATCTCCAGATAAACCGGCACCGTGATGGATTTGGATTTTAAATCCGTCAATACCTTGATATCCTTGACACTGCCAATGCGCACGCCGCGTATTTCCACCGATGCGCCGACTGTCAATCCCTTTAAGCTGCCCGGAAACACCGCAACCAGGGTAAAGGTTCGGCTCAACAAATGCCCGGAACTGAACAACAATACCGCCGCCACGATCAAGACAATCGCACCGATGACAAAAAAACCGACTGCAGACGGGTTTATTGGCCGGCTCATGTTCCACTCCGGGTAAGAAAAGCCCGCACTCCCGGATGCTGGCACTCCTTTAACAAAACTTTCGGATCACCGCTGGCCACCATGGTTTTGGTTTGCGCATCCAGGAAAACCGAATTATCGCCTATGGCAAAAATGCTGGCCAATTCATGGGTTACAATCACCATGGTCGCGCCCAGACTATCGCGTAACTCCAAAATCAAATCATCCAGATTTTTGGCACTGACCGGATCCAGCCCCGCAGAAGGTTCATCAAAAAACAAAATTTCCGGATCCAGCGCCATTGCCCGGGCAATGCCGGCACGCTTGCGCATACCGCCGCTGATCTCGGCCGGATAAAAACCGCCAAATCCACGCAACCCCACCAGCGCCAGTTTCAAGGTCGCAATACGCCGAATGGTAACAGGCGGTAGATCGGTATACTGTTCCAGTAACAAGGTAATATTTTCCAGCAAGGTCATCGAACTCCAGAGTGCGCCACTTTGATACATCACGCCAAAGATTTTTTTTATTTGGCGCTGCTCCCCGGCATCGCATTCCCAAAAATTTTTATCTTCATACAAAATGCAGCCGCCTGCAGGACGTTTCAAACCGATCAAATGGCGCATCAAGGTACTCTTGCCGCAACCGCTCCCGCCCATGATGATAAAAATATCCCCCCGGTTGACGGTAAAATTCAAATCCCTCTGGATGACAAAATCGCCATAAGCCATGCTCAGATCACGAACGCTAATATGAGCGTGGTTCTTAGCCAACGCTAAATCCCCAGTGCATTGTATAAAACTGTCAACACGGCACAGGCAACAACGATCATTACCATAGCCGACACCACCGCCGAAGTCGTCGCCAAACCCACTGCCTGGGAACTGCGGCCACATTGCATACCGCGCAGACAGCCGACAACCGCGACAATAACACCAAACACCAAAGCCATGAACAAGCCGACAAAAAAATCATTCAAGGTTACCACCTTGAGTATCTGGTTACTGTATTCGGTAAAACTCAAATCCAGAACCGACACCGCAACCAACGCGCCCCCCACGATGCCCATCAAATCCGCATAAACCGCCAATAAAGGCATCATCAACATCAAAGCGATCATTCTTGGCAAAACCAAAAACTCCATTGCCGAAAACCCGGATGTTTCCAGCGCATCCACTTCCTCATTGACCTGCATCGATCCGATTTCTGCCGCATAAGCAGCGCCGGTTCGTCCGGCCATGATAATACCGGTCATGATGGCCGCCATTTCCCGGGTCATGGCAATACCCACCAGATTGGCAATATAAATTCCGGCGCCAAAATTTTGCAATTGCACAGCACCCACAAAACCCAGAATCAAACCGACCAGAAAACTGACCAGGCTGATAATCGGCAATGCCCGCACACCGGCATTTTGCATGATCAGCCACAAATCGGAAGTCCGGTAAACAGCCTTGCCCGATGCCAATTTATATAAAGCCAGCAAAGACGCGCCAAAAAATTCAATGAATTCCCCGGTTGTCTGTACCGCATCAAAAAAATCCTCGCCAACCTTGCTCAGAAACGATGAACTTTCGACCTGATGCCGAATATCCGATCGCTCTGGAACAGCCTGGGCCAACCTCAGCAAGCGGTTAACGCCATCGGGCAAACCGCTTCTGTCCAGCGTTATCGAGTGTTTTTCACAGTACTCCACCAACGCCATAACCCAGGTCAATAAAGCCGAATCCCAATCGCCCAGCCTGGAAGTTTCAAAACAAATCGTATCAATTTTATTGGTTTGAATCCGGTTCAGCAATTTTGCAACATCAGCGATCCCAGAAAACATGGTCCAGTCTCCCGACAATTGTATTAAGGCCTTATCATCCTGGGAGAAAAGCAACCGCATTTGTGATGGGGAAACATTCATGAGAAGCTGCATTCCTGGAAGGCGATCAGATACAATTTATTTTTAATACGAATTAAGAATCTAACCCATAATGAAAGAGCTGTCTGGACACGCCGGATTTATAATTGAGATTTGATAAGACTTCTATTTTTTAGCTCTGTGTCACATTAAAGCAGCTCCAAAGCCAGCATCAGCGCATCTTCCCGGCCATTTTCAGCCGGATAATAGGCTTTGCGGATACCGATTTCATTAAAGCCCATTTTCTGGTATAACACCTTGGCGCTGTGATTGCTTGGGCGGACTTCAAGAAAAATACTCTCCGCCTTGCCATAACGGGCTATTTTTATCAGGTGCCGAATCATTTTGCGGCCGATACCCTGCCCCTGTTCGGCTGGATCAACGCAGATATTCATGATATGTGCCTCGCCAGCGGCAATGGAAAGAATGCTGAACGCAATAACCTTTTCCAGGTCTTCGCAAACCCAGCAACTGTATCCAGCCGTAAAGCAGTCCTTGAAAATGCCTTCACTCCAGGGGTAGTTATAGACCTGTCTTTCAATCGCCAAAACCGCTGGTAAATCGGACAATCGCATGGGCCGGATACGCAGAATTTCCTTTTTTTCTACCGATTCAGGAAAAACTTTTGCATAAAAATCACGTTCGGTATCATAAAAAACCAGATGCTTGACCCGCTCTATGAACATTCGCATAATTATTATAATTTTTAAAATCGCTAATCAAAAAATCAGGAATCAGCCTGATGACCCACTGCATCCCGGTATACCCGCATGGCCATTTGCAAATCTTGCCAGGCCTTGCGTTTTTCCAGCAACGAACGCAATAAATAAGCCGGGTGATAAATGACAACAACCGGTATCCCGTTCAAGAGATGCACTGTACCGCGCAGTTTACCCAGCGGCAAATCGGTTTTCAACAGATTCTGTGCAGCAACCCGTCCCAGAGCCAACAGAATTTTTGGTTTTACCAGCTGGATCTGGCGCTGCAAATTATTGGCGCAGGCTTCGACTTCATCCGCTTTGGGATCGCGGTTGTCCGGTGGCCGGCATTTTAAAATATTGGCAATGAATACCTGTTCCCGACTTAAACCCACGGCTCTGAGCATTTCGGTCAACAGCAAGCCGGCCCGTCCGACAAAAGGCTGGCCTTGTTGGTCTTCGTGAAACCCGGGCGCTTCGCCGATTAACATCCAGTCCGCCTGCCGGTTGCCCGAACCAAACACGGTTTGGGTACGCGATTGTGCCAACCGGCAAGCCTGGCAATGTTCGATTTCGTCTTGCAACAAGCGCCATGCGGTTTCTGTATCCTGCCCGGAAGTTGGTATGTCGCTCAGTGCTTGAGTTTTTTCCTCAACCGGTTCATCCAGCTTTTGCGAACAGGCCGTCAGGGCGCTCTCCTTTGTGCGCCAAACCGTTACCCCCAATAAATGCAAATATTGTAACCGCGTCGTATCATCCATCACATTGCGGGGTTTATACGGCCTGCTGCGGATGCCGGCGCTGCTGCGGCAGCAGCAATTTATTGACGGCATTGATATAGGCTTTTGCCGAAGCAATGACGATATCGGTATCGGCGCCGGAACCATTGACAATGCGCCCATTCTTTTCCAGACGAACGGTAACTTCGCCCTGGGCATCGGTGCCACTGGTAATATTGTTGACCGAATACAATTGCAGGTTGGCCTGGGTCTCAACCAGGGACTCGATGGCCTTGAGGCTGGCATCAACCGCCCCGCCGCCTTGCGCACTGCCGCTGAGTTCCTGATCGGCAATCCGGATCGTAACCGTCGCTTCCGGCGTCTCACCGGTTTCCGAACAGACTTTCAACGCAATCAGTTTGACACGTTCGTCTTCTGCCTCAAAACCGGCCTCGGATATTAGCGCCTGCAGGTCTTCATCAAAAATTTCATGTTTTTTGTCCGCCAATTGTTTGAATCGAAAAAAAACATCATTAAGTTCTTCTTCGGACGCAAACTCCACACCGAGCTCATGCATCCGGGTTTTAAACGCGTTACGACCGGAATGTTTGCCCAATACCATACGGTTTGCGGTCCAGCCCACATCTTCGGCTTGCATGATTTCATAAGTTTCCCTGTTTTTCAACACCCCATCCTGATGAATACCGGATTCATGCGCAAACGCATTGGCGCCGACAATAGCTTTATTCGGCTGCACCGGAAAACCCGTGATACTGGATACCAGTTTCGAACAACTGACAATCTCGGCTGTATTCAGGCTCGTATCACAGGGAAAAACATCCTGACGGGTTTTGATGGCCATGACAACTTCTTCCAGGGCCGCATTGCCGGCCCGCTCACCCAGACCGTTAAGGGTACATTCCACTTGCCGGGCGCCCTGCATGACCGCTGCCAGCGAATTGGCTACCGCCAAACCTAAATCGTTGTGGCAATGTACCGAAAATACCGCCTTGTCGGAATTCGGGATGCGTTCAATTAAATTGGCGATGGTTTCCCCAAATTGCTGGGGTACACTGTAACCCACCGTATCGGGAATATTCAACGTTGCCGCCCCAGCATCGATAACCGCTTCAAGAATCCGGCATAAAAAATCCTCTTCGGATCGACCGGCATCTTCCGGGGAAAATTCAACATTATCAGTATATTGGCGGGCACGTTTTACCGCTTTAACAGCGTGCGCTATCACTTCTTCCGGCTGCATTTTCAATTTCATTTGCATATGAATCGGTGATGTGGCGATAAAGGTATGGATACGCGCATGAGCGGCCGCCTGCAAGGCCTCACCCGCCCGATCGATATCCCTGTCCAAAGCCCTGGCCAAGCCGCAGACAATGCTGTTTTTGACCGTTGCCGCGACCGCCTGCACGGCCTCAAAATCACCCGGGCTGGCAGCGGGGAAACCGGCTTCTATGACATCGACGCGTAAACGTTCCAAAGCTTTGGCAATGCGGATTTTTTCATCACGGGTCATCGAAGCACCGGGACTTTGTTCACCATCACGCAATGTCGTATCGAAAATAATCAATTTATCTTTCATCGGAGCTCCATTCATGGAGATAAGCCCAGCTTGACAAAGCAGGCTAAACAAAAAGGGAAATTATAAGGAAGGGTGGAATTTATGCCCGTCTGGGCAATAATTCCAGAAGCCGGTTCGATAAGATCGTCCACCCACCCGTGCCAAGGCAAAGCATCATAGAGTGTCTGGACGTATTTGGAGTATGTCTTCTCATAGGCAGAATATACGCTAAAGACAAACGACACTCAAGTCCTGTTTATATTTTTCTCGACAAGCGTTTACGGCGGCGCAGAACCAGGGTTACCAGAGGCCCGGACACCAGATAACCGAAAGAAAGCACAAACAACATCGTCTGCGGCTGGGTCATGACAAAAGCGATACCCAGCATCACGGCAATCGCAACCACAAAGGGCACCTTGCCTCTGAAATCAATATCCTTGAAACTGTAATAACGAAAATTACTGACCATCAACAAACCGGTACTCAGAGTCAATAACAGGGCAATGTATTGCACCGCATCGGCCTGATAATCGTATTCCAGATTAATCCAGATAAATCCGGCCAGAATTGCCGCCGCAGCGGGGCTTGGCAGGCCTTGAAAAAACCGTTTGTCGGCCGTGGCCACTTGGGTATTGAAACGAGCCAGACGCAAGGCACCACCGGCGGCGTGTACAAATGCCGCGAACAAGCCAAGTTTGCCAAATGATGAAAAAGCCCATAAATACATAACCAGGGCAGGCGCTGCGGCAAACGAAATCATATCCGACAAACTGTCGTATTCAACGCCGAATTCACTTTGGGTATTGGTCAAACGTGCTACCCGCCCGTCCAGCCCATCCAGGATCATGGCGACAAATATCGCAATGGCGGCGGTTTCAAAACGCCCGTCTATCGCCGAAGTAATTGCATAAAATCCGGAAAACAAGGCTCCGGTCGTAAACAGGTTGGGCAACAGATAAATACCCCGCCGCCGCATCATTGCTTTTTTGTTCGTCATATTCAAAGCATCTTTTTGGAAATTACAGCCCTTAATTGTATACCAAATAAAAAAGCCCGTTTTTATCAACGGGCTTTTTCAATAACAACAAACCAAAAAAACCATCAGTTTTTGCTTTTATCGACAATCTTGTTGGCTTTAATCCACGGCATCATATCACGCAGGCGGGCACCGACTTCTTCGATTGGATGTTCGCGGCCCAGGCGCCGTTTGGCTTTCATGCTGGCCATACCGGCCTTGTTTTCCAAAATGAATTCCCTGGCAAACTCACCCGATTGAATTTCCTGCAAAATTTTCGCCATTTCCACTTTAGTCTGTTCGGTAATCACTCTCGAACCACGCGTCAAATCACCGTATTCGGCAGTATTGGATATTGAGTAACGCATATTGGCAATACCGCCTTCATACATCAAGTCAACGATCAGCTTGAGTTCATGCAGGCACTCGAAATAAGCCATTTCCGGCGCATAACCGGCTTCCACCAGGGTTTCAAAGCCGGCTTGCACCAATGCCGTCGCGCCACCGCATAAAACCGCCTGTTCACCAAACAAATCGGTTTCGGTTTCTTCGCGAAACGTGGTTTCAATAATACCGGCACGGCCACCACCGTTCGCTGACGCATAAGACAAGGCAATATCCTTGGCCTGAGCACTGGCATCCTGATAAACCGCAATCAGGGAAGGTACGCCACCACCCTGAGTATAGGTCGAACGCACCAAATGTCCCGGCCCTTTGGGTGCAATCATGATCACATCCAGATCAGCACGCGGCTCGATTTGTTCAAAGTGGATATTGAATCCATGCGCGAATGCCAAAGCCGCGCCTTGCTTGATATTGGGTTCGATTTGTTCACTATACAAAGCCGCCTGATGCTCATCCGGCGCCAAAACCATAATGACATCGGCTGCGGCAACCGCCTCGCCGATTGCTTTTACCGTCAACCCGGCATTTTCCGCCTTGACGGCCGACGATGATCCCGCGCGCAAACCCACAATGACGTCCACACCGGAGTCTTTCAGGTTATTGGCATGGGCGTGTCCCTGCGAACCATAACCAATAATGGCTACTTTTTTGCTTTTGATGATGGAAAGATCGGCGTCTTTGTCGTAATAAACTTGCATGAATTTCCTCGTTATTCCTAAAATTCTAATCAAATCTTCATTGTAGCGGATTGCTTTTCCGAACCAACGGAAATGACCTGAACAATCAGAACACAGAACAAATCGCTACAGCTTTTTGTATTATACCTAAATATGTAATCCTTTTTCACCCCGCGAAATACCCGTCGTGCCGGAACGCACCACTTCGATAATACTTGCCGCATCCAGTGCTGCAATGAACGCATCCAGTTTTTCCGAGTCGCCGGTAATCTCGATCACATAACTGTTTTTGGTCACATCGATGACCCGGCCACGAAAGATATCCGCCATGCGCTTGATTTCCTCGCGCGTCGTCTCTGTGGTTCTGATCTTGACCATCATCAATTCACGCTCGATATGGGATGCATCCACCAAGTCGATCAATTTGACGACATCGATTAACTTGTTCAGTTGCTTGGTAATCTGTTCAATGATCCGATCATTACCCCGGGTAACCAGGGTCATCCGCGACAAACTGGGATCTTCGGTGACTGCAACGGTCAACGATTCAATATTGTAGCCCCGCGCTGAAAACAAGCCGGCGACCCGGGAAAGCGCCCCGGATTCGTTTTCAATCAATATGGAAATAATATGTCTCATCAGGCCAACTCCCTGTCTATTGGCGTTCCAGGCGCCAGTTTCATATCATTATGCGCTTTTCCCGCTTCAATCATCGGATAAACATTCTCCGAACGATCCGTTAAAATATCCAAAAAAACCAGGCGGTCGTGCATCGCAAACGCCTCTTCCAAAGCCGGTCTGACCTGAGCGGGCGAATCAATCTGCATACCCACATGACCGTAGGCTTCAGTCAATTTGACAAAATCCGGAATTGAATCCATATAAGAATGCGAATAACGACTTTCATAGGTAAATTCCTGCCATTGCCGAACCATGCCCAGATAACGGTTATTGAGATTGATGATCTTGATCGGCGCATTGTATTGCATCGCTGTGGCCAGTTCCTGGATGCACATCTGAATACTGCCCTCACCGGTAACGCAAGCGACATCGGCATCCGGAAACGCCAGTTTGACGCCAATCGCCGCCGGCAAACCAAATCCCATCGTACCCAGGCCACCGGAGTTAATCCAGCGTCTCGGCTTGTTAAATTTATAATATTGTGCCGCCCACATTTGGTGCTGACCCACATCGGAAGTCACGTAGGCATCACCATGCGTCACTTCACTCAATTGCTCGATAACATATTGCGGTTTTATCAACCGGCTGTTGTGATCATAATTCAGGCACTGGATACTGCGCCATTTGTCGATTTGATTCCACCAGGTTTGCAAAGCCTTTTGATTCGGCTTGCGTTCGCTTTCCTTGATCACAGCCAGCATTTCTTTCAACACCGGCTTGACTTCACCGACAATCGGTATGTTCACATGCACATTTTTGGCAATCGAAGCCGGATCGATGTCGATATGAATCACTTTGGCATAAGGACAAAACTCACTCAGTTTGCCGGTAACCCGATCATCAAACCGCGCACCGATAGCCAAAAGCACATCACATTCGTGCATCGCCATATTGGCTTCATAAGTGCCATGCATACCCAGCATACCGACAAATTGGGCATCCGTACCGGGAAAACCGCCCAGCCCCATCAGGGTATTGGTAACAGGGTACCCCAAAACATGTGCCAGTTCGGTCAGTTGTTTCGACGCATCACCCAAAATCACGCCGCCACCGGCATAAAGCATGGGTTTATGCGCAGCCAACAACATGTCCACGGCTTTTTTGGTCTGCCCCCGGTGCCCCTTGACCACCGGGTTGTACGAACGGATTGAAACCTTGCGTGGATATTTATAAGGGACTTTTACATTCGGATCGGTCACATCTTTTGGTATATCAACGACGACCGGCCCGGGCCGGCCTGTCGTGGCAATATGGAACGCCTTTTTTATCGTGATAGCAATATCAGCCGCTTGCTTGACCAAAAAATTATGTTTGACGCAAGGCCGGGTGATCCCCACCATATCGACTTCCTGAAACGCGTCACTGCCAATGACCGCGGAAGGAACCTGACCGGAAATAACCACCATCGGAATCGAGTCATAAAATGCCGTCGCAATCCCGGTCACAGCGTTGGTCGCTCCGGGACCGGAAGTCACCAGTACAACACCCGGCTTACCGGTTGCACGCGCATAACCATCGGCGGCATGGGTTGCCGCTTGTTCATGCCGAACCAATATATGCTTCACATCTTCCTGGTTATACAGCGCATCATACATATGCAATACGGCGCCACCCGGATAACCAAAGATAAACTCAACGCCTTCGTCTTTCAGACTCTGGACTACGATTTCCGCCCCACTGAGCTCCACAATAACCACCTCAATAACTGATCGCTGGCTGTTTCAGCCATATTCACCCAAAGATAAACCTGAGCATCGGTTTAAATCCTTTTTGTGTTTGAAAAAGGACTCAATAAACTACTGGGTTTAATGGGTCAGGTCAAGAAATTTCCGGGTAATTTTATAGCTTATTCATTTCCTGATGGATTTTGTTATTGTTAAAGGGCAACGAAATGACGTTCCAGGCCGCTGGCCGATCCACTGCGCTCCTGTCTTCCACCAAGCAGGTGATCGACCCTACAAAATACCGTGTTCCTATTGTAGGAACCACGGATAAACACGGATAATTCAGGTTTAATAAATCCGTGTCATCTGTGTCCATCCGTGGTTCAGCTCTGTAGGGCAGGAAGCGGAGTATATTCATTTCCTGATGGATTTTGTTATTGTTAAAGCTATAAAATCGGAATTCGGTTATGCCGGAACGATATACCCAAAATTGCGCCACACCATTCGTTTGTTATTTCATGACTTTAAAGAGGGTAATTGATGTTCGATGACATAAAAACAGCACTATCACAATACCTCCCATTTGATTCCATTGGCCTTTGCCTGGCCTGGAATATTGCCTTCGCCATTTTTGCATCCCTTTTCGCTATTTTTTACAGTATCCACTCGATTCAGTGGATCAAGGCACAACCACAAGGCAATGAAAAAATGCGAGCAATCGCCAGTGCTATCCAGGAAGGGGCGCGGGCTTATCTAAAACGTCAGTACACCGTCATCAGTTATGTCGGTGTCACGCTGTTTTTGCTCATTGGTTTTCTTCTGGACCGGGGAACGGCCGTTGGTTTTGCCATTGGCGCTCTGTGTTCAGGGCTGGCGGGTTATATCGGCATGAATATTTCCGTGCAAGCCAATTCCCGTACCGCCCAGGCCGCTTACGATGGCATGGAAGCGGCCTTTCTGGTCGCATTCCGCGGCGGTGCCATCACCGGCCTCATGGTTGTGGGTCTCGGTCTGCTCGGTGTTTCGGGCTATTACGCCCTGTTGCTGTTGCTTGCTGTCAATGAGCCTTTGCATGCCTTAATCGGCCTGGCGTTTGGCGGCTCGTTGATATCGATTTTCGCGCGTCTGGGCGGTGGCATATTTACCAAAGGCGCGGACGTTGGCGCCGATATTGTCGGCAAAATCGAAGCCGGCATTCCGGAAGACGATCCGCGTAACCCGGCGGTAATCGCCGATAACGTTGGCGACAATGTAGGCGATTGCGCCGGCATGGCCGCCGATCTGTTTGAAACCTATGCGGTAACCCTGGTGGCAACGATGTTATTGGCCAATTTGATGGTTGCCGACATCGCCCATACCTTAATCGTATATCCATTGATTCTCGGTGGCATTTCCATCATCACCTCAATCATTGGCGCCTGGTTTGTCAGGGCCAAACAAGGGCATATCATGGCGGCTCTGTATAAAGGTGTCATCCTGTCCGCAGGGCTTGCGGCCCTGTTGTTTTACCCGGCCACCCGGCTATTGCTGGATGATGATTTTATCATTGACAATCAAATTGTCACCGCCAACCGGCTGTACCTTTCCGCACTCATCGGACTGCTGTTGACGGCTGCCCTGGTCGGCATAACGGAGTATTACACCTCAACCCGCTACGCTCCGGTTCACGATATTGCCGAAGCCTCGACAACCGGTGATGCCACCAACGTCATTGCCGGTCTGAGTATATCCATGCAGTCAACGGCAGCGCCGGTTATCGTTATTTGTGCCAGTATCTGGAGCGCTCACGAATTGGCGGGACTGTTCGGCATCGCCATTGCCGCCACATCGATGTTATCGATGACCGGGATGATTGTCGCGCTGGATGCCTATGGCCCCATTACCGACAACGCCGGTGGTATCGCCGAAATGGCGAATTTACCCAAAAAAATTCGTGATATCACCGATCCGCTGGATGCGGTCGGCAATACCACCAAAGCCGTGACCAAAGGTTATGCCATTGGCTCGGCCGGCTTGGCCGCATTGGTCTTGTTCGCCGATTACACCCACAACCTGAACGCCGAAGTCCGCTTCGATCTTTCCGACCACCGGGTCATTATCGGTCTGTTCCTGGGTGGATTGATCCCCTATTTGTTTAGCGCACTGGCCATGCAAGCCGTGGGTCATGCCGCCAGCGATATCGTCAACGAGGTTCGGCGCCAGTTCCGGGAAATTCCCGGAATCATGGATTATTCCAGTAAACCGGATTACTCCAAGGCGGTTGATCTGTTGACCCTGGAAGCGATTAAAAAAATGGTTTTGCCCTCCTTGTTACCGGTTCTCGTACCTTTGATAGTGGGCTTGACTCTGGGCAAAGAAGCTTTGGGTGGTGTCTTGATCGGCTCGATCCTTACCGGCTTGTTCGTGGCGATTTCAATGACCGCCGGCGGTGGCGCCTGGGACAACGCTAAAAAATATATCGAAGACGGGCATTACGGCGGTAAAGGTTCCCATGCCCACATCGCTTCGGTAACCGGCGATACCGTCGGCGATCCCTACAAGGATACGGCCGGTCCCGCCATCAATCCGATGATTAAAATCATCAATATCGTAGCCCTGCTCATCATTCCACTGCTTTAACCATGAATTCCATCGACCGTATTGTCAGACAGGCCAGTACTCTGTTGCAAATAACATCCCCATCCCCCGCTCTGGATGCGGAAGTATTGATGAGTTTTGTATTACAGAAACAGCGCTCTTATTTAAGGGCTTGGCCAAACAAAATGCTTACTTCCAACCAATGCACACATTTTTGGAATTTACTGGAACAACGCGCCCGGGGGACACCTATCGCTTATTTGATGGGTGAACGCGAATTCTGGTCCAGGGACTTTATCGTAACGCCTGATGTCTTAATCCCCAGACCGGAAACTGAACAACTGGTTGAACTGACCCTGGCGCGTATTCCCAAACACTCATCCTCAGCATTACACGTCATCGATTTGGGTACGGGAAGCGGTGCTATTGCCGTGACCTTGGCCGTGGAACGTCCCGCCATCCAGGTCACTGCGACCGATTCCAGTCTCGCTGCCCTGCATATCGCCCAACAAAACGCGCAGCGGCACCAGGCCCATAACATCCGGTTTCAGCACAGTTTCTGGTTCGAACAACTGGCTGGAACCGTCTATGACATTGTAGTCAGTAATCCGCCCTACATTGCTGAAAACGATCCGCATCTGCAACAGGGCGATGTGCGCTTTGAACCCAATAGTGCACTGCTTGCCGGCCCGCAAGGCCTGGCAGACATTACCCGCATCGCGGACAGCGCCAGAAAACACATCAAAACCAATGGTTGGCTGTTATTGGAACACGGCTACGATCAGGAACAACAAGTACAAGAAATTTTTAAAAGCTATAATTACCGAAAAATCGAAACATTTACCGATCTGTCGGGACTGCCCCGCATAACTCTCGCCCAACCCGGATAACTTGATATGAAGCCTGAAGAAATACAAATTCCCCGCCAAATCACCAATCAACTGCTGCATCTTGCCCAAATATCCCCGGAACAGGAAATTTGCGGTTTGATTGGCGGCCGGGACAACAGGCCAAGCCATTGTTATCCCATTGACAATGTGGCTGATCAACCCGAACAACGATTTCTGCTGGATGCCAAACAACAAATTGCCGCCATGGCGACAATGCGTCAACGCGGTGAACAACTGTTCGCGATTTACCACTCCCACCCATCGGCTCCGGCGATACCTTCACGAACCGATCTGGAAATGGCGGCTTACTCCGACGCCCTGTACCTGATCATCTCGTTAAACACCAAAGGTGTTCTGCAACTGCGCGGCTTCAGAATTGTTGACGCTAAAATACAGGAAGTCACGCTCTGCCTGACAAACGGCACATGAAACTCGATTTATTTCAACTCATACGGATTTTTCTGTTATTGCTTTTACTGGCAACCGTTGCCTTTTACACAAAAATCCAAAAACTCAAAAGCCGCTCCTGGAGCGAACCCCTGCACATTGTCGTTTTTCCAATCAACAGTGACGACAATCCAATTGTCGAAGATTATATTGAACAGTTGGAGGTCAGTGCATTTCAAGCCATCGATGGTTTTATGCAAAAACAAAGCCGCAATTATTCGATAATCACCAGTCAGCCGACCCAAGTCCATCTTGGTGATATCATCAAAACAAAACCACCCACACCCCCGGCAAGCGGCACCAATTTCGTTGCCATTGCCTGGTGGACGCTCAGATTCCGTTATTGGGCTTATTGGAATACGCCTGGCGACGACTCTTATCATCACCGTGTTCGTATCTTTGTGCTATACCATGAAACATTACCCAACCGAACCTTGCAACACTCACTCGGTCTGGCAAAAGGACTGTTAGCCATCGTGCATGCATTTGCTTCAAAATCCCAGGAAGCACAAAACAACATCGTGATTACCCACGAGTTCCTGCATACCGTCGGCGCAACTGATAAATACGATGCCAATGGCCAACCCGTTTACCCTGAGGGTTATGCAGTTCCTGAACAATCTCCTCTGTATCCACAACAAAAGGCCGAGATAATGGGGGGTTATATCCCTTTGTCGCCCCATAGATCGCGTATGCCTGCGAGTTTGAGCGAATGCATCATCGGCCCGGAAACCGCTAAAGAAATCAACTGGTCGGAATAATTCTGCCTGCCGTTCATCCTGTTGAACGCTATTTGATTACCTGAGCAGCAGCAAAGGTTTTTTGGTATTGAGCAGCATTTTGTGGGTAAAACTACCGAGCAGCATATCATGCAGGCGGGTGTAACTGAATGCCCCCATAACCGTCAAATCGATATCATGTTGTTGCTGGTACTCACACAGCACACGCTCAGGATCACCTTTCAAGGTTACCGCAGTGACCTTAATATCCCCGGACACCAGCAATTTGTCATGTGCCTTTTCAAGCAGTGCGGCAGCAATTTTTTCTTTGTCATTGACACAAACCAAATGGCAGTCCATACCGACATAAAGCGCGCTCGCTGCAATCATCTCCACAGCTTTATCCGCCGCCTTGCCGCCATCATAAGCAATCATCATCCGCTCTGGAAACTTGAAGCGATCATTGATGACCAAAATAGGCCGATGTAATGAACGAATGATTGCTTCCAGTTTGGCACCGATCTGTCCCGTTTTCCGATCATGGATCTGACCCCGCAAGCCAAGGACCAACACCCAGATGCTCTCTTCCAATTCGACCAACGATTCAATCAGCCCCCCATGCCGTTGACTACAGATGGGATCGCTGACACCCGCCTGCATGACACGCTCCTTGGCGGCACGCAGCAACAGTTTACCCTTTGCTGCAAAGATAAATCTCTCCAGTAGAAAACCTTGCCCGTTTGTATTTTAGCCAGACAAACAGCATTAAAAAGGATTGTTTCGCTTTGATGATGACTGGTATGCAAGGCATACTCCATAATCAGCTCAGTCAATTCCTCACAAATTTCGATGAGCAGATGAACTAACTTGAGCAATTATCAAGTAAAGCCAACGACCAATCAAGCAGTGAATCAAACATGAAAACAACAAAATAAAGCACGGCAAACTTTTTACCGATTCGCATCAGCATGTCCCGATCGGTTTCCTGTCGTTTCTCATTTTTACGGTCAGACAAAGGCGTTTTACGGAAAAAACCGAAAAATTTCTCGTCGTTTCGTGTTTTTCCAAACTAAAGTTTTAAAACACCAAGTCCCCTATCAACCGCAAATTGGATAATTTCCATCTTGCGATTGACATGGAGAGATGGTATCTACCGATCCAGCAATGGAAGTGCTTTTTTACAATACTATCCTTCTAATACTCATCATTGACCGCCAATTCCCGCCCTGCCATTGCCTCGTGAACCGTGAAGAATCTTTTAAAATACGGCAGAAAACTAACGGTAATGGGAATCGAAAAAAAGCAATAAATCGCTGCCGCCTCACCGGTCGAGACACCCAATACCCACTGCGGCATAAACAGCGTAAACAAGGCCATAACCATGTGATAACTGGAAATTTTCCAATTATCCTTCCACAAAAACCCACTCAATGCCAAAGCAAACAAAGAGCCGTGGGTCACATACAAGCCATAGGCACTCGATATCGCATAACCGATATGATATTCCCCCATAAACAAACAGGCGACCATTTCACCGATGAAATTCCCGCTTCTGCCAAATACCTGCCAACTCTCCGGCAAGGCATTGCAGATTAAAAATGATCCACTCAGGATAACACTGATCAGTGTCGCTTTTTTAATAGCCGTCTTGTCCGATGAATACGTTGCCAATGCCGGCATAATTGCCAAAGCCTGTAAACTGATATGCACCGTCGACAATTCACTTAAAAACAAATTCGTCCCATAACCGCATTGATTGGCAACCGGATAAGCGAAATACTGGATGAACTCCATCAATGAAAAATGGAATATGGCATAAAAGCGGGCGAAACGAACCCAAAATTGCTCTTCTTTATCCAACAAGGTAATCCCGGAAGCGATCAGGCCAACGGCCCCCATTCCGAGTGACATATTTGCAGTAAAGCACATAAATATCCCCTTATGTTATGAAAAATCTTGCACTTTTAATATAAAGTCAATGCAATTAATAAGGTTGAAATTATAGGCTTTCAAAGCCGCTTATCACAACATAAACTTCACCAGAGTCAGGAAAAACCCCTTTTGCCCTGCAATCCTCCCGTGTGTATCGCAATGATACGCTGCCCCGGTTCAAAATAATTTTTACTGATCAAATCATAAATACCATAAAACATCTTGCCCGTATAAACCGGCTCCAATGGAATCCTGTTAATTTCTTCAAAATGCCTGATAAAACTCAATAACTGCGGCTTGATTCTGGCAAAACCACCAAAATGATAATCCTGATTAATCGACCATTGTAAACCGTCCGGCAAATTCGTCCCTGCCAACCGTAAGACTTCATGCTCCAAAAAGGCGCCACCTTTCAAAGCCGAAAACCCGATCACCCGTTTGTTTTCCGGCACTGCGCCAATTATCCCGGCCAGAGTTGTCCCGGAACCACAAGGCACACACAAAACATCATAATCGCAATCGATTTCCGCAACGATTTCCCTGACCCCCAGCAAAGCCAGCGGCAACGCGCCACCTTCAGGCAACCAATATTGTTCATGCTCCAAACCTGGCAAATCTGTACACTCGCGATAATTACGCAACTCCCGATAAGCACCACGCGAAACAAAATTCAGCCGCATCCCCCATTGCCGGACATCCTGCAAAGTCGGGTTCAGTGGATAAACAGCTTCCCCGCGTATAAACGCAGCTGTCTTAAAACCTAATTTCATGCCCGCATAAGCCAGGGCATGTAAATGATTGGAATAGGCGCCACCCATGCTGATCACAGTATCCAACGAATCCGACAGGATTTGGTCGAGAATATATTTCAGTTTACGCCATTTGTTGCCGGAAATAACCGGATGCAGCCGATCATCTCTTTTTATCCAGACCTCTATCCCTTGCTGTCTTAACCACGGATCAGGCAGTTGAGTAAGCGTTGAAACATTAAATTGCCGTTCAAACCGGCACAACTGTATATTCATAGCGGGTACAATACAAAATATTGCCTGTCCGGTTAATGTTTTGCAAATACACCAAAACTTGTATAAGCCTGAACCCGTGTTTTTGAACAGGATAAAACGATGTCTTTCAGAAGCTGTGTGATACGTTATACTCCGCATGCATCACGGATGCGGAAAATGAACCGGCCATCGGGGCCACTGCCATTAAATGATTTGGGTGCCGGTGCGGCTTGTTGTACTATGCGGATAAATCCAGCTTTTCTGCGAATGGCTGGATAAATCCGCACCTACATCCATAAATCCATTCAACAAAAGGGCTTAACTTAATGGCAATGGGTAAGGGCAAGCCTGATAAATCAACAACCTGCACCGGCTTTTCAGAGGGGGGTGAGTCGATACCAAACGGGAACCATTTCCCTGTGGAAATGTGCATTGATATCGGTGCGACAAATCCGCCATCGCTAAATGCAATAAAACAGATAGGCGGTTGATTTATTGTTGCCTGATCTGTGCTTGTAATACCTTGGGCAGGGAAAACACGACTCTTTCTTCCTTGCCCTGATTTTCAACAGTTGTCTGACCACCCCACAATGTAAGCTGTTCGATCACTTCCTGCACCAAAATTTCAGGAGCGGAAGCGCCGGCTGTAACGCCGACAACATCAATGCCATCGATCCATTCCTTGTGCATATCCCGGGCGGTATCGATGAGATAAGCCGGTTTGCCCAGTTGTTCGGCAATTTCACGCAGGCGATTGGAGTTTGAGCTGTTCGGTGAACCTACAACCAGAATGAGGTCGGCTATTTTGGCTAAATCATGTACTGCATCTTGCCGGTTTTGGGTTGCATAACAAATATCGTCTTTTTTCTGACCTTGAATGGCTGGAAAATGTTTACGCAAGGCCTCAACCATAATCCGGGTATCGGTTATGGACAATGTGGTTTGGGTCACATAGGCCAGTTTGTCGGGATTATTGACTTTTAGCCTGGCGACATCTTCGGGTGTCTCAACCAGGTAAATATCACCATGTTCGGTACATTTTTCGTATTGCCCCATCGTGCCTTCAACTTCGGGGTGGCCGGCATGGCCAATTAAAATGACTTCAGTATCGTTGCGGGCATGTTTGGATACCTGGATATGGACTTTGGTAACCAATGGGCAGGTGGCGTCAAATATTGTCAAGTTGCGTGCTTTGGCCTCTTGTTGGACTTTTTTTGATACGCCATGAGCACTGAAGATCAAATAAGAACCCACCGGAACATCGGCAATATCTTCAATAAAGATAGCACCTTTTGCTCTTAATCCTTCGACGACCGTGCGGTTATGAACCACCTCATGACGAACATAAATCGGTGCTCCGAAGGCTTCCAATGCATGATCGACAATATCAATGGCCCGATCGACGCCCGCGCAAAATCCGCGCGGGTTAGCTAATATAATTTGCATATCTTGAGACTATTGCTTGGTTATTAACAAAGTTATTCTACCTCAATTGGGTTTCGGATACGATCATTCCGTCTTCATCAGTAAACAAAAAATGATCTTTTTTGAAATTAATACCGGCAAAGCTGATCAGAACGTTTTTGTTGCCACCGCCCCGTTTACGGCTTTTTAAAGGATGGGCATGTAATGCCCGGATGCCAAGCGGTATTCGGCTGATTTGCACCGTATCCCGGATACAGCCATAGACGACAATACCTTGCCAGCCATTATCATAAGCCATTTGTGCCAGATCGCTGCCCAACAAGGCACAGCGGTGGGAGCCACCGCCATCAATGACCAAAACCCGGTTATTGACTTTTTGTGAAAGTGTCTCCCTAACCAGAATGTTGTCCTCAAAAACTTTTAATGTAGTAATTTGTCCGCAAAATGCAGGATTGGCGCCAAACGATTTGAAAATAGGCTCTGCAATCTGGAAATGTTCTGAATGGGCATATTGGTCACAGAGATCAGCCGTTGTAAATGTCATAAATTCGTACAAGTTGTAAACATGAACTGCATTCTATCACTGTGACGGTCAAAGCTCATTTTTATTATCCCGAACCTCTATAATTGTATCTTTTGATGATGAAGACAAAGGTATAGTATCACCATGTTTGAAATTGCCGAGTTGGGCCATAAGGTAAAAAAAGAAGATTACAATCAGCAAATACCCGACCTGAGAACAGCGTTGCTAACCGCGCAGATGCAACTTGAAAAATGTGATTTTACCGTACTCATCCTGATTTCCGGGGTTGATGGCGGTGGCAAGGGTGAAGTTATCAATTTACTCAATGAATGGATGGACCCCCGTTTGATGCGCACCAATGCATTTGATGAGGCGAGTGATGAAGAAAAGGAACGGCCCCGGTTTTGGCGGTTTTGGCGAACATTCCCGCAACGGGGGCGAATGGGTATTTATGTCGGTTCCTGGTATAGCGAGCCGCTGTCACGGCGTGTTTATGGACTGATTAAAGATGACCGGTTGCAATTGGAGTTAATGCATATCAAGCAATTGGAAAAGGAGTTGATTGATGATGGCGCGTTGATTATCAAATGTTGGCTGCATTTGAAAAAAGACATCCAGAAAAAGCGTCTGCGGGCCTTGGAAAAAAATCCTGATACCGCCTGGCGGGTGACGAAAAAAGATAAAAAACATCTGCAAATGTATGATGATTTTGTTGGGGTTGCGGAAAAGGTGTTGACCGAGACCAGTACCGGCCAGGCACCGTGGTTAATCATCGATGGCAGCGATATTCATTACAGCAGTTTGACAGTGGGAAAACACATTCTGTCCCGGATCACCGAACATATCGCATACCGGCAATCGAGCCGTAAGCTGATCGAAAACAGTGATGAATACCATTCTGGTATTGAGTACGAACAGGCTGTCTTGCTGGATTCCCTGGATTTGAGCTGTCGTCTGGACAAAAAAACCTATCAAACCCGGCTGGAGTATTATCAAGGCAAACTGAACAAATTAAGCTGGATCGCCAAAAACAAAAAAGTGTCGGTCGTGTTGGTGTTTGAAGGTTGGGACGCGGCCGGCAAGGGCGGCGCTATCCGGCGCATTACCCGTGCTATCGATGCCCGCAATTACCAGGTTATTTCCATAGGCGCGCCAACGGATGAAGAAAAACAGCATCATTACCTCTGGCGTTTTTGGCGGCATATTCCCCGCGCCGGCAAAGTGACGATTTATGATCGGAGTTGGTATGGCCGGGTGCTTGTCGAGCGGGTTGAAGGCTTTGCAAGACGGCAGGAATGGAAACGGGCTTATGCCGAGATTGTAAATTTTGAAGAAGAGTTGAGCGAACATGGCATCCTGGTATTGAAATTCTGGCTGCATATTGACAAAGACGAACAACTGAAACGCTTCAAACAGCGCGAACAGATTCCTTACAAACAATATAAAATCACGGCGGAAGACTATCGGAACCGTGAAAAATGGGCCGATTACGAATTGGCGGTCAATGAAATGGTCATGCGCACCAGTACCCGAAAGGCGCCCTGGTTATTGATTGAGGGTAATGATAAACGGTATGCACGCATCAAGATATTGAAAACCTTGTGTGAGTATCTGGAAAAGCGATTGCAGCAATGAAGCTGGCGGCTGTCAGCTCTTGTTGTTGCCGCAACCGCTGCTCCGGCAAGGTTCAAAATCCGCCGTTTCATGCTCTGTTAGAAGGCCGGCAAAGGCTAAGGCTGGATACGGATTACAAGGTATCCCAGATTTCATCAACCTGTTTGATAATATCCGATGACATAACGATGGGTCGTCCCCATTCGCGCCGGGTTTCTCCCGGCCATTTGTTGGTGGCGTCAAAACCGGCTTTAGAACCCAGACCGGAAACCGGTGAGGCAAAATCCAGATAGTCGATAGGGGTATTTTCCAGCAGGGTAATGTCCCGGGCTGGATCCATGCGTGTGGTCATGGCCCAAATCACGTCTTTCCAGTCACGGGCGTTGACGTCCTCATCGACGACAATGACAAACTTGGTGTACATGAACTGGCGCAGGAATGACCAGGTGCCAAGCATGACCCGCTTGGCATGACCGGCATATTGTTTTTTCATTCGAATGACGGCCATGCGGTAGGAGCAACCTTCCGGCGGCAGGTAAAAATCCAGGATTTCAGGGAATTGTTTTTGCAGTATCGGCACGAACACTTCATTCAGGGCCACACCTAAAATCGCCGGTTCATCAGGAGGCCGGCCGGTGTAGGTACTGTGATAGATCGGGTTCTGGCGCTGGCTGATGGTTTCAATCGTGAACACCGGAAATTCTTCCACTTCATTATAATAACCGGTGTGATCGCCATAAGGCCCTTCACGGGCGGTTTCGCCTGGATAAATAAAGCCCTCCAAAACAATTTCGGCGCTGGCGGGTACTTGCAAGTCATTACCGAAACAGTCGGCAACTTCGGTTTTACTGCCGCGCAGCAGACCGGCAAATGCGTATTCGGACAAGGCATCGGGAATCGGGGTGACCGCCGCCAGTATCGTCGCCGGATCGGCACCTAAGGCCACGCTGACCGGAAACGCTTCGCCAGGATGGGTTTGCTGCCATTCCCTGAAATCCAGGGCGCCGCCCCGATGGGCAAGCCAGCGCATGATGACCTTGTTTCTGGCAATCACCTGTTGCCGGTAAATGCCGAGGTTTTGCCGGTCTTTATGGGGTCCTTTGGTGATCACCAAAGGCCAGGTAATCAGTGGTGCCGCATCTTCCGGCCAACAAGTCTGGATGGGATAAAGCGACAAGTCAATCTCATCACCACGTAATACGACTTGCTGGCAAGGTGGATTTTTGACAAGTTTTGGCGCCATGTTCAACACTTGTTTGAATACCGGCAATTTGTCAAACGCATCTTTCATGCCTTTAGGCGGTTCCGGCTCTTTCAAATAGGCCAGCAATTGACCGATTTCCTGGAGTTTATCGACAGAATCGGCACCCATGCCCAGGGCGACGCGATGGCTTGTGCCAAACAGGTTGGCCAGCAAGGGTATCGATGAATTTTTAGGATTTTCAAATAATAACGCCGGACCTTGTTGTTTCAAGGTTCGATCACAAATCTCGGTGATTTGCAGAACCGGATCCGCTGGATACTGGATGCGTTTTAATTCGCCTTGGGTTTCCAGTAAGCGAATAAAGTCCCGCAAGTCTTTGTATTTCATGCTGCGATTCCATTGTGGCGGAGCAGGGCATCGATTTTGGGTTCACGCCCGCGAAACTTGACAAACAAGGTCATGGCATCCCGGGCACCGCCTTGTTCCAGGATATTGTGCAGAAAGGAAGCGCCAGTGTCCTGATCGAAAATGCCGTTTTCTTCAAACAGGGAAAAGGCATCGCTGGACAAAACCTCAGCCCATTTGTAGCTGTAATAGCCGGCCGCATAACCACCGGCAAAGATATGGGAAAAGCCGTGCGCGAAACGATTGAATGGCGGCGGAAGCACGACAGCGACCTGTTGGCGAACCTTGTCGAGCGTCGGGTAAATGCGGCCACCTTGTTTGGGATCGTATTGCCAATGCAACAGAAAATCAAACAAACTGAACTCCAGTTGCCGGACCATCTGCATCCCGGACTGGAAATTTTTTGCCGCCAGCATTTTTTTGAACAAGGTTTCCGGCAAAACCGCCCCGGTTTGATAATGGCCTGAAATCAGCTGCAAGGCTTCGTATTGCCAACACCAGTTTTCCATGAACTGACTGGGCAGTTCAACCGCATCCCAGGCGACGCCGTTGATACCGGAAACACCCAGATAATCTACCTGGGTCAGCATATGATGCAAACCGTGGCCAAATTCATGAAACAGGGTGATGACTTCATCGTGGCTCAACAGGGCCGGATCGGAACCGCTCGGTGGAGTGAAATTACAGGTCAGATAAGCGGTCGGGGTTTGTATTTTGGCATCGGTTTTTTTGCGGGAAACACAATCATCCATCCAGGCGCCGCCGCGTTTTTGCGGACGTGCGTATAAATCGGTATAAAATCGGCCACGTAACTGGCCTTGCCGGTCGTGAATCTGGAAAAAACGCACGTCTTCATGCCAGCGATCGAAATCGTGTATTTCACTGATTTTCAGGCCATACAGTTTTTCGACCACGGCAAACAAGCCAGGCAGCACCCGGGTTATTGGAAAATAGGCTTTAACTTCTTCCTGGGAAAGTTGATAACAATGCTGGCGCATTTTTTCCGAATAATAAGGGATATCCCAGACCTGCAAATCGTCCAGCCGGTATTGTTCGTGGGCGAAACGGCGCAAGTTTTCCAAATCGCGTTCCGCCTGGGGTTTGGATTTTTTGGCCAGTTCCTCCAGAAAGCTAACGACTTGTTCCGGATTTTCCGCCATTTTGGTGACCAAAGACAATTCGGCGTAATTTTTAAAGCCCAACAATTGCGCTTTTTCATGCCGTAAAGCCAACAGTTTTTCCATAATTTCGGTATTATCCCATTGCGGTGCCTGTGGGCCTTGATCGGAAGCACGGGTATTGTAGGCGGTATAAAGTTCTTCACGTAATTGCCGGTCATCGGCATAGGTCATCGCCGCCAGATAGGATGGAAACTCCAACGTAAGCAGGTATCCCGGCCGATCGCGTGTTTTTGCCGCTTGCCGGGCTTGTTGCAGAGCGGTTTCGGGAAGGCCCTGAAGTTGTTCAGCGTTTTCGACAGGTTTGCTCCAGGCATGGCTTGCATCGAGCAGGTTTTCTTCAAATTTGCTGCTCAGTTGTGCCAGTTCACGGCTGATTGCCTTGAAACGCTGTTTGTCGTCCGGCTTCAGATCAACGCCGGATAGATGAAAATCACGCAAGGCATTGTCAATGATTTTTTGTTGGGCATAATCCAGGCTTGCCCATTCCTCGCCTTCACGAATTGAACGATAAGCGGCATACAAATCTTCATTCTGGCCGGTTTCGGTCGCGTATTCGCTTAATTTTGGCAAGCAGGCGTTATAAGCCTCGCGCAGCGCCTCGTTGTTGACCACCGAATTTATATGGCTGACCGGTGACCAGGCTTTGTTTAAACGATCATTGACCTCTTCCAGCGGTTCAATCAGATTTTTCCAGCTATAATGGTCTGTAGCCGCCAGCTGTTTGGCTATGATGCAGCGGGCCTGTTCGATAAGTTGTTCGATAGCCGGTTCGATATGTTCCGGCTTGATTTTAGAAAACAAGGGTAAAGGGGGATTGTTTAAAAGTGGATTGTTCATTTTTTTTCAGGTATCGCGTATTATCGCTAAATTATTTATTGTATTTTACATGGAAATCCGATCATGACATCTGATAATTTGCCTTTGCCATTTGATTTGACAGAAAAAAACTTGTCTATCTGGCTGGAATATTTGCCTCGTATCCATAATAACAGTCCCGATAAAATTTTAACGGAATTACGCCTTGTATTGCCAAGTTTGAAAATGCAGAATCTGGAAATCAGTCAATACCTTGCCTTTTTGCAAAAAATACAGGATTTTGCCTCGCTTTATGCCAATCAAATGGAAGCATCCTGTCTGGATGCTGTATTCCCTTTGTCAACAGAATTATCTCAAGCCGTTCATTTATTAATTGATTTTTATGCCGGACTGGCGGATGCATTTACAGCCGGCGTGCGTGAAATATCCCTGTTTCATCGCAAGGAACCGGTAGCGCGTTGTATTTACCTGGCGTTATCCGCTTTGGGGACTTCCTTTTTGTATTCCAAGGAGGTTTATGCCGATCCTTTTCCTGGTTTCTGGCAGCGCTGTTATGGTTTATATCAGCAAGCGGAAAAAATGAAGTTGCTGGATTATCGGTTGCGTCTGGATGGGCAACATAAAAGCACGCCTCAGGAAATGTTCGCTTTGATCCTGATCTTTGAATTGTGTAGCAGTAACCAGTTTCGCAGCCGTTTTATCAAACGGATTTATCAGCATCTGGCAATATATGTCCAATATGTCAAAATTGTAGCGAAAGTTGAGAAAAAATACATTCCCAGCTATTGCCGGTTTGATATAACCCAGGATCAACCGCCCAAACGGATGTCAAACAAAACCTATTGTCCCGGAAATAACATCCGTTTTATTTCACCGGTTGTAGTGGCAAAAAAGATGTACCAGAATCTGCACGAATCCCTTTCTGGCAACGATCGCGAACGATCCATTCAAAGACGTATTTTTATAAAGGTCATCAATACGTTGGGGATGTCTCAATATCGCAAGAATACACGTATCAAAACCGAACAGTATTGTAAGGCAATCATGGGGCTGGATGCTCTGGTTGCTTATTTATTTCACCTGAATCCTGACGATCCGATACCTTGTGAAGCCACGCAACCACAAACAGATTCCCGGCAGCAAAGTCGGGAATTTTCTCTTGTACCCAGAGAAAAAGACACATTTATGCCTAGAGAAGAAGACACATTGAATCAATTGCAGGCGGAGCAATGGTTTCATTCAAGCGTTCAATCATTGCAAGTGCCGGATACTGAATTTGATCCACACCCGATCAAAATTGAAGATTTTAGCCCCCAAGGCCGACGCATCTTGTGTTTATCTGATCGTTGCGAAGCGAAAACCGGCGCTATTATTGGTATCTTGCCAGATTTTACCGGCCGAATTGAAGTCGGTCTGGTTTGCCGGCTTTATGCCGAACAAGGCAAGCATCCGAGTATGGGTATTCGTATGCTTTCTATGAATGCTAAACTAGCCTGTTTGAACAAGAATGACTTGACGGCATGGGCCGTGTTATTACCCGCAACTCAATCCTTGTATAACAAGGATTGTATTATTTATAACAGCTCGTTTTTTAATTCAGGAGACTTAATCCAGCTTCAAGTTGCCCATAGCGATGAAATACGAATACATCTTCTGGGGCGTGTCTTGAATGAAACTTCTGCTGTACGTCATGTGGAATTGCAGCCCGCCTATTAAGCAAAAAAGCCGACAAAGAAAACAACTATACTGCACGCGGTCACGCCTGCCTGTTGGCAGACAGGCTTGCCCAGCTCTTCCGTGGAAGGGCTGGGCTTGCGGAATTTTGGACGTCGCCGGAATGCCAGAGGACTTCAATCCGCCTGCTGCCACCGCAATCTAAATATTCCAGGTGACAGGTTCCGCATCCGTGAGCGTGCGGAGTATATTTCCGCACGCAAGGCGATCAAGAAAGAGCGTAAGTTCAAGGTGATTCATGATGAAAAAAGAATATGATCTATCAACAATGGAGTCTAGGAAAAATCCATATGCTTCAAAGTTAAAAAAACCAGTGACAATGAGACTTAGCGAGGATGTTATAGAATATTTTAAGGATATGGCCGAGGACTCCAGTGTTCCTTACCAAAGTCTAATTAGTTTGTATCTTCGCGATTGCGTCTCTCAGCATCGAAAAATTGATATTACCTGGCATAAACAGGCCTGACAACCAAGGTTACAATCGTGCATATTCATATTTTGGGCATTTGCGGTACATTTATGGGGGGACTGGCTTTGATTGCCAGACAATTGGGTTATCAGGTCTCGGGTTCCGATCAAAATGTTTACCCGCCGATGAGTACGCAGCTTGCCGAACAAGGCATTCAGCTCATGGAGGGTTACAGTGCCGACAATTTGCATGGCAAACCGGATTTGGTCGTCATTGGCAACGCCCTGTCGCGCGGCAACCCGGAAGTTGAAGCCGTACTCAATCAGGGACTACGTTATATTTCCGGTCCCCAGTGGCTGGCCGAGCATGTTTTGCAGGACAAATGGGTATTGGCTGTCGCCGGTACGCACGGCAAGACCACAACCAGCAGTATGTTGAGCTGGATTCTGGAACATCAAGGTTTCAAACCAGGTTTTTTGATCGGCGGCATCCCGTTGAACTTTGGTTTGTCGGCCCGTCTTGGCGATTCTTCGTTTTTCGTTATCGAAGCCGATGAATACGATACCGCTTTTTTCGATAAACGTTCAAAATTCATCCATTACAAACCGCGCACCGCCGTTCTGAATAACCTGGAATTTGATCATGCCGATATTTTTCCCAATCTGGAGGCCATTAAACGTCAGTTCCATCACCTGGTACGCACCATCCCCGGCCAGGGTTTGATCATCGCCCCCGCTAACGATACCCATATCCAGAATGTTCTGGCCATGGGGTGCTGGACGCCGATTGAAAATACCGCGATAGGAAGTCAAGATGCACAAACCGCCTGGAATGCGGTTTTGCATCATGCCGATGGCGGCGCTTTTGATGTTTTTTACCAGCAACAAAAACAGGCCCGGATCACCTGGCCACTGACCGGAGCGCACAATGTCAGCAACGCCCTGGCGGCCATCGCCGCAGCCCGCCATGTCGGCATCACACCAGCCGATGCCTGCAAGGCCTTGTCGAAGTTTGCCAACGTGAAAAGACGCATGGAGGTCATTGCCAAAACGGATACGGTAACGCTTTACGATGATTTCGCCCATCATCCGACCGCGATAAAAACCACATTACAAGGGTTGCGCAAACGGGTGGGTCATGAAACCATTATCGCCATCGTCGAACCACGTTCCAATACCATGCGCATGGGGGTGCATACTGAAACCCTGGCTTTATCCCTGGCCGATGCCGATCAAGCCTTCATTTACCAGCCGGACGATGTCGATTGGGATTTGGGTGTGCTTTGCCAGTATGCTGAAAATATACAAATACTGCGGACAATTGATGAAATTGTCGCTAAACTGGCTGCCAGAATGTCTTGCGGGAGCCATTTCGTACTGATGAGCAATGGTTCTTTCGCAGGCCTGCATCAACGCCTCAAAACCGAAATCAATAACCATGCAATATAAAGACTATTACAAAATCATGGGGGTTGACAAAAACGCGACCCAGGATGAAATCAAACGCGCTTACCGCAAGCTGGCCCGGAAATACCACCCGGATGTCAGCAAGGAACGTGATGCCGAGAAAAAATTCAAGGAATTGGGCGAGGCTTATGAGGTTTTGAAAGATCCGCAAAAACGCGCGGCTTATGATCGCATGGGCAGTAACTTTCAGGATGGCCAACCGTTCACGCCGCCGCCGGGCTGGGATGCCGGTTTTGTATTCCGGGGCGGTGGCTTTACTGATCACGACAGCCGTGGCTTCAGTGAGTTTTTTGAAAGCCTTTTCGGGCAACAGCGGGCAACAGAGAACCGGAGCAGGCATTATGAATCCTATTTTCACACCGATGGCTCTGATCAACACGCAAAAATCCTGATCGATCTGGAAGATTCCTTTCATGGCACCACGCGCTCGTTATCCCTGACCGTACCGGAACTGGATGAACAAGGCCATGTCATCAACAAGCAACGGGTATTAAACGTCAAAATTCCCAAAGGCATTACTGCCGGACAACGCATACGTCTGAGCGGACAAGGCGGATCCGGCTATGGCCAGGGTAAAAACGGCGATTTGTATTTGACCATCGAGTTCAATAAACATCCCTGGTTCCATGCCGAAGGCAAGGATTTATACCTGGATCTGCCGGTCACTCCCTGGGAAAGCGCATTGGGTGGCAGTATTTCCATTCCAACGCCGGATGGTACGGTATCAATGAAAATACCCCCCAATTCCCAATCCGGGCAAAAACTGCGCTTGAAGAACAAAGGTCTGCCGGGTACGCCCCGTGGCGATCTGTATGCCGTATTGCGTATCGTCACCCCGCCGGCGCATAGCGCTGAACAAAAGGCCTTGTATGAACAAATGGCGAAAACCATGCCCATGAACCCGCGTGCAAAAATGGGAGTATAAGCATCATGAACAACAAAATGAATGTCATTTCAGGAACCTTGCTCGATGACAAAACCCGGTTCAGCTTGTTTGAATTTTGCGAATACGGCAAAGTCAGCGCCGAATATGTCATCGAAATGGTCAACGAAGGTATACTGGAGCCAAGCGGCGCCAGTGTGTATGACTGGGTATTCGACGCTGCGGCCTTGAAACGTTTGCATACAACGCGGCATTTGCAGCGCGATTTGGACATCAATCTTGCCGGTGCCGCCCTGGTTCTGCAACTGCTTGAGGAAATCGAAATGCTGCGTCAACGCTTGCGGCATTATGAATAAAATCCGGCCTTCACACCCATACCCTGGCGGTTTGATAGCGTGACCGTTTCCAGAAAATCGTCTGGACTTGGCATTATTGTATTAATGTTAATCCTGGCCGCTATCTATTATTTGCAACGGCCTGAGCCCATCCGGCTGCGTTTCTATCGCGTTGCCTCAGGCCAGGTCAAGGAAACCGTATCCAATACCCGTGTCGGTACCGTCAAGGCCTGCCGCCGGGCTTATCTGGCACCGGGCGCGGGCGGTGAAGTCACCCGGCTCGATGTCCATGAAGGCGATATTGTCCAAAAAAATCAGGTCCTATTGGAAGTCTGGAATAAAGGCCTGCAAGCCCGGCTCGATCTCGACAAAGCGCAAATCAAAAGTGATCGTGCCCGCACCGAACAAAGCTGCCAAACCGCAGCCGGAAGTTACCGGGTGGCACAGCGCTTATCGAAACTGAAACATCAGGGACAAATCGTATCGGATGAAGCCGTGGATCTGGCCCGGACCAAGGCCCGTGCCCAACAAGCCGCCTGCCGCGCTGCCAAACAACAAGTTATCGTCGATCAGGCGCGTTTGCAAGTCACCCGGGCGGCGATTGAACAAACCCGAATCCGGGCGCCATTCAAGGGTGTCATTGCCGAAGTCAATGCTGAACTGGGTGAATACATTACCCCTTCCCCCCCCGGCATTCCAACCCTGCCGGCGATTGATCTGATCGATACAAGCTGTTTGTATATCTCGGCGCCTATCGATGAAGTCGATGCCCCCAGGATTCGCAATAATCTTTCCGTCTGTGTGTCCCTGGATGCTTTTCCAGAACCGCGTTGTTCTGGAAAAATCACCCGGATTGCCCCCTATGTGCTGGAAAAGGAAAAACAGGCACGCACCGTGGAAGTCGAGGTCAAACTGGCCGACCGCTCGCAGCTGGACGGTTTGCTCCCTGGTTACAGCGCCGACATCGAAATTCTCATTGCCCAAAAACCGCATACCTTGAGAATACCGACCGAAGCGATTCTGGAAGGCAACAAGGTCCTGGTTCGGCAAGCCGATGGTTTGTTGGTCGAACGCATCATTAAAACCGGTTTGCAAAACTGGAATTTCACCGAAGTCCTGTCCGGTCTTGAAGCCGGCGAAGACATTGTGCTTTCCGTTGGCCGCGAAGGGGTCAAGGCCGGGATCTATACGATAAAAGAATGATACAACTGGATAATATCTGCCGTACCTTTCAAATTGGTGGACAACCGATTCATGCATTGCGTGATATCAATCTGCATATCAAAGCAGGAGAATACGTATCGGTCATGGGACCTTCCGGTTCAGGTAAATCAACCCTGTTGAACATTATCGCTTTGCTGGATAAACCCGATTCAGGGCGTTATTTGTTCAATGGTCAGGATGTTACCCAATTGAGTGATAATGAACTGGCACGAATCCGCCGCGAAAACATTGGTTTTGTATTCCAGTTTTTTCATTTGATACCCCGCCTGAATGCTGCTGAAAACATCGCTATCCCTTTGATGCTGGCCGGTATCGAACCGGCAATCCGCAGACAACGCATCCGCCAAATCCTACAGGCAGTTGGCCTGGAAGAGCGTGCCGGACATCGCCCTGACCAGCTATCGGGGGGGCAGCGGCAGCGGGTTGCCATTGCCCGCGCCATGATCATGCAGCCGGCCGTGTTACTGGCCGATGAACCCACCGGTAACCTGGATCGTCAAACCGGCCTGGAAATCATGAATCTGTTGGAAACGCTGAACCAAAAAGGCGTCACCTTGATTTTGATTACCCATGATCAGGCCTTGGGGCAGCGTGCCCGGCGCCGAATCCGTCTTGTCGATGGCAAAATCCAAACCTGAAGCCGATGCGTTTAAGCGATACCTTGCATTTTGCAACCGGAGCCATTCTGGCTCAACCCCTGCGTGTTAGCCTGATCTTGTTAGCCATGAGTATCGGTGTGGCTTCGGTCACGATACTGACCACCCTGGGTGAAAGTGCGCGTTTGTATATCGTGCATGAATTTGAATCGTTAGGTACTCATTTAATGATTGTTTTGCCTGGCCGCACGGAAACCACCGGTGGACAACCGCCTTTGTTTGGCGAAACAGCACGCGATTTGACCCTGGATGATGCCAAAGCAATCGGCAGGAACCGGCATATCGCGGCAATCGCACCGGTCATGATCGGTTCCGCACCGGTTTCCGCCTTTGGACTGGAGCGGGAAACCAATATTATCGGGTCAACCGCTGCATTGCGGCAGGTGCGGCATTTACAAATGGCCAAAGGCCGCTTCCTGCCCGCCATGGATGCCGAAAAAAGCCTTCCGGTTTGCGTCATAGGGCACACCATTGAACGTGAGTTGTTTTCCGGCCGAAAAGCTCTTGGACAATGGCTGCGTATCAACGACCGGCGTTTTCGGATCGTTGGCGTATTGGCCAGCGAAGGCCGATCCATTGGTGTCGATTTTGATGAAATGCTCATTATTCCGGTTGCCTCGGCGCAAAGCCTGTTCAATCGCCAGGCCTTGTTCCGTATTCTGGCGGAAAGCAAATCCAAATCGGCCATGTATGCCGCCAGCCGCGAAATCCGGCAGATTATCAAGGCCCGCCATGAGGGTGAGGAGGATATTACCGTAATCACCCAGGATAGCGTGGTCAGCGCTTTTGATAAAATTCTGACCGCACTGACCCTGACCGTTGCCGGCATCGCCGCCATCAGCCTGGCCGTTGCCGGTATTCTGGTCATGAACGTGATGCTGATCAGTGTCAGCCAGCGTACCTCTGAAATTGGTTTGTTGAAAGCGCTCGGTGCAAGCAAACCGCATATACTCGGCCTGTTTATCAGCGAAGCGGCGATATTGTCCGGTTCCGGTGCATTCCTGGGATTCTTGCTTGGACAAATAGCGGTATTCGCACTGCAAATCCTTTATCCCGATTTCATCCTGGTTGTTCCCGATTGGGCCTTGTTTGCGGCCTTGACGGTTGCCATTGGTACAGGCTTGCTGTTTGGCGCATTACCGGCTTTCAAAGCCGCCGGTTTGGATCCGATCCGCACCTTGTCGCGGAGATAGCCCTATGCGTATTTTCGATTTAATCGATTTGTCCCTGCGTACCTTGATGAGTCACAAATTACGCTCCCTGTTAACCGCTTTGGGCATCATCATCGGTATCGCCTCGGTCATTGTACTGACCGCCATAGGCAATGGCATCCACCGTTATGTATTGGCGGAGTTTACCCAGTTCGGTACCCATCTGGTTGCCGTTACCCCTGGAAAAACCAGTGTTTTTGGTTTGTCCGGCGCGGTCATCAACAACGTCCGGCCCTTGACCCTGGCCGACGCCAATGCCCTTACCCGCCTGGAAAACATTATCGCTGTCGTCCCGTTCCTGCAGGGCAATGCCCGCATCGAAGCCCGGCAACGGCAACGCCGGGCCAGTGTATTTGGCGTCGGCCCGGCGATTCCCGAGGTATGGAAAATCAAGGTACGGAGCGGCCGTTTCCTGCCTTCCGGTGAACTCCACAATCCACGCGCATTCGCGGTTTTAGGCAGTAAATTACAACAGGAATTATTTGCTTCCGCTAATCCTCTGGGCCAGCGTATTCGTATTGGCCGCGATCGGTTCCGGGTGATCGGGGTCATGGCAAGCAAAGGCCAGATGCTGGGCTTTGATCTGGATGATTCGGTGTATATTCCGGCTGCCAAGGCGTTGGCCTTGTTCAATCGGGAAAGTTTAATGGAAATTGATTTGCTTTATGCCCAAAACGCTTCGGTAGAAAAAGTTACGGCCTCGATTGCCCGTTTATTGATAAACCGGCACGGCCAGGAGGACTTCAAACTCATTACCCAAAAGCAAATGCTGGCAACACTGGATTCGGTACTCAATATCCTGACCCTTGCCGTTGGCGCCCTGGGAGGCATTTCACTGCTGGTTGGCGCCGTTGGTATTTTCACGATCATGACCATTGCCGTTTCCGAACGTGTTGCTGAAATCGGTTTATTACGTGCCGTCGGCGCACAGCGTCAAACGGTTTTTCAACTGTTTTTGTCGGAAGCGCTGTTATTGAGCGCCAGCGGTGGTTGTGCCGGAATTTTGTTGGGCATCGCCATTGTACAAAGTATCGCCTTGTTCATTCCGCAGCTTCCTGTGCATCTGGCCTGGCCTTATATATTCGGATCGTTGACGCTGTGTTTATTGATTGGTTTGCTGTCCGGTGTTTTTCCGGCCATGAAAGCAGCCAGACTGCAACCTTTGGAGGCATTACGAGCGGAATGAAGGATCGGCAAAAACCCGTTTTCCTAATGTATCGATTAATGCGGACAATATGCTAGACTTTATCTGAACAACAAAACACTCCGGATCTGAACTATGGCTTTATTCGATGGCATCAAACGGCAGTTACGTTCCGTTATTGAATGGCGGAACCCGCACCCGAATTTGTTATTTCAACAATGGACCGATAATGGCGATGAAATAAAAAACGCCTCAAAATTGATCGTCGGACCAGGACAAGGTTGCCTGTTCGTCTACGAAGGCAAGGTGCAATCGGTTTTGACGGACGAGTGTTTGATCGCACTGGAAACCGCCAACATCCCTTTCTGGACAACGATCAAAAAATTCATGCAGTTTTTTGAAAGTGAGCATAAAGCCGCCATTTATTTTTTCCGAACCAGTAAAATTCTCAACCAAAAATGGGGGACAAGCTCGCCTATCCGTTACGATGACCCCAAATACAAGTTTCCTGTCGGCTTGAAGGCCTATGGCAATTACAGCTACCGCATTACCGAACCGCGTGATTTTTTCGTCAATGTCGTTGGTAGTCATAACGACTTTTATATCGATGACTTTCGTCAGGTCATGTCCAGCCGGATTATTCATCCACTCAGCGACTTTCTGGCCGAAAGCCGCTTTTCTTTCGCCGAAATCGATGCCCAGCGCGAAGAAATTGCCGTTGGCATACATGCAAAACTGACGGCGGATTTTTCCAAACTGGGTTTTGCGATAACCGACTTCCGTATTGAAGGCACGGATTTCGATGAAAACACCAAACAACGCATCAACCGGATTGCCGATTTGACGGCTGAAGCGCAGGCTGCTCAAGCCGTGGGGCTGGATTACGCCAGTGTGCAACAATTGGAAGCCATGCGCGAAGCGGCGCGTAATGAAAGCGGCGCGGCCGGCGCCGGCATGGGTTTGGGGGCGGGTATCGGTCTGGGACAGACACTGACCAATACATTACAGAGCGGTTTTGGAAACGTTACGACCCAACAAGACAACAATGCCATCATGGACAAACTGACCCAGTTGAAACAGGTTTTTGAAGCGGGCCTGATTACCGACCAGGAATATCAAGCCAAAAAAAAACAGATTCTGGATGGATTTTAAATGGCGCGTTGCAGCAGTTGTTCAGCCCCTTTGCCGGCCAACAGCAATCGCTGCCGGTACTGTGGCACCCGCAATGATGTCGATTTGAGCGGGCAAAACTACCAGGTAGCGCAGGAATTTTCCAATCGGATTTGCCCGCATTGCGACATTCCCTTGCAAACCATCTTATTAAAAAAAGCCAATCCTTTGTTCATCGAACATTGTACGCAATGTTTCGGCCTGTTTTTCGATCCGGGTGAACTGGAAGTGCTTTTGGAACAATCCGTGTCCGGGGCGATCCATATCAATCTGAAACATCTTGTTAATATCAACCGGGATCGTTATCAAGGCGCCAAAAAAGTGCGTTATATCAAATGCCCGCAATGCCGGAATTTTATGAAACGCGCTAATTTTGGTTACCGCAGCGGCGTTGTCATCAATAAATGTCCGATTCACGGCGTTTGGCTGGATAACGGTGATTTAATCCATTTACTGGAATGGAAAAAAGCCGGAGGGCAATTACTGCATAAACAACATGCAAAAAAAACACAAGCCCAAAAAAAACACGCCCTTCCCCTATCCGATAATTTTTCAACGGGGAAGGCTGGCACCGATGATCTAGTCGATTCCATTGCCAATGTCATTTTCAACTTATTCGATTAAATAGGTCTATTGGGGTCTCATAATGAAAAAGGCATAGAAATTCAATTTTATATTTACCTGGTTTCCTGTTTGTTATGGCTGCATTTCAAACAAGCGCTTCTGCAAGAACAAATAGA